>NZ_CP081149.1:2600114-2925129 GCF_019665785.1 Deefgea piscis
AGTTGTTGAACTTGAGATTCAACTTACTTCGTTGAAATCCACTCAAACTGTATAGGAAAGCTAAGAATGGCTAAACCAATCGATAAAAGCGAGGCCAGAATTCTCAACATGACCGAACGCTGGGCAACTTGGTCTAAGTGGGACGGCGGCAAGGTCGCTAAGACGTATCGCGGCAAAGCGCGCACAGCGAGTACTGTATTAGCGCAGATTGCCGCCGTGCTCAATCATAACGAAATGGATGCCAAACTATGGGCGGGTGACGTAAAAACCTTGCTCGATGCCTCCGCGCTGCTGGCCAGACTGGGCAATGAATTTGAAGTCGCGCAGCGTAAGGGCGAAAAAATAAAAAAGGAACACACGGCCAAGCGTGTGGCTGAAGAAAAGGCGACCGAAGGGAAAATCATTCGGGAGGTATTGACGCCGCTGGCGACTGACGCCGCCGCCATGATTCAAATTTGCAATGATCTCCTGGCATTTAAAACGCACCGCTGGGAAATCGCTAGGCAGTCCGATTTTAATGATTGGTGCTTTGATTTCTGGCGTGATGAATTCCAATTTCACCGGGCGCTTAAGCAAGGTAATGTAGACCTAGCGCTCAAGCTATTGGCAGAGACATACAGGCAGGATTCGTGGCAGCAAAAAGTATGGCCAGCCTTTATTGAGTGGCGCAAAACATTATCACCGTACTAATTCAATCAAGAAAATCTGAAAAATGGCAGTCCATCAATTGAAATCTAAAAAAATTCGAGACGTCATCAAAAACAGGCCGAATTCGATGTGGCAGCGTACAAAGCGCCCCGTTAACCTTCTGCCTGTAACGCAAATCTTGCCAAAAACGATACTGGTGGTTTACAGTGCGGGTGTTGCAGTCAATGCTGCAACACGAGATTGGCGTCTCGGATGAATAGCGGGTATCCGCATATAGCGGTTTTTTTACGCCCGTTGCATGGTCATACCCCTATGGGTGGACTGTGTGGAGCATCTTCGGATGCGTCGGTTCCTATTCCCGATACGCCAATCTGCACAGTTCCGCCCACCTCTAATTGGCGTTAGAGGCGCGGATTTAATTCCATGAATAGGAGTCTGACTATGTCACTCAATACCCTCACTTCGCCTGACGTTTCTATCATTAACGGCAAACCCGTTACCACCAGCAAAGCCATTGCGGCATTTTTCCACAAACTTCATAAGAATGTGCTGCGCGACATTGAGGCACTCAAGGCGGATTTGCCTGCCGATTTCTATCAGCTCAATTTTGAGCCCATACAAATTGACGCCAATCTAGGGCTTGGTCGCACACGCAAAGACCCCGCTTATCAAATCACCCGCGATGGCTTCACCTTGCTGGCAATGGGATTTACAGGTAAAGAGGCTTTGGCATGGAAAGTCCAATACATCAAAACCTTTAACGCGATGGAAGACAGCTTGCGACCCTTGTCGATTGTGCCACCCGAGTTCGACGACGTGCCCGCCAACGCTGGCCCACTGTATCAACTCACCGAGCGGCAGATTGATTTGCTGGTGGTGTCGCGTTTAACGCAACAGATTAACGCTGAAAATGCCATCTGCGCCGCCACCGCCGCTTGCGCGCCCAAAGGCAGCCGTGACATCGACGAACAAGCTATTCACGACACGCTTAAAAAAGTGGCCACTGGGCTGTTTGCGGTAAACGAACCCGTTGGCGCAGCCTTCTTTGCCGCCACTGAACGGTTATTGAGCATGTATCGCAACGAGCGCGAACAAATGCGCGAACGCTTCAACCAAGCCATGCCAAAAGTGCCGCTGAATGTACTACGTAAAATAGATTAATATTATTGGTTAAACGTACTGCCGTATTTATAAGCTAACAAAAAGCCGCTTTTCAGCGGCTTTAATTTAAATCGCAGCAAGTTTTTTCACTTTTATCTCAGAAAAATCCAAGCACTGGCTGGCTAAATATCGTTGTGATTCTCGCACTTCAGCTTGCGATAAATATGGGCTAATTGGTACTTTAACGTACCGACCTGGCAAATACTCAATGGTGATTTCTAACACAAAATCAACGCCATCATTACAGCATGGCAATGTTTTATCTTGTGCAACATCAGTAGTATCACTATGATTCAAAATGATTCCTTTTCGCGAGGGGTCTGTTATGTATGCCCATGCTGTTAGCGCAGCATGGGCATTTTTATTGGCCAGTCAATATGCTGACGTAGCCCTGTAGTTTGTTGCAATTTCACTACAAATCATAACATGCAATTCGTGCCGCAAGTCCATAAAACCAGAGAAAATAGGGGCACAATGACACTAGACAAAGCCTTAATAAAAACCCGACCATCGCACGATGACCCAAGATTATGTCCGCTCCCAAATTCGGCTACCCAATGATGTGCATGAACAACTCATCGCGGCCACCGAAAAAAATAAAACCTCGCTGAACAACGAAATGGTGCGGCGCATTCACGCATCGCTCAATGACGAAACGCAACTCGCCCCCAGATTGGCCCGCATCGAAGCGCAAAACCAAGAACTCCTCGAGCTAATTAGCCAACTAAACCAACAGTTAGCGGCGGTCACTTCTAAGAACATCAGCTAACTTAGGCGGCTCTAGCAACAACGCTGGCTCAGGCACCACAGCATCACTGGGTCGTGCTGCAATCATTTGCAGCTCATGCTTATCATGTAAATCTTCTGGCCTTAAATTAGTATATCGGCGCAAGCTACCCCAGGTCTTATGCCCCGACACCATCGCCACTTCTTGAATTTGATACCCTGCCTCAAATAAGCGGCTAATGCCTTCATGGCGTAGATCATGAAAAGTCAGCGTTTCAATCTTTAGTGCCTTGCACATTCGCCGAAATGCCGCACCGGTACTCCGAGAGTTATACGGAAAAATCCGCGCGTCTGTTTTTGGCTGACGCTGCAAAATCGTCCATGCATCGCCCAGCAACGGCACAATCTGATCGTTGATCTCTTTTTTACCCGGATCTTTGCGCTGGCGGATCATCACAGTGCGCTTGCTCTCATCCACGTCCATCCACAGCAATCTATGGATCTCTTCTTGCCGCATACAAGACCAAATCGCGAATTGAATAATTTCGAACATCGGCGGTGTTCGCCCATGTTGAAATGCTTTAGGTTCGTATTCCAGCAATGCCTTCAACTCTGCGGCCGTAATTCGCCGATCGCGGACATCTGAGCGACCAATCAATTTCAATTTATGCAGCATTGGATAAGCGTCTTCGACTGGCCTCTTATCTATCGCCAAACCCCACAATGGCCGTGCCACACCCAATGCCGAGCCCAGATAAATCACATCTTGCGACGTTGTCGCTGGGCCTGCGCCTTCAACGTGGCGCAATTTGCAATGCTCTACAATATCAGCCGGCGTTAAATCCGAAACCAAGATTTTCGCAATGGGCTTATTGATCAAATTTTCCATCGTATAGCGTTTAGTGCGACCGAACTTTTGCGTCTCGCCAATCTCATCAATATAACGTCGCAATAATTGCCCTACCGTCAGCCTAGCAATCTTGCGGCGATCAATCGCACCATCAGCCTTTAATGACGCCTCAACCTTCGCGGCCCAGTCTTTAGCTAGCTTTTCTTTCTCAAAAGTCTTAACTTCGGAATAGATCACTTTACCGTCGCGCTTAACCCTTACCTGCGCCCTAAAAGATAATGTACCATCGCGCCCGGTACGCTTTGTAATTGTTGCCATATACCCTCAGTGCTACACAACTTTATAATCCGGTGCTACACAGCACACCGTGTAGCAAAATTGTAGCACCAAGCGAACAAAAACGATTAAAAATGATTAAAAATGATTAAAAATCATTCAAAATAAGCATAAAATAAAATCACAAAATAACGCAACAAGGCAACAAAATGCAACAAAATCAAGAACATACAAACATAGCAGCAAGTAGAAGATTCTGCATAGCGCCTATGCTCGATTGGACAGACCGTTTTTACCGTCGATTCGCCCGCGAATTGAGCCAGCACACTTGGCTGTATACCGAGATGGTGAATACCGGGGCGATTATTCATGGCGATCCGATGCGGCATTTGCGGTTTGATCCGTCAGAAAACCCGATTGCCCTGCAATTGGGCGGCTCAAATGCGGCTGATTTGGCGCATTGCGCCAAGGTGGCCGAGCAATGGGGTTATAACGAGGTCAATTTGAATGTGGGTTGCCCTAGCGAGCGAGTGCAGTCGGGCTCGTTTGGCGCTTGCTTGATGCTGGAACCTGATTTAGTCAGCGATGCGGTTAAAGCCATGCGCGATGCGTGCAGTATCGACGTTACGGTGAAGCACCGGATCGGCATTGATCAGATTGAGGATTACAGCTTTGTTCGCGATTTTGTTGGCCATGTGGCCGATGCCGGTTGCAGCACGTTTATTGTGCACGCCAGAAATGCGATTTTAAAAGGCCTTAGCCCGAAAGAAAACCGCGATATTCCGCCGCTTAAATATGCTTATGCCTATCAGCTCAAGCAAGACTTCCCGGCGCTAGAGATTATTATTAATGGTGGCATTACCACCATTGCCGATAGCCTAACGCATTTGCAGCATGTGGATGGCGTAATGCTCGGGCGCGAGGCTTATCATAATCCGTGGATTTTAAGCGAAGTAGATGCCGCGATTTATGGTGCGCCGCACGTTGAAACCACGCGCCGCGCGGTAATGGAAGATTTACGCGGCTTTGTCGATGCGGAGCTCGCGGCAGGCACACCGCTACGCTATGTGGCGCGGCATATTTTAGGTTTGTACCAAGGCCGGCCCGGTGCGCGGCATTGGCGGCGGATGTTGTCGGATGCAGCTTTGCTTAAAAACGCCGATTGGCGCTTAATTGAAGAAGCGCTTAATATTGTCGAATCTCGTCAGGATTAAACTCATGCTGCCCATTCGCTCCCTCACTGCACTCTGTGCTGGCTTGTTATTGGCATTACCACCGTTGGCCATGGCCGATGAAATGACACTCTTGGCCACCATGGGCAGCAAGGCGATTTTTCAGTTGAATGGGCAAAAGAAAACCTTGCAAGTCGGCCAAACGGTGGGCGGCATTAAGGTGATTTCGATTGCTGCCGATTCGGCGGTGATTGAGGCCAGTAATGGCCGGCAACGGCGTTTGGGCTTAGGCGAGGGCTATGTGATTTCGGCGGCCACGCCAAGCGATGGCGACAGTAGCGTGGTGCTCTCGCCCAGCCAAGGCGGGCATTACCTCGCCGAGGTGGCGATTAATGGCCAAAGCCAGACTGGGGTGATTGATACCGGCGCTACGCATTTATCGATGTCGGCCAATGTGGCCAACCAGCTGAAGCTGAACTATCAAAACGGCCAGCCGATGCGCTCCCACACCGCCAATGGCGTGATTCGCTCGTGGCTGATTGTGTTGCCCAAAGCCAGAATCGGTAATGTAACGCTGTATAATCTCGATTTGGTGGTGCGTGATAGTAACGACAACAGCCCAATTTTAATCGGCATGAGCACGCTCAACCGCTTTCAAATGAAGCGCGAACAAGAACTGATGATTTTAAGTAAAAAGGCCTATTAAATGGCAAAGCAACGCATTGTGTTAGCCAGCAATAACACTGGTAAAGTCAAAGAATTCAATCACTTACTGGCTGACTTTGATCTCGAAGTCATCCCGCAAGGTGAGCTTGGCGTGAGTGAATGCCCCGAGCCCTTTGATACTTTTGTTGAAAATGCGCTGGCCAAAGCGCGGCATGCGGCGCGAGAGACGGGTTTACCGGCGCTGGCGGACGATTCTGGTTTGTGTGTGCATGCGCTGGGTGGCGCGCCGGGCGTGTATTCGGCACGCTATGCAGGCGAGCCCAAATCAGACGCGCGCAATAATAGTAAATTGATCGAGCAAATGGTGTCGCACTCTGATCGCCGCGCTTGGTATTATGCTGCCTTGGTGCTAGTGCGTAGCAGCCACGATCCTCAGCCATTGATTGCCGATGGTATTTGCATTGGCGAAATCTTAAATACCCCATTGGGTGACGGCGGTTTTGGTTATGATCCGCTGTTTTGGCGGGCTGACTTTGCGAAAACCGTGGCGCAAATGACGGCCAACGAGAAAGCACTGATTTCGCATCGCGCCAAAGCGCTTAATAAATTAATTGAACAACTGAAGGAAACTGGGCTGTGAGTCAGGATGAAAGTCGTTGGGCCCGCTGGGTAAGAGACGATGGCAGCGTGGTATCGTGCACCGAAAAAGTAAAAGTAATGAACGAAAACCTCGATGAGCTACTCCAAATGGCGCAAGACTTATTTGAAGATGGCGTATTGATGGAAGTGTCCGAAGCCCAAATGCGTGACGTACTACAGCGCCTCGTGCAGAGTGTGCATAATCCCTATCAAAAATAAGTGATGCCAGCTAAGATCCGGCTTTAAGCAGGATTAGCCAGTTGCTGTCTTGATGGTTACATTTTTAATAAGGTAGTTTAAATTGCAAAAAACATTACTTGCCCTTGCCCTGATGTTGCCACTGTCTTGCTTTGCCGCCAAAGCAAGCGACACCTCTAAAGCCGAGGTCGCATCGCCATTCACCGCCGAGCGTAATAAAGCCGCGGGTAACTTAAGCACGTCTTTGGTTGTGATGCAAAAAATGGCCAAAAACTGCAAAATCGAACAAACCGAAGGCCTGATCAATTCGGCCACCAAAGGCTATATCGAACGCAATAAAGCCTATCTTGGTATGCATTATGGTTATGTCACTGCCTTTCTCGATTACGTAAAAGAATCCGCCGGTGCCGACGAAGCTAAAAAAGTGAGCGGCGAATTACTCAAAGCCAATAACGACCAATCGAATAAAATCATTGAAGACATGACCAAAAAAGATGGCCCAACCCAAGCTTGCCAACGCTACTTTACCTATTTAGCGGCGGGCGAGATGGACATCAAAAAAGGCTCACCAGACTTTAAAACCCTCAATGACATGCTCAATTTTGCCAATAGCCAAAAAGCAAAATAAGCCCATATAACCGTTTTTGGGGGCTGCAATACGGCCACCACGCAACGGTTGATTGACGTCTAAACCTCGTTTTATTTCTTACCTTAGGGCTGGCCTTGCTCAGCCCTAATTTGTTAGGCCCTATGCAAACCGTTTCTTTCTCGCAATCGGGCCTAACCGCCCTGCCCCCGTTGGCACTTTATATTCACTTTCCTTGGTGCGTACGCAAATGCCCGTATTGCGATTTTAATTCGCACGCGGTTAAAGACGGCATTCCAGAGCAGCGCTATATCGATGCGCTGATTGCCGATTTAGAAAGCAATCTGCCGCAAGTATGGGGCCGATCGGTATCGAGTATTTTTATGGGCGGCGGCACGCCGAGTTTGTTTTCGGCCGCCAGTATGGACCGCTTGCTAGAGGCGATTCGTGCGCGCATCAAGCTCAACCCCGATGCCGAGATTACCCTAGAAGCCAATCCGGGTACGTTTGAAATCGAAAAATTTGCTGGCTACCGCGCTGCGGGGATTAATCGCTTATCGATCGGCATTCAAAGCTTTAATGCTACGCATTTAAGTGCTTTAGGCCGCATCCATAATCGCGACGAAGCCTTGCGCGCCATTGAGATTGCTGCCCTGCACTTTGATAATTTTAATCTCGATTTAATGTATGCCCTGCCCAAGCAAACGCTGGCCGAGGCCGAGGCCGATATCGACCAAGCGATTGCCTGCGGCTCAACGCATTTGAGCGCCTACCATTTAACGCTCGAACCCAATACGCTGTTTCACCGCTATCCACCGGCGCTGCCTGATGACGATTTGGCTGCCGATATGCAAGAAATGATTGAGGCCAAACTCGCCGCCGCAGGGTTTGGCCACTATGAAACCAGTGCTTTTTATAAGCAACACCCAAGCAAAGATCACCGCAGCCAACATAATTTAAATTACTGGCAATTTGGTGATTACCTAGGCATTGGCGCTGGTGCGCACGGCAAAATCAGTTTTCACGATAAAATCATTCGCCAAGCGCGCTTTAAACAGCCCACCGAATATTTAGCCAAAATGGCGATGGGCTCGGCGATTCAAAGCGAAGAAATTATCGAAAAATCGGCGCTGCCGTTTGAATTTATGCTCAACACGCTGCGCTTAACCGGTGGTTTTCCGATTGCGCTGTTTAGCGAGCGCACCGGATTGCCAATGAGTAAAATTGTTTACGAAATTGAGCGCGCCTGCACTGAAGGCTTACTCGAGCGCGATTTGCACCATGTACGCCCAACGCTCAAAGGGCAGCGCTTTTTAAATGTGCTGATGGAACGATTTTTACCAGATTAAGCGGCAAGGCGCAGTACAATGCACCGCATAGCGATGCCATCATCGTTGCGGTTCAAGTGGTGAGTGCCAGCAGAACGCAAGCTGTCAACATCGAAAAGCCGACGCAGAGACGCAGAGGCGCAGAGAAAAACCAATTTTACATTCAAACCACGAGTAGGCACGGAGCGTGAAGCTGGGACTTGTTTTGGTTTTACTCTGGTTTTACTTTGGTTTTGCTCTGGTTTTGCTCCGCGTCTCTGCGCCTCTGCGTCAAAAGATTTTTTAAGTGAACACCACCATGCGCTCGGCTTGATTTGCGGCTTAAGCCAATTGCCTGAGGCTAAACATCTGGGTATATTTACCTAACAATTAATCATTAATGGCTAGCGCCATATACCTCTGGATTACATAATGGAATGGCCTGTTACGGCGCTCTCGCCAAGTGAAAAATACAATCTGATTACCGACTGCGTGGTGCCGCGGCCGATTGCTTGGGTGACGAGCACCAATGCCAACGGCAGCATCAATATCGCGCCATTTTCTTATTTTAATATTGTCAGTAGCGAGCCATTGATTGTGTCGCTCAGTGTCAATCGTCGCCAAGATCAAAGCGGACTGAACGAGCAAAAAGACACGGCGCAAAACCTACTCAATGGTGGAGATTGCGTGATTCATATTCCATCGCATGATCATGCGCCGGCAGTGCATGCCACGGGTTCGAGCATCCCGCCGAGCCAAGCGCAGATTGATGCACTCGGTTTAATGTTTGCCGCCTCACAAGCGGTAAAAACCCCGCGCATCGAAAACTGCGCCGTCGCCCTCGAAGGGCGTTTAATGCAGCATATCGAAGTTGGCCAACCGATTGCCGCCGATTTATTGCTGATTGAAATCGTGCATATTTATACCGCCGATGATCTGCTACACAATGGCCGCGTTCACCCCGAGCCGTATGCCATCAACGCCAATAAGCGGCCCTAATCCCGCGCCTCATTCATAGCAACATTCAAAAAACCGCAACTGCGATTACGCCGTTGCGGTTTTTTTTCGTCCCGCGCATTGCGTTGTTTAATTACAAACCTAAAAAGCTTTAAACAATTAATTGCAATAATCACACGCATAATTTATTTCGCCTACAAAGCCTCAAGATTACAATCTGCCCAAACCAGCAGTTTCATGCGCGCTGTACCATAATCTAAGCAGCCTTCATCAGCCGACACCACAAAGCCGTGGTTAAGCGCGGCTCCGTTGTTGCCCAGCGATCAATCGTAAATAGGAGAGCAGCATGTACCTTATTAATACCGGCGATACCGCCTTTATCATTTTATGTACGGCGATGGTGTGTTTAATGACGCCAGGGCTGGCGATGTTTTATGGCGGGCTCACGCGCAGCCGCAGCATGCTGTCGATCATGATGCAAAATTTCATCTCCATGGGGGTGATTTCGATTGTGTGGATTTTTGGTGGTTTTAGTTTGGCCTTTGGTCCCGATATCGGCGGCGTGATTGGCGATTTAACTTACTTTGGCTTTAGCGGCATTGGCGCCATGCCCCATCCACATTACGCGCCATCGATACCGTTTATTATGTTTTTTGCCTACCAAATGATGTTTGCCATCATCACGCCAGCGCTGATTACTGGCGCGTTTGCCGAGCGCTTTGATTTTAAGGCGTATCTCAAATTCATCGTGCTGTGGATGCTACTCGTGTATGTGCCCGTAGCACACTGGATTTGGGGTGGTGGCTTTTTGGCCAAACTCGGGGTTATCGACTTTGCTGGTGGGATAGTGGTGCACACCACCGCTGGGTTTGCTGCCTTGGCCACGGTGATGTTTTTGGGACACCGCGATATTGCGCCCAATGACCCGCCAGAAGCCAGCAACTTACCGTTGGTAGCGGTGGGTGCCGGTTTACTGTGGTTTGGCTGGTTTGGCTTTAATGCTGGTGGCGCATATGCCGCCAATGCCTTGGCTGCATATGCCTTTGTCAACACAGCAGTCGCCGGTGCAGTGGCGATGGTGGTTTGGCTCATGCTCGCTTGGCGCTTTGAAGACAAACCGAGTTTTTCTGGCGTTTTAGTCGGTGGCATAGCCGGTTTAGCCACCATTACGCCAACGGCAGGTTATGTCGAGCCTTGGGCAGCGGTACTGATTGGCGCGATTGGCGCCACGGCATGCTACTTTGCTAAAACCTTACAATCGCGCTTTAAATACGACGACGCGCTCGAAGTCTTTCGCGCGCACGGCGTTGGCGGTGTGACGGGGTCACTGTTAGTGGGGATTTTAGCCAACCGTGCGATTGACGACATCAACGGCGGCTTACATCAATTCATTATTCAATTGATTGCCGTGGTGTTAGTGGCGGTGTATTCCTTTGCCATTACTTGGGTGATTATGAAGTTAATCCACAAACCACGCGTGAGCGTTGCCGCAGAAGAAGAAGGGCTCGACGAAGCACTACACGGCGAGCGGGCGTATTTTTTTGATAAAGACAACTAAGGCGATAAGATTGGCTCACTGGCTGGGTGATCGAAGCTGCGGTGTTTAGATTACGTGTTGATGATTTTAAGTGCCTGCGGCACATTGTTTTACAGTCGCAGTCCGCGACGGGGACCCTCTTTCTTTGACTCGCCAAAGAAAGAGGGGGAAAGAAAGGCGCCCCGAGCGCGCATCGGTCCCCGATGCCCTCGATTGTCGTGAGCCAAACGATAAAACTGTTTGTCTCCCTTCCGCACTCGGTGCGCTTAGACGGGGTTTTAAGCCCCTACTCGACGAGCGCGGCACAGCATCAAACCCAATCTAAACATTGCCATTGAACCGGCGCTGCCCGCAAAGCCTTGAGCCGACTTCTATGTCGGCGAAAGGCTTTTACTACGTAGAACACTGTCAAAATCAAGTCAAATTACAGTAAACTCTGCAAACAAAACCCGCTTAAAATCATCGCCGCCGCTGCCGCTGGCGACTTTTTCCCTCTCTAGGAGCGCTCCAAATGAGCAAATCGATTATTCATTCCGAGCAAGCCCCCGCCGCCGTCGGCACGTATTCGCAAGCGATTAAAGTAGGCGACACGGTGTATTTATCTGGCCAAATTGGGCTTGATCCTGCGTCTGGCATCTTGCTCGAAGGTTTTGACGCGCAAGCGCACCGTGTATTTCAAAATCTACGCGCCGTTTGCCAAGCAGCCGGTGGCGATTTATCCGACATCGTAAAATTGGGCGTTTTTGTCGTCGATTTGGCCAACTTTGCCCAACTCAATACCATTATGAGCGAATACTTTAGCGCACCGTTTCCAGCGCGCGCGGCAGTCCAAGCTGCGGCACTGCCTAAAGGCGCATTGGTTGAAGCCGATGCCGTCATGGTTTTGCTGCGTAATGAGTAGCGGCTACCTGATCGCCAAATACCTGATCACGGCGGCGGTCGTGGTCGGTATTTCTGAAGTAGCCAGCCGTTTTGAGCGCATCGGCGGCTTGCTGGCGGCCCTGCCCTTAGTTAGCTGTTTAACGCTGATTTGGTTATATATTGAAAAAAATCCCGCCGATAAAATTGGTGCTCATGCTTGGTATACGTTTTGGTATGTGCTGCCGACATTACCGATGTTTCTGGCGTTTCCATTGTTGCTAACGCGCTTTGGCTTTTGGCCCGCACTCGGTATCGCAGCCATCGCTACGATGCTGTTGTTTTTGCCTTACAGTTTTTTACTCAGCCGCTATTTTCAAATTCATTTATTGTAAAACTGCAGCTCAATAAACTAAGGCCTATGAGTATCTACTGCAAGTGCTTATTTAATAAAACCTAGCAGCACATACCCAAGGAATCACGATGCCATTCCAAAACCCACCCGACGCCCAAATTAAAGCCCTACTGCAATCAACACGATCAATTGCCGTCGTTGGGCTGTCAGACAAACCGCAGCGGGCCAGCTATATCGTTAGCCAGCGGATGCAAACTTGGGGCTTTGCCATCATTCCGATCACCGCCAAACCACAGGCGCAGATTTTAGGCGCAGCGGTGCATCGGCAATTAAGCGACGTCACCAAGCCAATCGATTGCGTGGATGTGTTTGTGCGCAGCGAAATCGTCGGCGATGTTGTTGATCAAGCGATTGCTTTGGGCATCAAACTGATCTGGTTGCAAAAAGGGATTGGCGACGAAGCGGCTGCCTTACGCGCTCAAGCTGCCGGGCTGTGCATCGTGATGGATCGTTGTTTAATGACCGAATATCAGCGTTTATTCCCTGAAAGAATGCTTTAAAATAAGCGGCGCAGCGCCTTTAAAAGCGATGCCAACACGCTCAATCGCTAATTTGGCCGCATTTTTCATTATTCTATTTCAACAAGCTTGCACTGACAGGCAGGCTCAGCGTAGCCTTAGCACACCTTAAAACATCGCAAAAATCATGAAACTCAACTTCAGCAAAATGCACGGCCTCGGGAACGACTTTATGGTGATCGACGGCGTGCGCCAAACCGTCGCCCTCAGTCACCAGCAAATTGCACAGCTCGGCCACCGGCAATTTGGCATTGGTTTTGATCAACTGCTGCTGGTCGAAAGCAGCGCTACGCCCGGCATCGATTTTCGCTATCGCATTTTTAATTGCGATGGCTCCGAAGTTGAGCAATGCGGCAATGGTTCACGCTGCTTTGCGCGCTTTGTCGTTGAGCAAGGCTTAACCGACAAAACCGAAATCGCCGTGGAAACCGCCAAAGGCGTAATCTACCCGCGCCTCGAGCTCGATGGGAATGTCACGGTCAATATGGGCACGCCGCGCTTTGCCCCCGAAGACATCCCGTTTATTGCGCCCAATGAGGCAATGATTGATCCCTTGATTGTGGATGGCCAAGTTTATGATATTTCGGTGGTATCAATGGGCAACCCACATGCGGTGCAAGTAGTTGAATCAGTCGATACCGCGCCAGTGGCGCTGCATGGCGCTTTGATTGAAAACCACCCACGCTTTCCACAAAAAGTGAATGCTGGCTTTATGCAAATTTTAAGCCGCAATGAAATTCGCCTACGGGTGTATGAGCGTGCAGCAGGCGAAACCCTCGCTTGCGGCACTGGCGCCTGCGCTGCCGTCGTCGCGGGGATACGCCGTGGCTTACTCGACGCCACGGTGATTGTGCATACCCGAGGTGGTGATTTAACCATTAGCTGGGCGGGCGATTCACACCCCGTGATGATGACCGGTCCCGCTGTGACCGTCTTTGCCGGCACGATTGAGCTTTAACCTAAGGATATTGAGATGCAAGCCAATGAAGTCGTACAGTGGTTACAACAAAACCCCGCTTTTTTTGATGAGTTTGCCGACGCTTTAGCCGAAATCTATGTGCCGCACCATCATCGCGGTCAGGCCGTTTCTTTGGCTGAGCGACAATTACTCACATTGCGCGATAAAAATCGCTTACTCGAAGCACGTCTGGGTGAATTGCTGCAATTTGGCATCGAAAACGATCATATCTCAGACATGCTGCACCAACTCACCGTCGATTTAATGAAAGCCGAAGACTTGCCAAGCATCATCGGTACTTTGGAGTACCACCTCAAAGCGCGCTTTGCGGTACCGCATTTGGCGCTGCGCTTATGGCTACCGAATATTGAATCCAATCTACTGGAATTTACCCCAGTCGAGGACAGCATTCACAAGCTGGTCGACAACCTAAGCAGCCCGTATTGTGGGCCGTACGTGACTGATGATGTATTAAATTGGTTTGCACTGGAAACGGGCGATCTAAAATCCTTTGCCCAATGCGCGCTGCGTACTGGCGAATTGCCGTTTGGGATTTTGGTGTTGGCCAGCCCTGATGCAGAGCGCTTTTATCCGGAAATGGGCACGCTGTACTTGCAACGTTTAGCCGAATTGGTTTCAGCCGTGATTCGCCGCGTGGTTCCGGCACAAGCCGTACTGAGCCAGAGCGACACCGTGCTCGACGCCGAAGTCGAGGCCGAACTGACTTGAAACCGATTCGCCGTCCGACGAGCGCCGCGCAGCAACACCCCGAAACAGCATCGCATTTCGCGCATTTTTTTCGCTATTTACACGGCGAAAAAGCCGCCAGCGCCCATACGCATCAAGCCTACCAGCATGATTTACAGCTATTGGCCGATAGTGTTGGCGCGCGCGATTTAGCGTCGCTCAGCCCGCTAGACGTGCGCGGCTTTGTGCGGCAATTGGCCAGTCGCGGTTTATCGGGACGATCCATTGCCCGCACTTTATCGGCATGGCGGGCGTTTTATCGGCTGATGTGCCGCGACTTTCATTGGTCGAGCAATCCAGTTGAAGGCGTCAAAGCGCCCAAGCATCGCCCAGCCTTGCCATCGGCGATGAATGTCGATGATGTGGTGGGTTTTTTAGAGCATATGCCCGACGAAGACCAGCTGGCTTCACGCGACAAAGCTATTTTTGAACTCGCATATTCATCGGGACTGCGGGTCAGTGAACTGGTGTCACTCAAACTGATTGATCTCGATCTATTGCATGGCATGGCCACGGTGACCGGTAAAGGCAATAAAACGCGGCTGGTGCCAATCGGCAAAATGGCGCTCGAAGCGATTCGCCGCTGGCTATTGATTCGCACGCAATTGGCGCACCCCAATGCGCAGACCGTTTTTGTCAGCAATAAAGGCACGCCGCTCACGCCGCGCGCGGTGCAATTGCGACTACGGCAGTGGCAAGAAAAACTCGGCCTAACCGAGCCGCTCTACCCGCACAAACTACGCCACAGCTGCGCCAGCCATTTATTGCAATCGTCGAGTGATTTGCGCGCCGTGCAAGAATTACTCGGCCACGCCAGCATCGCCACCACGCAGGTTTACACGCATTTAGACTTCCAGCATTTATCTGAAAGCTACGACAAAGCCCACCCTAGAGCCAAGATAGCGGACGAAAATACCGACGTATCTGACTCTGAGCTAAAAGAATCATAGCCTACATCGATATACATCGATTATTTTTGCCTTGTTCAGATTGGGTGTTGATCGTGATTAAAGGTTCGCGGCATCCCCTCTCTCTTGATGGGAGAGGGTTAGGGTGAGGTTGAGACGCTGGCGTGCGACTCAAGCACTGGTATATTCAAACAAGTCATACCCCATCTGCTGCTCAATCAACTTTGCACTACGGATTTTAATGCTAACGCCATCGGCGGTGAGCAGCATAAATTCACGCAGCGGGGTATAGCTGCCCTTAATCGCAATAATGCGCTGCGCTTGCTGTAGCACCGCAATCGCGGGTAGCAATATCGCCACTTGATTGGCCACGCCACTTTGCAATGGCCGCATCAAAACCGGCTGCGCCTTGGCGCTCATTACTTGCAAGCCCATTTCAGTCGCCCCGTCATGGCGTTGTTGCAACCAACGAATCGACGCCACCATCCAGCTCTGGCCACCACTGGCCCGAATCGCCACCACTTCACCGGGTTTAGCCAGCTCGGTCGGCAAATCGCGCGCCAAGATGGCATAACCGCCAGGACTTTCATTCACCACTTGCCACGGCATGACGCGGCGCTCTAAATCACCGATCACCGCCAATTGCTCGGCAACGTCGGCGGTGTTATCCGCGCTGAGCGGCAAGCCATCGTTCAATTGCTGCACGGTGGCCTGAAAACCCAGCGCCACTTCGACCAGGCTTTGCGCTGGAATCCGTTGATACAGCCGCTGCGGCGAAATACTCCATTGCCGAATCACCCGCCGCAAGATTTCTAACCACATTTGTACTTTTTGCCTATCATTGGCCAGCGGTACTTTGGCTTCGACATTCAATTCGGCTTTATGCAGTTTTTTGGCCAGCTCAATGGTATCAATCAAAATCGACTGGCCGGGCAATTGCTCGAGCGAGCGATTACCCACAAAATGCGGCGGTTGATCCAGCTCTAACTCGACCAAGAAAAATCCCGCGCTGGAGCTTAATTTACTCACCGGTTGAAAGTGTGCATACATCGCATAGCTTTCAATAATTTCGATAATTTTATCCAACTCAGCGCCAGAAAATCGCTGCGGATCGGCCAAGGCCAGCAACAGGATTTGCTTATACAAAGTGGCAAGCGGTCGGGCGGATTTTTCTTTGGGATTATCGGTTTTGCGCTCATCTAAAAAGCGATTTTCCGCCGCGTAGCGAAATACCTGATGAATCTCGCCCCACATGCCGCTGGGCATCGGTTGAAACAAACGGCTACACACTTGGTACATGCGCCAAAAGCTATACATCACCGCCTGCAATAGCACCGGCAGCATTTTGGATGAAGTGAAAAAAGTGAATTTTTTCTCTACTTTGTCCATTAACGCCAGCTTCCAACCCAAAGCAATTTCGCACCATAAATTCAGTGCCAGCTGGGCCGCTTGCCGCGCCGAATCTTTCATTGGCAAGCCGGGTGAGGCATAGGCAGACTCAAAAGCGCCAGTCAGCATTTCCAAAGAATTTTGATATTCTTGCAGTAATTTAACCCGCTCTTCGGGCTCTAACTTAATGCGATTTAACGTCGACAAGGCATCGAGCAGCATCCGTCCGGCTTCTTGCACATTGCCAACTGGCAAAGCAATCAGCCATTGCCGCAGCTGCTGTGGATTGGTTTCCACAGAGCGCGCTAATTTAGGGTCAAAATCAGGTAAAGTCAGAAATAACGGCATAAACAATAAGCTCGGTGATTAGCAGCAGCGCGCCAAGGCTTTGAGCGTGCCAGCTAGCAGAAATTGAGCGTCTTCTGCCGTCATAATATATGGCGGCATAAAATAAACCGTATGACCAATCGGTCGCAATAACAAGCCTTCTTTTAAGGCTTCAGTAAAGCAAAGCGTGGCAAATTGCGCCGGAGCGTCAGCAATTTCGAAAGCCCAAATCATGCCACAATTTCGCCAATGCCGAACACGGGGATGCGCGGCCAGTGGCGCAAAAATGCGATTAAACTCGGCCACCTTGCGCTGATTTTGCGCAATCACGTCTTGATCGCGAAAAATCGCCAACGTCGCCAACGCAGCAGCGCAGGCCAATGGATTGCCAGTATACGAATGCGAGTGCAAAAAAGCTTTGGCTGATTCATCAGCATAAAAGGCAGTATAGACCGCATCAGTACATAGCACAGCCGCTAGCGGCAAATACCCCCCAGTAATGCCTTTGGAAAGACACATTAAATCGGGCTTGATCTGCGCCTGCTCACAGGCAAACATCGTGCCGGTGCGGCCAAAGCCAACGGCAATTTCATCGGCAATCAATAACACTTGATACTGATCACACAGCACGCGAGCTTGTTGTAAATAGATCGGATCGTACATCGCCATGCCCGCTGCGCCTTGAATCAAAGGCTCAACAATCAAGGCAGCAATCTCATGATGATGCGCGGCCAACACGCGGGCCAAGTCTTCAATCGCCCACAAGGCCACGTCACGCGCAGTTTGGCCGGGCTGGGCTTGCCGCGCATCTGGGCTTTGTACGGCAAAATTCTCGCGCACCAAGGGCGAGTAGGCTTGACGGAAAATCGGCACATCGGTCACCGATAAAGCACCAATCGTTTCGCCGTGGTAACTGTCTTGCAAATACACAAAGCGGTTTTTGGCGGGCAACCCTAGATTACGCCAATAGTGCGCCGCCATTTTGAGTGAGATTTCGGTTGCCGACGCGCCATCCGAGCCGTAAAAAACATGGCCCAAGCCCGTCAACTCGGCCAATTGCTCGGACAACGCCACCACCGGCTCATGGGTAAAGCCCGCCAGCATCACATGCTCGAGTTGATCCATTTGCTGCGTAATCGCCGCTTTAATTTGTGGCTGATTATGACCAAATAAATTCACCCACCAGCTCGATACCGCATCCAGATAACGCGTGCCATCGGCGTCATACAACCAAACGCCATCGCCACGGGAGATTGGAATCAACGGCAAAGTTTCGTGGCGCTTCATTTGCGTGCACGGATGCCAAACCGCCGCCAAACTGCGATCTAACAAGGCTTGATTGGCGTGCTGGGGAAGCGTTTGCTCTGTCATAACAAAACCTAAAATTTCAATTCCCGCATTTTAACAGCATCAACCTCGGGTCTGTTGGCGTTTGGCTTGCCAACTGCGTTTGCGCTGCGAGCAAGCCCAACACCAACATCCCCCGCAAGTGTAATTATTCATCCCGCAAAGCGGCGTCAGAATGATTGACGCCAGCGCGCAGCGAACTTTAGACTGAGGCTCTCCTCTGTTTCACTCTGGCCTTTCTAATGAAAATTCTCGACTTACGCAGCGATACCGTCACCCACCCTACTGCCGCCATGCGCACCGCCATGGCCGAGGCCATTGTGGGTGACGATGTGTATGGCGACGATCCAACGGTCATCGCCCTCGAAACGGCTGCGGCTGAGCGCTTAGGCAAAGAAGCCGCCTTATTCGTGCCAACCGGCACTTTTGGCAATCAATTGGCGATTTTGAGCTACTGCCAACCGGGCGACGAAGTCATTGTTGGCGATGATAGCCATATCGTTTGGCATGAAGTTGGCGGCGCCGCCTTGATTAGTGGCGTACAGCTTAGAACCATCGATAGCGACTTAGGGACGATGAATGCCGAAAAAATCCGCAAAAAAATTCGCCATGGCGTAGATATTCACGAGCCAAAAACCGCGTTAATTTGCGTCGAAAATGCCCATTCCAATGGCCGGGTAATTGCGCTAGAAACCATGCAGCAAATTTGGCAAGTGGCGCAGGCCGAAAGCGTGCCAGTGCATTTAGATGGCGCGCGGGTATTTAATGCCGCCAGCGCTTTACAAGTCGATGTCAAAGCCATCACCCAATATTGCGATAGCGTGATGTGTTGCCTAAGCAAAGGCTTAGCCGCACCGGTCGGCTCGATCTTGGCCGGCAGCCATGCGCTGATTGCCAAAGCGCGCAAAAAACGTAAATTGCTCGGCGGCGGTATGCGCCAAGTTGGCGTATTGGCCGCGCCCGGTTTATTGGCACTCAATGCAATGACTGAGCGCCTAGCGGACGATCATCGCCACGCTAAATTATTAGCCGCGCAATTGGCAAAAATTGACGGCATTGTCATCGATCTGGATTCGGTGCAAATCAATATGGTGTGGTTTAACTTTAGCCGCGAGATTGATGTCGATAAGCTGATGCAAAGCTTGGCCAATGCCAATATTAAAGCCAATCCACCGGAACACGGCGCAATGCGTTTGGTGACGCACTGGCAAATTGAAGAGACCGACCTCGCCCGCGTCAGCCAAGCAATTGAGCAAGGTATTGCTCGCTAAGCTATATTGATAATAGTTTAGATTAAAATACCCAATGGTCCGGGGCGATATTCAGACTTGGTGCTGACGGTTGTAAGTGCCTGCGGCACAGCATCATCACCAAATCTGCACATAGCCTCGTCTGTTGACATTTGATAGCAATAAAAATGGCGCGAATTTCGCGCCATTTTTTACATCTCGCACCACTCAATCAGCTAGGCGCCATGCGCCTGATTCACGATATCAATCAATTGCTGCTCGCTGAGCTCGCCGACGATTTTTTTAATCAAGCGCCCTTTTGGGTCGAGTAAAAACGAAGTTGGCGTTAATTGCACTTCACCAAAGGCGCGCGCAACTTCGCCACTTTGGTCGTACACCATTTCAAAAGGCAGCGGCGTTTTGGCCAAATAGTTTTGAATATACGTCGGGTTGTCATAACTCATCGCCACGGCGATGGTGACTAACTTGTCTTTACCCAGTTTATTTTGCGCATTCACCAACCCTGGCATCTCGGCGATACAACCGGTGCAGCTGGTGGCCCAAAAATTAACCAGCACCACCTTGCCTTGATAATCGGCAATTTGAATCGGCTTACCCGCCATCGTGGTCATCGTTTGCTTGAGCGGCATTTTTTCTGCGGCGCTAAAGGCATTAAACACTAGCGCTGCCGCACCGATCAGTGCTGCAGAGAGTGCAATTTTGAAACCGAGTTTCATTCACAGCATCCTTAATTTGACCAAAGTACTGAGTATTTGGCATTTCAACTGAAAAACAATGCGCCATTTTGAATGGAAAACGACTTAACGTATAGCATGGTTTGCATTGATTTTTTTACGGCTCAGCCCCATACCCCCAATAGCGTGCTGCCCGGCGTGGTGCAATAAAAAAAACCGCGCCAGCTCTTGAAAAAGAACCGCCTCGCCCCTACCATTTAGCACTCAGGCAAGTAGAGTGCTAAACATCTGCTTGTACAAACAAATTTATACCTCTAACGACTGTTCAATACTCAGGAGTTTTAAACCCATGAAAATTCGTCCATTGCACGACCGTGTGGTCATCAAACGTGTTGAAGCTGAAGCTAAAACTGCATCTGGCATTTTGCTCGCTGGTAGCGCCGCTGAAAAACCAGACATGGGTGAAGTGGTTGCTGTAGGTGCTGGCAAAGTATTGGAAAACGGTAGCGTTCAAGCGCTGACGGTTAAAGTTGGCGACAAAGTATTGCTCGGCAAATACGCACAAAGCGTAAAAATCGACGGCGAAGAACTCATCGTTGTTCGCGAAGAAGAAATCTTCGCGATTGTTGAATAAGACTTAAGTAATTCCGAAAATTCGGCGGATTACGCGCAGGCAAAGCTAGCGCTAATCCACCCTACATAATGATTGGAGAATAAAAAATGGCTGCAAAAGAAGTAATGTTTGGCGATAGCGCCCGCGCAAAAATGGTTGCTGGTGTCAATGTATTGGCCAATGCCGTTAAAGTGACTTTGGGCCCTAAAGGCCGTAACGTGGTGCTTGAGCGTTCATACGGCGCACCAACGATCACTAAAGACGGTGTATCAGTTGCCAAAGAAATCGAATTGAAAGACAAATTCGAAAACATGGGCGCGCAAATGGTTAAAGAAGTGGCTTCTAAAACTTCGGACATCGCTGGTGACGGCACGACCACTGCCACTGTATTGGCACAAGCCATCGTGCAAGAAGGCATGAAATACGTTGCTGCCGGCATGAACCCAATGGATTTGAAGCGCGGTATCGACAAAGCCGTGATCACTTTGGTGGCTGAACTTAAAAACATCTCTAAACCATGCACTACGAGCAAAGAAATCGCTCAAGTTGGCTCAATCTCGGCTAACTCTGACGAAATCATCGGCGAAAAAATCGCTGCTGCAATGGAAAAAGTCGGTAAAGAAGGCGTGATCACCGTTGAAGACGGCTCAGGCTTGGAAGATGAACTGGACGTAGTTGAAGGTATGCAGTTCGACCGTGGCTATTTAAGCCCGTACTTCATCAACAATCCAGAAAAACAAATCGCTTTGCTCGACAACCCATTCGTGTTGTTGTTTGACAAAAAAATCAGCAACATCCGTGACTTGCTACCGATCTTGGAAGGCGTAGCTAAAGCTGGCCGTCCATTGTTGATCGTTGCTGAAGACGTTGATGGCGAAGCACTCGCAACTTTGGTTGTGAACAACATCCGTGGCATCTTGAAAACTGTTGCTGTTAAAGCCCCTGGCTTTGGTGACCGTCGTAAAGCCATGCTCGAAGATATCGCAGTCTTGACTGGCGGTACTGTAATTGCTGAAGAAGTGGGCTTGACGCTAGAAAAAGCTGAATTGTCGATGCTCGGCCAAGCTAAACGCATCGAAGTGGGTAAAGAAAACACCACTATCATCGACGGCGCAGGTGACGAGGCAGCGATCAAAGCGCGTGTGGCGACGATTCGTCAACAAGTTGAAGCTTCAACTAGCGACTACGATCGTGAAAAGCTGCAAGAGCGCGTAGCCAAATTGGCTGGCGGCGTTGCAGTCATCAAGGTTGGCGCAGCCACTGAAATGGAAATGAAAGAGAAGAAAGCCCGCGTAGAAGACGCATTGCATGCAACTCGCGCTGCGGTTGAAGAAGGCATTGTTGCTGGCGGTGGCGTTGCATTGCTGCGCGCTCGCTCTACCATCACCGAATTGAAAGGCTCAAACGCTGATCAAGACGCAGGTATCAAAATCGTTCTACGTGCGATCGAAGCGCCATTGCGTCAAATCGTACAAAACGCTGGCGACGAGCCTAGCGTTGTAGTGGCTAAAGTATTAGAAGGCAAAGGCAACTTTGGTTACAACGCTGCGACTGGCGAATACGGTGACATGGTTGAAATGGGTGTACTCGATCCAGCTAAAGTAACGCGTTCTGCCTTGCAACACGCAGCTTCTGTAGCTGGCTTGTTGTTAACCACTGACTGCATGATTGCTGAATTGCCAAAAGACGACGCTCCTAGCATGCCAGATATGGGCGGCATGGGTGGTATGGGCGGCATGGGCATGTAATACCCGTCTTGCCTTGGCAAGCGCATGCAAAAACCGGCACTTTAACGTGCCGGTTTTTTTACGGCCAATAATTGCTGTCGCCAAAGCAAACAAAAACTTACCTTGAAAATAGGTTATTCATCAGCCAAATTGAGAGCAGCGTAAAACTCAATAACAAGGCTGAGTTGTGAAAACTCTCATTTACCTCAGTTTTTTAATATTCTGTGCCGCCACCGCGAGTGCAGAAGAAAATCAACCCGACCTTAATCTTGACGAGAAAGACCTCAGCTCTGCCGATATATTCAGTGTAAGTGGCTTTTATACCTTGGGTATCAATCACAATGACAGCCAAAGTCAATATATTCGCGACCTTTCGCAGTCAAGAACCAATCACAGCCAGACATCGGCCCGAACCGATAGCCGAGTCGGTGTACAACTACTTGCCGATTTCACACCACAATGGAGCGCGGCTCTGCAAGTTACAGCACGTGAAGGCGTTGACTATGCCAATGGAGATGCCGTCGATTGGGCTTTTTTGCGCTATCGTCCCAATGAAAACTGGAGCCTGCGTGTCGGCCGACTCAGCGTAGACATGTTTATGCTGTCTGATTTTCGCAACGTGGGCTACACCTATCCTTGGGTGCGGCCAGTGCAAGATTTTTATGGCTTAATCCCATTTTTTCAATACAACGGTGCCGACCTGCAATTTCGTCAACAATTAGGCGATGGCGAGCTCAAACTCAAAGGAAATCTAGGTCGAATTAGTTCAACACTACGCAGTGGTGTGGGTGATTTTCGAGTTCATGGTGATGACTTAGCCAGTGCTTCATTCGAATGGAGCGATGAGCGCTTTCATCTACGTGCCTCGGTCGGACAAATGAATTTGCAGGGCAAAGTGCCAGGCAGTGATTTACTGTCTAGTGGCCTAGGCCAACTTAGCCCATTTTGGCCCAGTGCCGCGCAAATTCAGCACGATTTAAAAATTAAAGGGCGGCTTAAGTTTTTATTACTGGGGGCCAGTTATGACAATGGCCCTTGGTGGTTCCAAGGCGAATGGGGCCGTATGCAATCGGAAGCAGCAATTTATGGGCATATGGAGGGTGCTTATCTGAGCGCAGCTTATCGCATTGATGCTTTTCAACCCTATATCACACTTAGCCAAGCCAAATCGAAAAATGCGCCTTATCGTGCACCATTACCTCAAGGGCCATTACCCCCGCAGTTAGCAATGGCAAGTCAAAATTTAGCTGCGGGTACCAACCAATTTCTGAATAGTTTATACACCGATCAACAGACTTACTCGATTGGTATTCGCTGGGATTTTCACCCCAGAATGGCACTCAAATTTCAATACGACCGAATTCACGCGGCCGATGGTGGTAAAGGCTTATGGGATAATGGCAATGCTCAGCCAGGGCGATTAAAAGCCAATGTCTTTAGCCTTTCATTTGACGGTTTATTTTAGGCCGACATGATGAAAAATAGCCTACTCATCACACTGATGGCCCTGTGTATAAATTCAGCCAACGCAGAACTTTGGGTGATTACCCATCAGCAAAGTAACGTTTCAACCTTAACCCCTCAACAAGTCAGTGACGTCTATTTAGGCCGACTACTGGGCAACAACACGCCATTACAGCCCATTGAAATTAATTCAGATGAATTGCGACGCCGTTTTTACTTTGCGCTCACTGGCAAACCTTTAGTTAAAATTGATGCATATTGGGCTAGACTGCAATTTGCCGGTCAACAAAAACCGCCACGGCGGCTGGCTGATCAAACTTCAGTCATAAAAAGCATTAGCCTCAATCAAAATCAAATCGGATTTATCGAGGCCAATAGCTTACCCAGCAATAGTGGGGTAAAAGTCGTTCTTAAACTGGAATAAGAATAAATATGGCTTTTCGACAAACCATCCATTACAAACTTTCAGTGACTATTGCGCTGTGTGCGATTTTAGTGGCCTCAATTTCTTCTTTTATTGTGTATCAACTCAATTACGCCAGCGAAATCAAACACAGTTATTCAGACATCAAAAACCTAATGGCGGCGGTTGAAAAAACCGCCGCCGTTGCTGCTTTTAGCGGCAATCAACAAATCGCCAATGATGTCGTTAATAGCTTGATTCTCAACCCATTAATTCGGCACGCCACAATCAATGGTCACAATCACTTACTCATTAGCGCCGGAAAAAAATCTAACGATGTCGAATTAAAACTACCGCTGTACGAGCCGTTAGATGAGCGCAGTATTGCCGGATATATCACCATAGAAATCAACACTTCTGAAATGAATCTCCGTGCCAAAACACGGTCAATCGATACAGCAATTTCCTTATTTATCCTGTCTTTATTAATTGGCTTAGTGGTTTATATTGTCGTTTTTTTTAAGCTCAGCCGGCCTCTTACCCAGCTATCGAGTCGATTACAAACCATCCAACCCGCTACCGATGATCGATTACCCAAATTAAACGACAAAGCCTATGATGAACTTACTCAATTAACGCAACACATTAACTATCTGCTCAATATGGTGAGCGAGGTGATTCATGCCGAACGTGAACTGCGCTTGCAAATTACCAAGCTTGAGCAGCAATTTAGGGGCATTTTTGAAAGTGCCAATGTCGGCATTGGTCTACTGGACGAATCAGGTCGGCTCATCTTAGCCAACCCAGCGTTTGCCAAACTACTTGGCGAAACCATTTATGCCCAAGCACAACAAAGTGGCCAATGGATTGATCGATTATTTGCCCAGCCGTATCGACTTTGGGGGCAAATCTACGCCAGCCTCGAGCGCAATCAAGCGACAACTAACGATTTGCAAACCTGCAATGATTGGCTACACGTGATTATTTCGGCCAGCTATAACGACGAACAGATCCCTTATTACCAATGCTTAATTTATGACATCAGCGATCGAAAAAAACGCGAAGAACAAATGCGGCGTAGCGCCGACTATGACCACCTCACTGGTTTGCATAATCGCCATTCCAGCGAAAAAATCTTAGCGCATTTACTCAGCAACACCATTGCCAGTAAAAATCAGCTAGCAATTTTTATGATTGACTTAGACCGATTCAAATACATCAATGACACGTATGGGCATGAAGCCGGCGATAAAGTGCTGCAAGAAAGCGCCAGCCGTATGAAACAGCACTTTACCCGTGAAGAAGATTTAATTGCCCGTTTAGGTGGCGATGAATTTATGATTGTGGCTTATTTTGAAGATGCAGCTCAACTCACGATCATGGTGCAGGCGCTGATTGACAGCATTAATCGGCCAATTGAAATCAGCAACAAGTGCTTTGATCGGGTTGGCGCCAGCATTGGCATCGCATTAGCGCCTCAGCATGGCACTAGCAGCAATATGCTAATCAACAAAGCCGATCAAGCCATGTATCAAGTTAAGCGCTCAGGCCGTAATGGCTATTGTATTTACGGCAACCCACATTGCTTAACCCCACAACTTCCCTCACAGCATATCAACCCTTCTTTAGACCATGAGTCTTAGTCCCCATTCAATCCCAAGGCAGTAGCTAGGCCAATGTATTTTGTGACGATCGCCGCTTAAACCGTTAAAATACAGGGTTTGTTTCGCCATGAATGCATGGCATGCTCGCTTAATGGAAATACGCTGTGAACCCGCAATTGCTTGATTTGCTCAATGGTCAAGAATCAGACTACCCGCATCATTTGGCACAACTACACCCGCATTTACACGACTTGATTGCTGCGGCATCGGGTAGCGAAGAATTTGAAGACTATTTGCGCTCTTTGCTCATTGATCAACGCGGCAATCGCCAAGGATTTTCTGCTGTTGTGATTTCGGAAATCTTTCGGCTAATTCAAGCTTGTGAGCAAAAAAAACAAGGGTTTAGCGACTCAGCAGCACCAGACGTGTGGGAGCATGTCAAACAAGCCCGCAATCACTTAAACGCCTGCGGCATTGCTTTTAATTTAGAGAGCTTCTTTGCTGCAGCTGAGCGCGGTGAAACGTTAAAGCTAGTGCTGTTTTTAAAAGCCGGCATGAAAATCGACGCGCGCGATCACTACCGAAAAACGCCACTCATTTGGGCGTCATCGTTTGGCCATCTTGCTTGTGTTGGCCTACTACTGGCCAATCAAGCCCAAACCGATCTGGCCGATAGCGGCGGCTATACCGCAATCCATTGGGCCGCAGCCAATGGTCACGCCGAAGTGATTCGCCTCTTACTCGAGCATGGCGCCAACGCCAACCTTGCTAGCCACGCTGGAAAAACCCCACTCATTCAAGCGGCAGCCCGCGGGCAGCGCGATGCTTTAATGCAATTGATGGACGCTGGCGTTGCGCTCAACACCCAAGATGCCGAAGGAAACACAGCGCTGCACAAGGCCATTGAGCAAGGGTATGTGCACGTATCTCAGGCATTAATTCACCATCATGCAGATACCCACCTATTAAATCGAGAACAATGCAGTGCTTTTGATTTAGCCACGCGCCACCCCAATCAGGCCATCCGGCAATTGCTTAAACAACAGCCGATCTCGGCTTAAACTCAAATACAGTTCACTTAACGGCAAGCCCTGAAAACCTAACGCAGCGGCGAAGAGGCGCGGAGGAAATTCAGGGTTTTTCGATTGATTTTCTCTGTACCTTTGCGTCAAAAGCGACACCAGCAATGAAGTAGAGGAAAAAAATGCCGCTCACTTGACTTAAGTGAACGGCATTACGGCTTAGACTCTTTACGTTTAGCCCGCGTCTGCTTTACGCAGCGCAGCCATCGCATGACGATGTGGCGCGTTTCATGCCTTGTTTCAAGCAAAAAATCGCACCGATTTGATGGCAAAAACAATGTTAAATGCCTAAAACACGCCTTATTTTTTCAATAAGCGCACTTCGCGACGTGCTTTGGCTTGTTCCCAGCGCGTCATCGCTTCATCATCGGCCGGAGTTAAAGGCTCGATCGCCAGCGATTGCCCCTCGGCATTCATTGCCACCATCGTAAAATAGCAACTATTGGTATGGCGCTCGGTCTGCTCGCAAATGTTTTCTGCCACCACCCGAATGCCAATTTCCATCGAAGTTCGACCGGTGTAGTTCACACTGGCTAAAAAATGCACTAACTCACCGACATAAATCGGCTGTTTAAAAATCACCTGATCCACCGACAAAGTCACCGCATACGCACCAGCGTAGCGACTGGCACACACATAAGCGACTTGATCGAGCTGCTTTAATAAAGCACCACCGTGCACCTTGCCCGAAAAATTAGCCATATCAGGCGTCATTAACACCGTCATGCTGATTTGATGCTTTGGACCGTCATGCATAATCAAAACCTCAAGGTATATACCGCCAGCTTAACATCGAAAAACTAACGAGCGTTATACCCCATAAAACCGAGGGATTAAATCATGAACAAAAAGCAACATGCATTGGTATTCATGCACGTATATTGCGATATACATAAAAAACGGCGCGCTTTTGTCTATGCAAAAGCAGCGCCGTTTTTAAACTCAATCATATTTCAAGACCGTTTAAAGGTTGTTAAACCCCTGCACCATGCGCTTGCTGATCGGCGTGGTAGCTAGAACGAACCATTGCGCCTACTGCCGCATGCTTAAAGCCCAGTTCATAAGCGTGTTTTTCAAAGACTTTGAATTGATCTGGATGCACATAACGCAGCACCGGCAAATGGCCGTTCGATGGTTGCAGATACTGACCGATGGTGATCATATCAATATCATGCGCGCGCATATCGGCCATCACTTGGAATACTTCTTCATCGGTCTCACCTAAGCCGACCATAATGCCTGATTTGGTACTAACGGCTGGATACAGACGTTTAAATTCTTTGAGCAAATCTAATGAGTGCTGGTAATCCGAACCCGGGCGCGCTTGCTTATACAGGCGCGGTGCAGTTTCTAAATTATGATTCATCACATCCGGTAAAGCGTCTTTGAATGTTTCTAGCGCCAATTCGACACGACCACGAAAATCTGGAACCAGCACTTCGATTTGCGTTTCTGGGCTCAATTGACGGGTGGTTTGAATGCACTCAGCAAAATGCGCTGCGCCACCGTCGCGTAAATCATCCCGATCGACCGAGGTAATGACCACGTATTTGAGCTTTAGCGCGGCAATCGTTTCGCCCAAATGGCGCGGTTCGTTCTCATCGAGCGGATTCGGCCGACCATGGCCCACATCACAGAACGGGCAGCGCCGCGTACAGATGTCGCCCATAATCATAAAGGTAGCGGTACCCTTACCAAAACATTCACCAATATTCGGGCACGTCGCTTCTTCACAAACGGTATGCAGTTTTTGCTCACGCAAAATCTGTTTGATCTCATAAAAGCGGCTGTTATGGCTAGCCGCTTGCACACGAATCCATTCGGGCTTTTTGATTTTGGTTTCAAGCTGAACGATTTTAATCGGAATACGGGCGGTTTTTGCTTCGCCTTTTAACTTAACACCGATTTCTTTACTTGCCGGTTTGCTGATGGGCGCGCTGGCCCCTTCTTTGGTTTGATCTGTCATATCGTCCGAATTACCATACTTTTTATGTGGGTAATTGCTTGATTTGTTGAAGAATTTTGTCGGCCATTTTACCGAACAAATCTGCGGGTGTCTTGTTTATCCCCATATCGAGCATGCGCGTGACTTGCAGGCCTTGATAACCACATGGATTAATTTGCTGAAATGGTGCCAAATCCATGCTGACATTCAATGCCAAGCCATGATAACAACAGCCATTTTTAATCCGTAAGCCCAAACTGGCAATTTTAGCTTCAAAATCAAAGCCCTCACGATGCAGCATCACATACACGCCCGGCGCATCCACTTTGCCATAGGCGGTAATGCCCTCATCAGCTAAAACCGCAATCACGCTGTTTTCGAGCAAGCGCACCAAGTCGCGCACGCCCAATTTATGCCGGCGTAAATCGAGCAATAAATACGCAATCAGCTGCCCGGGGCCATGATAAGTCACCTGTCCACCGCGATCGATCTGCACAATCGGAATCGCGCTTTGGCTCAAAATATGCTCCGGTTTACCCGCCAAACCTTGGGTAAATACCGGCGGATGCTCAAGTAGCCACAGCTCATCTGGCGTGGTGGCATCCCGTTGACTGGTAAATGCTTGCATCGCCTCAAAGGTGGGCAAATAATCGACTTGCCCTAACTGTTTTACAATCAAATCTGGCACTTAAAGCACCATACGAACCATATGATGCGCGCGTAAAGCGGCGTCAAGCGCGTGCACTTGCTCGACATTTTCAAAGGTAATCATCAACGTTAAAGCATGGTAATTACCACTGGTGGAAGCGCGGTGTTCGATTTTGTCTTCAACAAAATCGGCGATTAATCCTTGCGTGACTTGGACAATTTCTTTCACAAATTCAGCATGGCTAATGCTTTTATGACTCACCACTTTTACCGGAATTAAGACTGGAAACGTAACTAAATCTTCCAGCTTCTGACTCGGTATATCTGTAAAACCAACCATTATGCTTACTCCTGTCCACGGTGCATTACCGTCATTTTAAAATTTTGATACAAACCATACATTGTTTTATATATGGGGCCGACTTGGCCATTTCCTACTGCTTGTCCATCTAAGTTCACAATGGCGAGGATTTCTTTGGATGAAGACGTCAACCAGACCTCATCAGCATCGCGCAACATCTGCTCCGTGACCGGCTCGAGCTTAAGTGGTAAATCATGCTGCTGAGCCAGCTCTAAAATCACGTCATAAGTAATCCCTGTGAGCATTAAATTGGACGGGGCTGGCGTATAAATCACGCCGTCTTTAACGATAAAAATATTGCTCGCGGCCCCCTCAGTGAGTACACCATCACGTAATAAAATCGCCTCGGCAACGCCCTCATCCACTGCTTGTTGCTTGACAAGCACATTGGCCAATAAAGAAATGGCCTTAATATTACAGCGCAGCCAGCGAACATCATTGCAAGTGATGGCACTCACGCCACACTCAACGGCCTGCGCCGGTGGCGGTTCAAGCTCATCGGCAAACATCAACACCGTGGGGGTGGCGTGCTCAGGAAAAGCATGCTGGCGCGGATAGGCTGGGCCACGCGAAACTTGCAAATAAATCGATTGATCGACAAAGGTTTGCGCTTGAATCAGGGCTTGAATATGCTCGCGCCACGTTTGCATCGAATACGGATTTTCAATTCGAACTTGGGCTAAATTATTGGCTAGCCGCGCCAAATGCTCATCCAAGCGAAATGCAATCCGCTGATAAACCGGAATCATTTCATAAACGCCATCACCAAATAAAAATCCACGATCCATGACCGAGATTTTTAACTCCGCCAGCGGCGAAAACTGACCATTTAAAAACGCAATTTTATGAGGTATTTGCATGGCAGATCCTATCAAATAAAGCGCCTTTACGACACTGCGTCGCAATGTGGCGCAATTGCTTCGCAAGGGCTTGGAGAGATTTGTATTCTCAGTCTATACTCAGCGGTATTTTCAAACAAACGTTTCATAAGGTGGATCCATGAGCGACTTAGCAGCCCGTTTCAAAACCGCACAAGATGAAGTAGTGAATCTCAATGATGCACCCGACGTTCAAACCAAGCTACGCCTTTATGCACTGTACAAACAAGGTAGCGAAGGCGACGTGAGTGGCGATCGCCCTTCTGCGATTCAATTTGTTGCGCAAGCTAAATACGATGCCTGGGCCAAATTAATTGGCACCAGCACTGACAGCGCAATGGAGACGTATATTGCGCTAGTTGAAGATTTAAAAGCCAAAGACGAATAAACCCCTAGAGGGTATTAACTAAGGCGGTTGACGTTTGCTTTGCCAACCGCGCTTATGCATCATTTGGCCGAAGGCAAAACTCGAAGCGCTGGCGTAGTCATTTTACGCCAGCGCTTTGCAATGCAGCATCAAGCCAAAAGCCAGCAAACCTTAAAGCGTTAAGGCCTTTTTTTGTATTTGCATTAATTCAAATTGCGCGGCAGTGATCGGTTGGCTAAATAAATAGCCTTGAATTGAATCAGTTCCTGCCGAACGCAAAAATGCTAATTGCGCCTCAGTTTCGACCCCTTCGGCCAACACCGACATTCCCAGCGTTTTGCCCAAGCCAATAATGGCCATCACAATCGCCGCATCATTGGGGTCTGTTCCAATATCACTGACAAAGCTTTGATCAACTTTTAACTTATCAAATGCAAACCGCTTTAAATACGCCAAGCTAGAATAGCCGGTACCAAAATCATCCAATGAAAGCTTAACGCCAAGCCGTTTAATCCCCTGCAACGTAAGCATCACCTGCTCCACCTCTTGCATCATGACCGATTCAGTCACTTCAATTTCGAGGTATCTCGCTTCTAGACCGGATTGATCCAGCGCTGATTGAATCAGTTGCAATAAATTAGCTTGATGCAACTGCATCGGCGACATATTGATCGCGATGGTAATTGCTGGCAAGCCAGCGCGTTGCCATTCTGCCGCCAAACGACATGCCTCGAACATCACCCAATTGCCAATTGGCAAAATCATTCGCGACTCTTCGGCAATGGGGATGAATTTTACTGGAGAAACCAGACCTTTCTCTGGATGATGCCAACGAATTAACGCCTCAGCGCCAATCACCACACCGGTCGCAAGACATACCTGCGGCTGAAAAAACAACTCAAATTCATTATTATCTAAGGCATGACGCATGCTAGTTTCTAAAATTAAACGTTCAGAAGCCCTGGCATTCATATCGGCAGTAAAATATTGATAATTATTACGGCCATTGGCTTTAGCTTGATACATCGCCACATCGGCATTTTTGATCAAAACATCGGGATCATGACCATCATCGGGGAAAACGCTAATCCCAATCGACGTCGACGTTGCAAAATTACCCGCTTCTAAAGTAAATGATTGCTGAAACGACGACAAAATCCGGTCAGCCACATCGCCAGCAATCAAGGGATTAGGTAAGTCAGCCAAGACTAAAACAAACTCATCGCCACCAAGGCGAGATAAGATATCTTGCTTGCCGACAATCTGCCTTAAACGCGTAGCCAGCTGTGATAACACCATATCGCCAGCAGAATGACCTAAGGAATCATTAATGGTTTTAAAGCGATCTAAATCTAAAAATAATACAGCGAGTTTTCGATTGTATTTTTCCGCACTGGCCAAGGCCAAACGCAACTCGTCGCGCAATAAATTGCGATTGGCCAAACCGGTAACACTATCAAAATTGGCCAATTCAGTAATTCGATTTTGCGCTTCTTTACGCTCAGTAATATCGGTCATGGTGCCAATTAAACGACTAGGCCTACCTCTTGAATCAAAATCAACAAATTTGCCTCGGGTTTGAAACCAACGAAATTCACCACGCTTAATTTTGCGCCGAAAGTCCACCGCAAATTGCGCCGAATGCCCAGCATAGTAATCACGATAAGCGGCAACGGCTTGCTCTTTATCGATGGGATGTAATTGTTCTTTCCACTTATCAAAAGTCTCGATCAATTCTCCCGGTTCATAACCCAATAAACGATCATATTCCGGGCTGGTAATTGCCGTGCGGCGGCCATCTAATGGCATATCAAATAAACCGGTACTCGAAGCCTCTAAAGCCAAACGCAATTGCTGTTCGGACTTTACAATGACCTCTTCTTGCATTCGCCGTTCCGAAATATCGCGCACCACGGCGCAATTGTATTCTTGGCCTTTAAATAAAATATAACTGGAATGCACTTCACACGGAAATGTTTCTCCTGTGCGAGTTTTCAAGCAAACCTCATCAAATAAATGTCGATCTTGCCGCAATAAATTCCAAAATTTAGGCCAGCTATCCGGTTTAAAGTTGGGATTAATATCGCGAAAACGCATCGCCAATAAATCTTGCTCTGAATAACCAAAACGATGGCATGTCGTGGCATTCACATAGCGAATATGCCCAGCGGGATCAAGCCAAATGGCCATATCTGCGCCGTTTTCAATCGCCACTTTGGTTAAATATAAATCGGCTTCAGTTCTTTCTAATCGGGTTAATTGCCGCAACACATAAATGAGTAAAGCCGATCCGGCCAAAAGCAGCGTCAATGCAATCCCAAGCGTGATATACGTTTCGCGCCACCATGTCGCCAGCACCGCGTCTCGATCAATACCAATTGAGACGCCCATTGGCCAGCCAACAACCCGATGCCAACCATAAATTCGAGCCGCTTGATCCAAAGCAGCGGGCTCATAAAAAATGCCATTTTCGGTGCCGCTAGAAACACGCTCAAAGAAATCTTGATGCGAAATATCTCGTCCAACTTCGCTGGCCAAAAATGGATAACGCGCCAAAGAAATACCATCATCACGAAACAAGCGAATCACGATATTTTTACTGTTGGCCATCGAATTATAAAATTTTTGAAAATAATCCGGATTTAAACCCGCAATGATCACGCCTGAAAAATTCGACTTTTTATCCACGACGGCGGTGACAAATGGAATAACATTTTGTTGCGTAATCGGGTCGCGCTGTTGCTCGGCAATATAGTATTGCGTAGCGGGGTTCGAGCGAGCCACTCGAAAAAACTGCGCATTGAATACATTAACTTTTTCAATGGGGTATTTGGCATTTGAGGCGGCGATTTCGCCAGAATCTAGAGCAAAAGCCATGCTACTGAGCTGTGGATAACGAATGACCGCGCGTTGCAAATAGGCATGTAAACACGCAGCATCTTTAGCGGTGACACACGATTGAAATACTTCATCTTGCTCAATCGTCGACAAGGCAAACATCGTCGACTCCATCGTGCGACCGACATGCTCTTCAAACGCACGCGTTAGCAGCAGCATTTCTTGCTCAGCCTTAGCCAGTGCCGCCTGATAGCTGCGCCAGATTGAAATGCCCTGTATCGCCAAGGTGGTAACAAAAACACAGATAAACACAGCAACTAGAACATGACGAATTCGCCCTAAAGAATCTCTTGATTCTTCTTGCTCAGGATTAGAAAGGGTATTGGCCACGCAGTCTTTCTCGATGAAATAAATAAAGTGAAACCTCAGTGCAGCAAGATTGTGCTTTATTCTGAATATAAAAACACCTATTACCCATCAGTCATGGTTTTTTAGCAATGAATCGCAACGCGACTGCTTCTTGCAAATAAAAAACGCTACAAAAAAAACTAGAATTATTGCAATAAAATCAATGCTGATTTCATTTTCTACATTGGATTAGCGATTGATCGGCAAAAAAAAACAAGGAAGGGATCACCCTTCCTTGTTTTAACCAATACGATTAACGTGTAATTGGCTTATAGCGAATTCGTTTTGGTTTTGCACCCTCTTCACCTAAACGTTTTTTCTTATCCGCTTCATATTCTTGATAGTTGCCGTCAAAGAAATTCCATTGTGAATTACCTTCCGCAGCCAAGATATGCGTTGCAATCCGATCAAGGAACCAGCGATCATGCGAAATAACAAACACAGTACCGGCAAACTCCAGCAAGGCATCTTCTAAGGCACGGAGTGTTTCAACGTCCAAATCATTCGATGGCTCATCGAGCAGCAATACATTGCCGCCTTTGAGTAGCGTTTTAGCCAAATGCAAACGACCGCGCTCACCACCCGATAGATTGCCAACTAATTTAGCTTGATCGCCGCCTTTAAAGTTAAAGCGCCCTAAATAAGCACGGCTGCTCATTTCAAATTTGCCGACGCTGATCACATCATTGCCATTGGCAACGTCTTGGAACACCGTTTTGTCGTTTTCTAAGCCTTCACGACTTTGTTCAACGAACGCCATTTGCACGGTTTGACCGATATCAACTTCGCCGCTATCGGGCGCTTCCTTGCCTGCGATCATCTTAAATAAGGTTGATTTACCAGCACCGTTAGGCCCGATAATGCCGACAATCGCGCCAGCGGGTACATTAAAGCTTAAATCATCAATCAATAAACGCTCACCAAAGGCTTTGCTGACACCTTTAAATTCGATGACTTTATCGCCCAAACGCTCTGCAACCGGGATAAAGATTTCTTGCGTTTCATTGCGCTTTTGATGTTCAAAGCTAGAGAGTTCTTCAAAGCGCGCAATACGTGCTTTTGATTTCGCTTGACGCCCTTTTGGATTTTGACGAACCCATTCCAATTCTTTGTTTAAGGCTTTTTGCCGTGCCGACTCTTGTGATTCTTCTAACTTGAGGCGCTCTTCTTTCTTTTGCAACCAAGTTGAATAATTGCCTTCCCAAGGAATACCATGACCACGGTCCAGCTCCAAAATCCACTCAGCAGCGTTATCCAAGAAATAACGATCATGCGTTACGGCAACGACGGTACCTGGGAAGCGCACCAAAAATTGCTCTAACCATTCAACCGATTCAGCATCCAAGTGATTGGTTGGCTCGTCGAGCAGCAACATATCTGGCTTAGACAACAACAATTTGCACAAAGCAACGCGGCGCTTTTCACCACCAGACAACTGGCCAACGATCGCATCCCATTCTGGCAAACGCAGTGCATCAGCAGCGATTTCCAGTTGCAACTCTAAATTATCGCCAGCACCAGCAGAAATAATCGCTTCTAAACGACCTTGTTCTTCGGCTAAGGCATCAAAATCAGCGCCTTCTTCGGCGTAAGCGACATAAACCGCTTCCAATTTAGCTTGCGCTTCAAAGACTTCACCTAAGCCACTTTCAACTTCTTGGCGCACGGTATTTTCAGCATTCAGTTCGGGTTCTTGAGCTAAGTAGCCAATTTTGATGTTGGGTAAATGCTGAACTTCACCTTCAAATTCTTTTTCAACCCCAGCCATAATTTTCAGAACAGTCGATTTACCCGAGCCATTCAGACCCAGCAAACCAATTTTTGCGCCGGGGAAAAAAGACAATGAAATATCTTTAATAATTTGACGTTTTGGCGGAACAATCTTGCTCACTCGGAGCATAGACATCACATATTGAGCCATGAGTAACCTATAAAAAGTCGGAAATATAATAGGGCTAGAGTTTACCAGTCCCAGTCCATGCCGCGCTATCTTTCATATCGGTCTCAGCCATGGCTTATTTGGAAGTACCAGTGCTGTATTGCTCGGTGGCCTTTACTTTAAATTGCTCAGCAAGCAATACCTGAGCCATTGAATGGCGTGCTCCCCCAAGCCATAACTTGAGTGCCATTGAACGCATTAGCCAGCTTGATTGCGCGTGAGGCAGAAATAAAATCAAGGTCTTGTGCTGGGTTCGCGAGGCGATGCGTCATTTGCGCAATGTGCGTGATCGTGCCATGCCCATCACTGACGATGTACAGCCCGATAAAACGCCGCGCCATCGGACGTAATGCTGCGGGCAATTGGGCAATATGCCTCGCTGATAAAAGTTGCGCCGAGCCACGCCAAGCCGGTTGCACCCATGCTTCAAGCAGTGCTAACGGGATACGTAAAGCTTGTTGTTGCAAAAAGGCATGGTCGGACAAGCGAAAGCGAATTGACATGACGGCGACTCCATATAGAACGTACGTTCACAATACAAGAGCATCGCCGTCAGCGCAAGCCAAAAAAGAACGTTTGTTCTACAAAACAACACCGCCGCCAAGAGGTATTGGTGAATCAAACACCACCTTATTAGGGTATTTGCCGCCAAGCCTCTATACATAAGAACAAGCAGCAGATACCCACAGGAAATGGCATTATTGCTCTAATAAAGCTTTTTTGAGTTTGTCTGGAATATTTGACAGCACCAGCGTATCGCTGTGCTTGTCGTAAATCACCGCACCCGAGCGCAAGCTGGCACGATCAAACTCCAGCTTCCATTCTGGCGCTGCCGCTTTAAAGCGCATCAACGGTTTAATCGCTCGGCGATCCGGAACAAAACCATCGACGAGCCCAAGATCGTCATGCTGCAGTGCGTCCTGTAATGCCTGTGGCGCATCAGGATAAATTTGGCTGGCGACCTCGGCTAAATTCACTTCGCCCTGCTCATTACCCATTTCATCGAGTAAATTGTGCGCACGCTGAAAAACTTCGTCACGATCTTGCGCACTTAAGGCTTGCTGCTCGACAAACTGTTCCAGCCCTTTAACTAGCTTTTGAGTTTCTTTAAGCGGCGTCACCATATCGTTACAGCCTAAAAACAATTTGAAATACGCCGCCACATCGCCACGCCCGCGCAAAAAGCTCACATAACGCTCACCACCGGCTTGCCATACGCCCAAATCAATTCGCCCTGCAACGCGCAAATGATCCATATCCAAGTGAATGCTGTCTTCAAGGTGCATATCGGCATTGACGGCAGTACCAATCACTTCGCCGACCAAGGCGAAAAAGAGAAAGTCCATCGCGCTATTGCTAACGTGAGCCATCAAGACATAAGCGCCGCTGGCCTCTGGCTCTTGCTCAGCGCGCACTTGCAACTGCGCGATCGCCTGCTGAGAAAACCCAAGGAAATCGGCATCATCTACGTAGCGACGAACCAAGGCCGGCATCGGATATTCATGCTCATCTTCTTCAAACTTGCCAAAGCCTTTGCCATTGCGACTGCCGTATAGCTGGCATAGATGGTCGACCAAACGCTGCGCCGCACTATTGATGGGCATTTCAGTCGAGCTTAATGCCACTCGCGCTGGGCCATTGGGCTCTTTATGTAATTGATGAATGATTAAATGCTGGATGGTATTGGGTGAGGTCGACATGCAAGAATCCTTAAATCAGATTCCCTATTATCCCACCGAATGCAGTGACTAGATATCGCGAGCTGTCGTTTCATGCTCAAAGGTCGTATTGCCTTGCAGCTGAATCAGCACTTGGCAGCAGTCATCAATATGGGCGTTACCCAGCATACGCATCGCACCATAGCTAATTCCGGCCGCAATGGCCGAACCTAAAAATGGTACAAATTTAGCAGCTTGTTTACTCACCAGTCGCACCCCAACACGCTTCAGCGCCAACAGCAACAGCTCTTTGGAGAGGTATTTACCAATTAAACTCGAGCTTAAGGAGCTGACAATGACGAAAACACGCTGTTTCATTAATGGATTAAGTTGCTCAATTTGCGCAGGGGTTAAGCCAAATTTTTGATTAATCTGATCGATCATCCGCGACATAATCGCGACGTCGGCACCGACATCGAGCCCCGGAATCGGCACAATGGCAATCGCGCCCGACACCATTGACTGCTTGGCCACCAAGGCGCGGCATTCAACTCGAAGTTGTTCGATTTCAGACAAAGTCATCGTTTGCATTGGGGGCCTTTTTTTCAAAAATCACTGACCGATAGACTCAACACACAGCCAAGAGTTCCTACAAAGCCACACCCACTCAAAGGACTTAAGTAGGTATTTATCTCTAGGCTATATCAATATTCGTACAGAACTATATACCCTTCAATAGCTGCCATTTACCATTGAGCAAACCTTCAATCGGTCGATACTGGGTTTTGTATTCCATTTTGCGGCAATCTTTAATCCAATACCCCAAATACACATATTGCAAACCCAGCTGCTTGGCCAAACCAAGCTGCCATAACACATTAAAAACCCCCAAACTACGCTCGGGTAAATCGGGATCAAAAAAGGTATAGACCGACGACAGCCCATCATCGAGTTGATCGATCAAACTAACCATCACGACCACGCCGTTTTCGGTAAATTCGGCCAAAAAGCTCGCCACTTGGCTTTTTAAAATAAAGCCACGGTATTGCTCATGCCCGTCCTGATCCATACCGCCACCGCTATGCCGAGATTGCTGATAGCGTTGGTATAACAAGAAATGCTCTTCGCGAAACTCAAGTTCCATAATCCGCACCTTGAGCGATTCATTGCGCTTTAATGCACGGCGCTGACTTCGGCTAGCGACAAAATCCAGTACCGGCAAACGCACTGCAACGCAGGCTTGGCAATGATCACACCACGGCCGATACACAAACGAACCACTACGACGAAAACCTTGCTGAACTAATTGGCTATAAGCGCCAGTGGAAATCAACTCAGAAGGCACCGCAACTTGTGAGCGGGCAGCCTGATCTTCTAAGTAACTACAAGGATATGGGGCGGTGGCATAAAACTGCAATTGAACTGTATGCTTACGAAATGTATCGTTCATGCGACACCTATAGACAAGCTAATTGGTATGGGAGTATGACCACGGCCCGAGTGGACTAGGCTGGGCAAGCTGAACTTCTAGCTTAGCAATAAATTCATCACGAGCAATCTCTCTCGCCCCAAATCGCGCCAAATGTTCAGTATGCATTTGACAATCAATCATGACAAAACCCGCCGCAGCGAGCCATTGCACCGCGTGCACAAAGGCGATTTTTGACGCGTCTGAACGACGCGCAAACATGGATTCGCCATAGAACATTTTGCCAATGGCCACGCCATATAAACCGCCGACGAGCTCATCATCCATCCAGCATTCAAAGCTATGTGCCAGCCCTTGTTGATGCAAAGCACGATATGCAGCCAACATCTCATCACTAATCCACGTTGCCGCAACACCGCCCCGCGGGGCGGCACAACCTTGCATCACCGCACTAAATGCCGTGTCAAAAGTCACACGATACGGACGATGACGCAATACTTTTCGTAACGATTTCGGAATAATCAGTTCAGCGCTAAACAAGACCATGCGTGGATCGGGACTCCACCACAAAATCGGTTCATTGGGCATAAACCACGGGAATATGCCCTGCCGATACGCCATTAAAATGCGCTCTGACGACAAGTCGCCCCCCGCCGCTAATAAACCACTGGGTTCTTTGAGCGCCAAACTTAACGGCGGAAAAGGCGAATGATGATCTAACCACGGGATCATAGTAGGGAGATCACAAAAAACTATTTCTTGGCTTTAATTTGGCAAGGATTACAAATCCCATAGATATACATTTCGTGATCTTGAATTTCAAACCCATGCTTAAGTGCAATCGCGTCTTGGCGGGCTTCGATTTCTGGATCAAAAAACTCTTCAACCGCACCGCATTTCACACAAACCAAATGATCGTGATGCTCTTCTTGTTTTAATTCAAAAACGGCTTTGCCTGTTTCAAAATGATGACGCTCCAAAATCCCTGCTTGCTCAAACTGAGTGAGCACTCGATACACGGTTGCCAAACCCACGTCAATTTCTTCAACCAATAACATGCGATAAACATCTTCGGCAGTCAGGTGGCGAGCGCCACTGGTTTCAAACAGATTCAAGATCTTTAATCTTGGCCCTGTTGCCTTCAAACCCATGCCTTTTAATTCAGACGCTTTGCTCATTGTTCTACCCTTCTTTGTTCCCCAATCGTGCGGGAGTTACACAATCCGGTTATGATATAGCGTTTCCCGGTGACGCGCACCGGCATCCACGAGCGAATCAAACCAAGATGAAGGCCAGACTACTTACCGCATTTGTGACCGGCAGCTTATTATTAAGTGGCTGCAGCGTGGTCAATTTTATCACCCCTTATAAATTAGATATTCCGCAGGGCAATGAAATCACCGCCAAGCAAGTTGCGTTGCTGCGCGTAGGAATGACCCGTTCGCAAGTTCGTTTTGCCCTTGGCACACCCTTGCTGACCGATCCATTTCATAAAGATCGCTGGGATTATATTTATCGGGACACCCGAGGTGGAAAGGTTAAAGAGGCCAAAAACTTTGTGGTTTTCTTTAATGAAAACAGCCTAGTACGCTGGGATGGCGATTATTTGCCGGATCCAACAGCAACACCAGCTGAGAAAACTCGGCCATTGCCACCTACCAATGATAATTTATTGATGGCAGTCGACCCGAGCAATCCTGACTCAAAAATCATCGAAGTGAAACCGCTATTAAATGAAGGGTTTTAAACCATGACGATTAAAATCGCCATTGCTGGTAGTAGCGGTCGTATGGGCCGCATGCTCATTGAAGCAGTACACGCTGCGGATGACGTTGAACTGAGCGTCGCCCTTGATCGCGTCGGTAGCGGCGCTATTGGCCAAGATGCTTGCGCGCATACAGGAAAAAATTGTGGGGTTTTAATTACCGATCAATTATCGGCATTGCAAAATGCGGATATTTTAATTGATTTTACCCGTCCAGAAGGCACACTTGAACACCTAATTGTTTGCCAACAATACGGCGTAAAAATGATTATTGGCACCACCGGTTTTGATGAAGCAGGTCGCGCCATGCTTGAAGCCGCCAGCCAGAAAATCGCGATTGTTTCAGCTTACAATATGAGCATTGGCGTCAATCTGGTGTTTAAATTACTTGAGATTGCTGCTGGTGCACTGAGCCATGGTTATGATGCAGAAATTGTTGAAATGCATCACAAACATAAAGTTGATGCGCCTTCAGGCACTGCGATTGCCATGGGACAAGCGATTGCCAAAGCATGGGATCAGTCACTCAACGAGATTGCGGTGTGGTCTAGAGAAGGGATTACTGGCCCACGCGAAGATGGCAAAATTGGTTTTGCAACGCTACGCGGTGGCGATGTGATTGGTGATCATACGGTTGTCTTTGCAGGAGAAGGTGAGCGGATTGAGATCACTCACAAAGCCAGCAACCGCACTATTTATGCCCAAGGCAGCCTACGTGCTGCTCGGTTTTTACAGCATAAAGCAACTGGCCTTTACGATATGCAAGAAGTATTAGGCTTAAAATAACACGAGTCATTATTCGCATTTATTTTGATGAGTACACAATAAAAAACGAGGCATTAAGCCTCGTTTTTTTAATGCAAAAACATTTTTCAATAAATAGAACCAAAACTTGATCAAAAAACAAACTTCAGTTTATAAAAAGTGCTGAATCATTAAAATAAAAACACAAGTATAAAATCAACCTGCACGTTTAAACTAAAAAGTATGAATCATTTGAAACAAATTAAAGGTTTATCAATGGGGTGCCCGATCGACACCCCGTAAATTAATACAACTCAATTGTGTTCATACTACAGAATACGGCACTACGGCAATGATCATAACAATGACCAGAAATGGCATGAACTAGCCAGCTAGGTTGAGTAAACTAAAAACATCGGAATCAATCAAATATGACCTCCTTTGCTACAAGTTCAACTACAAAAACCAGTGCGACTTAAAGAACATCGGAATGTAACTTCATTCCCTTCGAAAGCGTTAGCTCGATTGCTCTCAATTTGCAATACAAAACTAAATAAAGCCACCATGGGCAGAGACCAAAAGATTGATCTTAATTAGCATTAAATGCTAGGCACCAAACACATGACACTGGAATCAATTTAATATTGCCCCCTATCTATTGTTTAGCCAAGATCAGCAATAAGATCATCATTGAAGACTGCTCTTTTGTTGCTGTAGTATTACTCTAATCCTAAATATTCATTCCTGCAACATATCCTGATGACCAGGCCCATTGAAAATTGTAACCGCCCAGCCATCCGGTCACATCAACGACCTCGCCGATGAAATACAGACCCGGAATTTCTCGCACCATCATTGACTTAGAAAGCAACTGATCGGTATCGACACCACCGCGTGTCACCTCAGCTTTTTTATAACCCAAACTACCTGATGGCTTAATTTGCCATTGATGCAGTTCAACCTCTAATCGCTGCAACTCTTTACTAGAGTATTGCTTGAGTGGCCTTATCTCACCATACTTAGCCAACCATACCCCTACAAATCGTTTTGGTAATACATCAGCTAAAACGGTCGATAACAAGGCGTCTCGATTGGCTGTTCTTAAAAAATCAGCCAAATCTAGGTCCGGTATTAAATCTATTTCGAGCGTTTTTCCCGCCTGCCAAAAGCTAGATATTTGCAAAATAGCCGGACCAGAAAGGCCTTTATGCGTCAATAAAATCGACTCGCGAAATGATGTATTTTCACAACTAACCACGACATTCTCTAAGGCAACACCGGCGAGTTCTGTCCACAAATCCTCGGCCTGAAAAGTCAAAGGCACTAATGCTGCCGCCAAAGGTTGTAAATTGAGCCCAAACTGTTTGGCTACCTCATAGCCAAAGGCTGTAGCGCCAATTTGCGGGATAGATAAACCGCCCGTCGCAATCACCAATGCATCACTAAGCCAAACTTCGGTCGCAGTCGTGACTTGAAACTGTCCCTCTACTTGTACCACCGCAATGACTTCCGTACCCATACGCCAAGTCACATCACCCAAATTGACTTCTGCTTTAAGCATTTCAATAATGCCTTGGGAGTTTTGATCACAAAACAATTGCCCTAGGGTTTTTTCATGGTACGTTAAGCCGTGCTTATCCAATAAAGCCATAAAATCAAATTGCGTAAACTGCTTCAGCGCTGATTTTACAAAATGCGGATTATTTGAGAGATAACATTCTGGTCGGACATTGAGATTGGTAAAGTTGCAACGTCCACCGCCAGAAATTCTAATTTTCTCGGCCAATTTTTCACTGTGATCCATCAAGACCACCTTACGACCACGCTGGCCAGCGGTGGCCGCGCACATCAGACCTGCGGCGCCTGCGCCGATCACAATGACATCCGTTTTATTCATCAAAACCGTCCTTATATTTAGCCCCAATTGTACCGCTTTCATCCCCCCCTCACCGCTAAAGCTGAACCCCAATGGCATTATTACTGACGCATTCAATCGCTTTGCGGCGTAAAATTACAGCACACTGATAAATCCCTAGGATTGAACCCATGCAAAAAATGATTGTTTCTGACTTGGATGGTACTTTGCTGGACCACGAGCACAAAGTCGATGCGTTCACTGCAGCCACATTCCAAGCCCTTGCGCTGCAAGGAGTACACCTTGCAATTGCCACAGGGCGTCATTTTTTAGATGTACAAGGTATTCGAGAAACACTCGGCGTGAAAGCGCACTTAATTACCTCGAATGGCGCACGCGTTCATGACCCCGAAAACAATGAGATTTTTGCCGAAAATCTAGCCCCAGAACTCGCACGCGCTTTAATGCAGCCTGAGTTTTCTAATGGCTCATTACTCAATGCCTATGTGGATGCCGGCTGGTTGGTAGAACGGGAATGCCCAGAATTAGTGGGGGTGTATTACAAAGACTCAGGGTTTGGCTATCAAGTAACCGACTTAAAACACCACAACGGCGAAGACATCGCCAAAATTTTATACATCGGCGATCACGCCACGCTCACCGCCATTGAAAGCAAAATCATCGATCGATTTGGCGACCAGATTTATATTACGTTTTCTGCTGATGATTGCTTAGAAGTGATGGCGCCGACCGTATCCAAAGGACACGCGCTAACCGCAGTTTTAGCTCGTCTCTCGATTGATGCCGAACATTGCTACGCCTTTGGTGACGGACAAAATGACATTCAGCTACTGGCGGTGGCCGGGCATCCTTTTGTAATGGGCAATGCCAGCCCCAAACTTAAAGCCGCCCACCCCAATGCGCCAGTCATTGGTAGCAATGATGAACATGGCGTAGCGCAGCAATTAAGACAGATTTTTAAGCTTTAAGTTAACGCAAAAAAATAGCCCAATCTATTCAAATGGCTTTGAGCAACTCAACGACCAACCTTTAGGCCGATCGCTGAGTCACTCAAAGCCATTTTTATTCTTTTAACGACGTCACCAAGGCTTGAAACGCATTTTTTTCTTGATCAAAATCGTATAAAGCCCCGCGCAAAATATCAAAATACCAACCAATTAAACTCAACGACCCTTCTTGAACTCGACGAGCAATAAACGGAAAGCTCATCAAATTATCCAAAGAAACGATAATGGCGGCCATTTCACACGCGCGAATTTGTCGATCGGGTGATTTATGTGCCAATTCACGTTTGACTTGATCTCTAGCCGCCTCAGCAATTCTCACCCAACGACCAATAAAATTAGCCTCGGTTTTCGGCTCACTCGCTTCCATCAAGGCTTGAATCCCGCCACATCCAGAATGACCAAGCACAATAATTTTACTGACTTCTAAATGCTCAACCGCGTATTCAATCGCCGATGAAACCCCGTGAAAAGCACCATCAATTTCATACGGCGGCACCAAATTGGCCACATTGCGAACAATAAATAAATCCCCTGGATTGCAATCGGTTAGCAGCGCAGGATCAACGCGTGAATCAGAACAGCCTATCAATAATGTTTTTGGATTTTGGCCTGATTGCAACTCGGCAAATAAATCCCGATGCTCACCAAAATATTTATGTTGGAAGCGGCGAAATCCGCCAATAAACTTTTCAATCTCTTCCACTTGAAATCCCCTATTGCTATTTTGATTTTCGCGCAATTCTACTGGTTTTCCGCAAGGTGTGCGTATTCAAGCGTATTCGATTGTGAAGTAACAAAAAGTCATCGTATATTGACTCGTATTTCCAATACCCCAAAACAAGCATGACACCTAAGTTCAAAATATTTGAACGAAACACACAAGTATTTACGCTATTCGTAAAGATCATGAACGCTTATGATGCCTACACAATTCAGAAATACTGAATAAGGAACAATCAAAATGAAACATTCAGCGCCCAAAAATTATGATCCCTTGCAAATCAGCCTGCATTGGCTGATGGCACTACTGATCATTGCGGGATTTATTTTGGCATGGTTTTTTGCCGATATGCCCTTATCGCCAGATAAATTCAAAATGATTAACTGGCATAAATGGACCGGTATTACCGTGCTTGGCTTATTTTTCGTTCGCTTTGGCTATAAACTCATCAGGGGTACCCCTATTGTCGACCCCGAGTTACCGGTAATCCAGCGCAAACTCGCCATCGGCGTCCATCATTTACTGTACTTTCTGATGTTTTTATTGCCCGTAGTCGGCTGGCTGATGAGTTCAGCTAAAGGCTTTGCCGTCGTCTACTTCGGCGTATTCAAACTGCCCGATTTAATCGCAAAAAATGAACAAGTCGGCAATTTGCTCGTCTCAGCCCATGAGTTAATCGCTTACACACTATTGGCGTTGATCGTCTTGCATATCGCAGGGGCGATTAAACATCAGCTCATTGATAAAGACAGCACTTTGGCGCGGATGCTGCCATTTTTAAATCACAAATAAATCATCATCATTCTGAATATTGGAGAGCACGATGTTTCGTTCCTTAATTGCTGCAAGCTTATTACTGATTGGCAGTCACGCGATGGCCGCACAAAGTTTAGTCAACGCAAAAAGTCAGCTGAACTTTACTTTTAAGCAAATGAATACCCCTGTTGACGGCAATTTTAAAAACTTTACCGCCAAAATTAATTTTAATCCCGCCAAACCAGAGACCGCTAAAGCGGAAATCCTGGTCGATCTAGCCAGCATTGATGTGGGTGGCCCTGACGGCAACGGCGAAGCCAAGAAAAAAGCTTGGTTTGATATTGCGAGTAATCCTAAAGCCACATTTACCGCCACCAGCGTTAAAGCATTAGGCGGTGGTAAATTTGAAACTAAAGGCAAGCTCACAATGAAAGGCATCAGTCATGACGTTAGCGGCACCATGACCGCTAAAGCGCTTGGTAACGACTTATTGCTTGAAGGCAGCATTCCGGTGCTGCGCCTGCAATACAAAATTGGTGACGGCGTTTGGGCCGACACCGGCACAGTGGCCGACGAAGTCATTGTGAAATACAAACTGCTGCTCACAGGCAAAGCAGATTAATCCGTAGCGCCGTTAAAGATTTGATCCTCGCAAGACATGTTAAACGTTAACCGCGAGTATCAAATTTTGTACCTCTCTATCGACTTACCCACTGGAGTTTTCACTATGCATCAATTCATTCGCTCGGCTCTATTTGTCTCTCTGGCTGCAACTGCCTTTGCCGCACCAGAGGTCTATACCATTGATCCATCACATACCCTACCTACGTTTGAAGTAAAACATCTAGGTTACTCAACACAACGCGGCTCATTTGATAAATCCAGTGGCAGCATCACGCTGGATCTGGCGGCAAAAAAAGGTGCAACCGATATCACCATCGACACCACTAGCCTACGCACGGGTTGGGAAAAACGTGATGCACATTTAAAGGGCGAAGATTTCTTTAATACCGCAAAATTCCCAACCATGACCTTCAAAAGCAATGATTTTAAATTTGCGGGTGATCAATTAGTCAGTGTGGTCGGTCAATTGACTTTATTAGGCGTGAGCAAACCCGTCACATTAAAAGTCACTGATTTCAAATGCAGCCCACATCCGATGAGCAAAAAACCAACCTGCGGCGCAGATGCAATCGCGACGATCAAACGCAGTGAATTTGGCATGAGCGCTTATGTCCCTGCAGTCAGCGACGAAGTGACTTTACGCATTCAAGTAGAAGCCAGCCAATAAACACCAAACCGCCAGCAATGGCGGTTTTTCTCCCAAATGAACGCTTCATTTGCATAAGCTAAGCGATCGAGCTTAGCTTATGCACTTCAAACGCAAAATCAATACGTAAATCACGCGAAAAGAGCGGCAAAGCAATAAAACCATCTTATCAATCAACTGTATTTAAATATGCTGAATTTGCGATTAAATTATTTATAAATACAAGAATGTAGTGCAAATCAGTTACACTACAAGCTATCACTTCATCAATATATGAATCGGATTTAATTTCGATTTTTAAAGAAATAAATCGTCATGATGGCTGAGAATATTTTATCTATTGATCTGCAATTGTTAGCACTCAAACAACAACCCCCAGTCACCTCCAAAGCCTTGCTGCAGCAAGCGCAATTGATTCAAACTTGCGCCCAAGCCATTGAATATCAGCACGGCATTGCTGAAGCGATTTTATTGCAAGCTCAATTTCATTGGGCTGATATGGATTATGCTGCGGCCAAACTGGCCATACGCCAAGCCTTGCACTATGCCAAGAAAAATCACGCCGACGATTTATTGGCAGAAGGGTATCACCTTTCAGCCCTCATCCACGTTGCAGAATCAAGCTATACCCATGCTTTAAGCGCATGGTACAAATGCCTTAAATTACTCCGCACTTTACGTATTGAACCATTACAAATTGAAGTACTCATTGGTTTAGGCAATTTATGGGCGCTCGATTTGCAATACGAAAAATCACAAGCGGCACTCAATGAAGCATTAACTCGTGCCAATCAAATTAACGACGCGCAATTGGCCGCCAAAGCGGCAATTTGTTTAAGTCGGGAACATTTAAAACAAGGCTTGTTTGAAGATGCATTAAAGAGCCTGTCACAAGCCGATCGCCATGTGAGTAAATACACCAATCCAACATGGTATGCCGAAATCTATAATTACCGCGCTCGGGTGTGGTTATCTCTCAATCTGACTGATCAAGCGCAAGCAGAGTGCCTGCAAGCATGGCAACAAATTGCCGAACACGACAATCTCGCTTGGGCTCAATGCCTCACGCAAGTGAGTTTGGCGCAAGTGGCATTAGCTAAAAATATGGATCCCAGCTCATCACTCAATCACGCCAGCGCACTGGCTGAGCATTTTCATTTGTATGGGTTTTTAAGCCAAATTGCTTTAATCCGTTCGCAATACGCCGAAAAAAAAGAACATTGGGATGAGGCTTTAAATCACTTTAAAACACATCGACAATTAGAATTAGGCGCGCTCGCCCAACAGCAACAATACGGCTTGCATAATTTTAACTCATTGCCATTAATGCAATTGGCTCAAAAAATAGAAAAAGAGCAGCAATTACTTAAACATGCAATTGAAGTCAAAAAAAATGACGACTTCAATAAAGTACTTATTCGTCATTTTTGGCTCGCCCAGTTAAAACAATTTATTAAAGATAAAACTGAGGTCGGCTTAATTTTTATTCGATTTAGCTTGGCCCAAAATAGCCATAACCATCAGCAACGGCTTTTTCTACTGTCGGCCCTCTGTTGCGAGCGCAGTGTGCTTTGCCATTACGCCGATGGGGTCTACGCCCTACTCACACCGGCGATCAGCGGCGCTGATTTATTGCAAACACAACGTCATCTCGATCAAATTTTGCAATTATTACCATGGGAAACACAGCCAGTGAGCACGGCGGCGATGCTCGCTCAAGCACCCCATACGCAGATGGATATTTTGACTCAAATCGAGGCCAAGCTTTTTTCGGACGCCGCCCTATCATGAACCATGCCACCTTATTTAGTAGTCAGCTGCAACAAATCAGCCACAATTTAGAGCAACATGCGCCACTACCGGCTTTGGCCTTGATTCATGAAATGAATAGCGCCAATCCACGCGTCAATCCGAAGCAAAAAATTGCACTCTTACTACTCAAAGCCCAAGCAGAAACTGAATTAGGCCAAAGCCATGCCTTAAGTAATACGCTCAATGAAGCCCTCGATTTATCGCAAGGCGCTGATTTGGCTTTAGAACGTCTGCAAATCATGAATCAACTTGCCGATCAAATGTACACAATGGGCAATTATCGACAATCGATTCAATTGTGGCTCACTTGTATTGAACTCGGACTGGAACTAGGCGACACCACCACCGCAATCGCCGCATTTATTTCCATTGGTGGTATTTTTAATGCCGCCGATGAACATGAACGCGCCTATAAACTGCATCTGCAAGCCCTGCAATATTGTCGCAATATTGCCACGCCCTATATTTACTGCACAATTCGACTGTATCTGGCTGCAGATGCGATGTGGCTTAAGCGCCCTGCAGATACCCTAAGATTACTCGATGAAGCCGACCCGATTATCCAGCAACATCAATTTCATCATGAACTCGCAGAATCTTTTCTTTGGCGCGCACAAGCACTATTGCAACTGAATCAAAACGACGATGCCATTCACTACCTGAACCAAGCTTTAGCCTACGCCGAACAAACACACCACTTCTGGGCACAAATCAAATGCGGGCATCAACTGGGTTTGATCTACACCCAGCAACAACGTTATTCAGAGGCGGAACAATGTCTGCTTGAAGCGCAGGCCATCGCCAAAGACAGTGAATTTACGCAATTACTGCGCGACTGTTTACTGGCACTTTCAACACTTTACGAGCAAATGGGACAAGCCAAACAAGCCTTATTGGCTTTGCAAGCGGCGCATGATTTAGAGCATGGTCTCGCTAAACGCGCGCCGATTTTAGAATTAGAACCGCGCATTCTCAAGCAATTGGCATTGCTAGAAACCCGCTTTAGCCTTGAAATTAGCCGCCAAGAAAACCGCCAACTGATTGCAGTACAAGCCCAGCAAAGCCAAAAACTCGATCAATTACGCACCGAGGTCGAGCAAGATCCACTCACCAAGCTGGCCAACCGCCGCTGGCTAGATACCCATTTGCCACAGCAATTACACAACATTAGCGAACAAGAGCCATTATCGATTTTATTATTGGACTTAGACCACTTTAAAAAAATCAATGACGATTTTTCGCATTTAGTCGGCGATGAAGTCTTGCGGGAACTGGGCTTTATTTTGCAACGTGCTTGCCGCGATATCGACACGCCGGTGCGCTATGGTGGCGAGGAATTTTTATTGTCTTTGCGCGGCTTAAATTTATTTTCGGCGGCCAAAGTCGCGGAACGAATTCGCCACCAAGTAGAAAAACACCGATGGCCAGCCAGCCTCGGTGATCGAGCGGTGACCATCAGTATTGGCGTGGCGCAAGCGCATCAAGGCGACAGCCTCAGTAGCTTAATTGAACGTGCCGACCAAGCGCTGTATTGTGCCAAAAGCTTAGGTCGTAATCGGGTCGAACTTTAAACACCAAGCGACGCGCAAACCGCGTTAATTCAAACCGCGAGCTAGCCATTGTTTAATGCTTGAGTCTTGCATCAAGAAATCAAGCCACCATTTTAATGCATGACCAACATTATTATTTTGCCAAGCAAAACACATTCGAATCGGCGGGCTCACCTCTGCCACCGCTTTGGCCACCAAGCGCCCGTCGGCTAAAGGCGCCGCCGCCAGCGCCAGAGGCAAATAACCACACCCCAGTCCGGCAATTTGCGCGTTCAATTTATGCTGCATACTGGGCACGCGTAAAGTTTGCTGCCCTGACAATAAACCTATCGTATACGGCAATAAATGATGCGAAGAATCAGGCACCACAATCGCCCGATATTGCTGAATCATGTTCGCGGCCAGAGGCTCACTCACGCTGGCTAAAGGATGGCTCGGTGCAACGGCAAATACACTATTGAGCTCACCCAACACATGGCTCGATTGCGTTGCCGAATGATTGCCCAAATGGCTAATGGCGCCAATGACTAAATCAGCGCGGCGCTCTTGCAATGCCTCCCAAGAACCACCTAATGATTCTTCAATAAAACGCAAGCGTGTGCCCGATTGCAACGCATCAAATTGCGCAATCATCGGCCAAATTAAATCAAAGGGCAGTACGGTATCCACCGCAATCACCAGCTCAGTTTCCCAGCCCGTCGCCACGCGCTTAATGCGGCATTCGAGCTCACCGGCCGCCAATAGTAAGTGTCGCCCTTCGGTGAGTAGCTCAAGCCCTGCCGGCGTTAACTGCGCGCGATGACCGCTGCGATCAAAAATCTCGACGCCCAAATCATCTTCTAATTTTCGCACCATATAGGTGACCGCCGAGGGCACGCGATGTACCTCAGCGGCAGCCGCAGCAAAACTGCCGCGCCGCGCAATGGCATCGAGGATTTCTAACGCTTCGATCGAAAGACGTAGCATAGTCTTATTCCAAAAATTTGAATGATATCGTGCTATTTTTTTGCTATCACTGCAGCAATCCTAAGCATATTATGGCATACATCATTCAAAATTAATGAAGGGCTTAATATGATTACCTTAAGAAAAGCCACTGAACGCGGTCACGCCAACCATGGTTGGCTCGACTCTCACTTTAGTTTTTCATTTGCCGAATATTACGATCCTGCCCATATGTATTATGGCGCACTGCGCGTCATCAACGATGATCGAATTGCACCGGGCATGGGCTTTGGCATGCATCCGCATCAAGACATGGAAATTATTACCTACGTGTTATCTGGGGGTATTGCCCACAAAGACAGTATGGGCAATGGCTCGGTGATTTTACCCGGCAATGTGCAAAGAATGAGCGCGGGCACAGGGCTACGCCATAGCGAATACAATCCCAGTAACGACACTGAAACGCATTTGTTACAAATTTGGATCTTGCCAGCGCAAAAAGGCGGCGCCCCGTCTTACGAAGAAAAAACCTTTAGCGACGCGGATAAACGCGGGCAATTGCGCCTGATCGCCAGCCCAACAGGTGAAGCGGGTTCGGTGACCATTTTGCAAGATGTGAAGCTGTACGCGGGATTGTTTGACGGCGAAGAACACGCCGAAATGCCGATTTTGCCGGGTCGAAAACTCTATCTTCATGTCGCCAAAGGGCAGGTTCAAATCAATGGTTTAGTCCTCGATGCGGGCGACGCCATCATGCTTAAACAAGAAGACGCACTCAAAATCCAAAATGGCCAAGCGGCGGAAGTCTTAGTTTTTGATGTGTTTTAATCCATCTGACTGCGGGTCACCACTAAAGCTCAGGTTTGGCTTGCTGTGGTGACCGGCGTCATTTCAATTCACTTGCTGCGCGGATCAAGTGCTTGCCGTAGCCCTTCACCAATAAACACCAACAACAACATCAAGGTCAGCAACACGGCAAAAGTGGACATCGAAATCCACCACGCATCTAAATTGGCCTTCCCTTGTGCCAGCAACTCCCCTAGCGAAGCGGTTTGTTGGCCCACACCCAGCCCAAGAAAATCTAAACTGGTCAGCGCCAAAATCGCCGCCCCCATTCGAAACGGCAAAAACGCCAGCACTGGCGTTAAGCTATTGGGTAACACATGGCGACGAATAATTTGCCAATCACTCAACCCCATACTGCGCGCTGCCAGCACATATTCTCGATTGCGATGACGTAAAAACTCCGCGCGCGTGTAATCGGCTAAACCCATCCAACCCAATAGCGTCATCAAAATCAGCAATAAGCTCAAACTGGGCTCAAAAATTGCCGTAAAAATAATTAATAAATACAGCTCAGGCAATGCGGCCCAAATTTCTGAAATCCGCTGGCCAAATAAATCCACGCGGCCGCCAAAATAGCCCTGAATCCCGCCAATCACCACGCCAAGCACCGAGCCAGTTAGCGTCAATGCCAGCGCAAACAATGCCGAAGTGCGAAAGCCATATAATAATCGCGCCAATAAATCACGTCCTTTATCGTCCGTTCCGAGCAAATTGTCGCGCGATGGCGGCGCCGGATTGGGCGCACTGGCAAAATAATTAAGCGTATCAGCGGCGTAACGATTTGGCGGAAAGATCGCCCAATTGCCCTCGCTGGCCAATTGCTGCTGCATAAATGGATCAAGATAATCGCTTGGCGTCGGAAAATCGCCACCAAACGTGGTTTCTGGATAGGTTTTAAACAGCGGAAAATACAGTTGCTGCTGATAACGCACCACATACGGCTTATCGTTAGACACCAGTTCAGCCAGCAAACTGATGCCCAATAAAATCCCCAACAGCCATAAACTGACCAAGGCACGCCGTTGCGACTTAAACCGCCCCCAAGCTCGCGCCCAAGGCCCGTTGGATGAATGCTGCGCCCTCATGTGCTACCCCCTACCGCACCAAACTGCACGCGAGGATCAACGACCACATACGCAATATCCGACAGCAAGCGCCCAAGTAAACCCAATAAAGTAAAGAAATACAGCGTACCCAAGACCACTGGATAATCGCGGCGAATCACCGATTCGTAAGCCAACAGCCCCAAACCATCGAGCGAGAATAGCGTTTCAATCAATAAACTGCCGGTAAAAAAAGCACCAATCATCGCCTCGGGCAAGCCCACCACCAAGGGCAGCGCAGCATTGCGTAAAATATGTCGCCAAAAGATGCGGCGCTCTGTCAAACCCTTGGCCCGCGCTGTGCTGACATATTGCTGATGGATCTCCTCTAAAAAACTATTTTTGGTCAGCATCGTTAAGCTTGCGAAGCCTGCCACCACCATGGCAGTCACCGGCAAGGCCAAATGCCAGAAAAAATCCATCAGCTGCGCCGACCAAGACATCGTCGCAAAATCATCCGACGTTAAGCCACGCAACGGAAATAGCGCCCAAAATGAACCACCACCGAATAACACCAAGAGCACTACCCCCAACACAAAGGAGGGAATCGCATACCCCACCATCAGCATCACCGTGGTCACCGCATCAAAACGCGAGCCATGGCGCAGTGCTTTGGCCACGCCCAGCGGCACCGCAATCAAATAGGTCAGCAGCAAGCTAGAAATCCCCAAGCTCATCGATACCGGCAATTTATCCCAAATCAATTGCGTGACGCTGGCATGGCGAAACCAGCTGTCGCCCAAATTAAACGTCGCGTAGTTTTTCAGCATTTGCCAAAATCGCACCGGCGCCGGTTGATCAAAACCATATTGCGCCTTGATTTGGCTCAGCTGCTCTTCGCTTAAACCCCGCGCCGCCTGATAACTACTTGACGACCCAACCGAGGTATTGCCCGCCGCCTCAGCAGCCCCGCGGCCTTTAAGCTGATACACCATCTGCTCCACCGGCCCACCAGGAACAAATTGAATCACGATAAAACTCACCAACAGCACACCTAGCAAGGTGGGGATCATCAGGAATAATCGTTTTAGGATGTATTGCAGCATGTCTTATGCCTTTTCCGGTTAAATAGCGCTTAACAATCCATCAGCATCAAACGCATAAATTTCTTCATGCTTAAAACCCCAACGATCATCAGACGCGATGTGTGGCTCAAAGGTGAAACACATTAAGTCACCTAAACACTGCTGTTGACCTTGCTCGATAAAAAATCGATCTTTGCGCCGCGTTGCAATACTGTGACCGACGTTACCAAGAAAATCGAGATTACGAAAACCCAGAGCTTTAATCCGTGCATTCGCCCAATCAAACAACGCCGCGCCCGTCATATCTGGGCGAGCAATCTCGCATAGTTCGGCATGCAAAGTTTGCTCTGCAATCAAGCCACGTTGGAACTCCACCGATACTGGCGCATTCGTAACACAGCCATTTTCAATGCAAATGGTACGCGCACAATCGCCCCACACTCCGCCCTGTGATGGGCTCAAATCAATCGTGACCAAATTATTTTCACCGACGAATTCAGTTGACGGCACATAGTCACGCCCTGAAATCGATAGCTGGCTACGACTACCGAGCAATACAAAAGCGGGGTAATCGTAATACCAAGTGGTATGTATACCGTGCAAAGCCATTAATTCTGTAGCCTTTATGGCAATACTTGCCTCAGTGTCTTGCGCTGTAATATGTGCAGGTATTTCAGCTAAAACCAACCTTGCGATGGTCTGTATCGATCGATGTAAATTTAATTTTTCCAACACGTTGACCTTAAAAAATCTAAACAACTATCCGTAATATGCTCCGCATTAAGCCGAGCGAGCGCCCGTCAGTGCGGGGAGACCGGCGCACAGGAACCGGAATGTACACAAGGTACATGAGGATTCCGAGCACCGCCCGCCCCGTAATCACGGGATGCGCAGCCTGTTTAATGTGGGGCAAGCCACCATGTCGCCAACATCCAATCCCCCGCTTGGTAATACCGCGGCATCGTTTTGGGTATCGCAAAGCGGTCGCGCCATGCGGCGCGGTGAGTGGCGCTATACCAGTGCGGAATAATGTAATGCCCAGCGAGCAAGGCGCGATCAAGCGCGTGGACTGCGGTGATTTGCTGCTGGTGATTGGGCGCCAGCAACACGTGATCAATCAAGCGATCAATCGCGGGGCTTTTTAAACCCATCACATTGCTGCTGCCTTTGGTGTCGGCGGCTTGACTGCCGTAATAATCAAGCAACTCTTGGCCAGGGCTTTGCACATTCGGAAAGCGCAACACCACCATATCAAAGTCAAAATCATCGAGTCGGCGTTGGTATAAAGCAAAATCAATATCGCGCTGTTTAACGACGATGCCCAGTTTGGCTAAATTGCGGGCCAGCGGTGGAAACACCCGCCCCATAGGGCCACCATCATCTAAGAGCTCAAATTCAAAAGCCTCGCCTCGCGCATTACGCAAAGCGCCATCGCGGTATTGCCAACCGGCTTGTTTTAATAATTCGCGCGCTTGCCTGAGGTTTTGCCGCAATGAATTGGGCGGATCGGTATTGGGTGGCGCCGCGAGCGTGCTGAATGTTGCGGCAGGTAATTGCGATTGCAGTGGCTTTAAAAGTTGTAATTCTTGCGCGGTCGGCGCGCCACTGGCGGCAAGTTCGCTATTGGCATAAAAGCTATTGAGACGTTGATATTGGCTGTAAAACAATTGGCGATTTAACCATTCAAAATCGAGCGCCAAGCCTAAGGCTTGCCGCACGCGAAGATCGGCAAATAACGGGCGGCGTAAGTTCATCACATAGCCTTGCATGCCACTGCTATTGTGGTGACGCAATTCGCTTTTTTTAATTTCCCCCGAGCGAAACTTAGGGCCTTGATATTGCCGCGCCCAATTGCGCGCACCATATTCGGTGATGAAATCAAATTCACCGGCTTTAAACGCCTCAAGTTTGGCGGTTTCATCTTGGTAATAACGATAGGTAATTTGATCAAAATTATATTGCCCACGCCGTGTTGGGTGATTTTTACCCCAGTAATCACTGCGCCGTTGATAACGAATGGATTGGCCGAGCTTATAGTCTTTAATTTGGTACGGCCCACTGCTAATCGGCGGTTCTAAAGCGATTTTATCCAAGGTTTTGCCGGCGCCCCATTGCTGAGAAAACACCGGCAGCGTACCGACGATTTGCGGCAATTCGCGATTGGCAGTTTTAAAGCGATACACAATGGTTTGCGGATCAATCACATCAACGCTAGCTACATCGCGCAATTGCGACGCATATTGCGGCGCAGCCAAGCGACTATTGAGGACGGTAAAGCTGTGTTTTACATCGGCAGCCGTCACCTTTTCCCCGTTATTAAACCGCGCCGCAGGATTTAAAACGAACGTCACCGATAAGCCATCCTTGGCCACTTTGATGTCTTTGGCCAATAGCCCATACATGGTGGCAGTTTCATCCCAACTCATCACGCCGAGCGACTCAAACATGAGCGCTCCTAAGCCAGCGGCTGATGTGCCTTTAATGATGAAAGGATTGAATGAGTCAAAACTATTGCGCCGATCCGGATTGGGCAAAATAATCTTCCCGCCTTTTGGCGCGGCTGGATTCACATAATCAAACGCAGTAAAGTCAGCGGCGTACTTAGGCGCATCGCCAAGTGAAATTGCATGCTCAGCGTAAGCTGGCAGCAGCCATAAAGACAATAGTAGCAGTAGGTAAGATTTCATTTGCCCATGATAAGCCAGACTCAGGCAATCGGCAGCAATCGCCACGCAATTGGCGTGTTAGAATCACACTTCATTCTTTGTAACTTGCGTCTACCATGCCTTTTTTAGCGATTGAAACCTCATCCGAACATTTGTCTTTTGCCATCGATACCCCCAGTGGGATCGTGTCACGCGAATGGCTGGTTGGACAAAAACAAAGTGAAGTCACGCTACCGTATTTACAGACTTTTTTGAATGAATGCGGTCTCACCATGCGCGATATCGAAGGCATCGCCTATCCAAGTGGACCCGGCTCATTTACTGGCTTACGCATTGGCTGTGGCATTACCCAAGGATTAGCATTTGCTCGTAATATACCTGTAGTTGGTATATCGACCTTACTGGCGATTGCTGAGGCTTCTGGCGCAATACGGGTAGTGAGTTGTCTAGATGCCCGCATGAACCAAGTTTACTTTTCGGTGTTTGAAAAACATAACGGCCAATGGACTACCCTCGTTGAGGCCTTGGTGTGTAATCCCGAAGACGTACCTATGCCTGATGGCGAGGGCTACACCGGAGTCGGCAATGGTTTTAGCGTATATTCGGCGGCACTTGAAGCGCGTTTAGGGGCCAAAATCGATACAGTTCGTAGCGAGATTTTCCCCCATGCTGCGCAATTACTGGCGCTTGCTTTGCCTATTTTTGCGGCCGGCCAAGGCCGTCCTGCTGATGAAGCTGAGCTGGTTTATTTACGTGACAAAGTGGCGCTTAAAACCCATGAACGGGTGCAAAAATAATGCTAAAACGGCTGACTGAAGCCGATCTTGCCGCCGTGCTTGCCATTGATACCGCAACCAATCCACATCCTTGGACAGCAGCGCAATGGCTCGACTCGCTCAATCATCATCAATGCGATGGCCTGTGGCAGCAAGATGAATTAATCGGTTTTACGGTTTGCATGGTGACTTTGGACGAGGCTGAATTACTACTCATCGCCATTGCGCCACAATGGCAACGCCAACATTGGGCAAGCCAGCTACTCACGGCATTACAAGCTCAATTATTGCAACATAACGTCTTGACGCTATTTTTAGAAGTTAGAGAGTCCAATCAAGCTGCACGTGCGCTATACGTAAAGCACGACTTCACGCCATCAGGCCGACGCAAAGGGTATTACCCTACAAGCGAAGGTAGAGAAGATGCACTGCTCTATACCCTGCATTTGGAGGACAAGGCATGAATCGCCGCGCACTCATCCTCAATGAGCTAGGCCTTAATCCACAATGGATTCGGCACGAGGTGTTACACACACTCACGTCATCGCAGATTGAGCAGGAAGCAAGCAGCCCTGTTTTAAACGCTGCACCTAGTATCGAGCCTGAATCAGCCGCCCAAACTTTGACTGAAACACCAATCAGCCGTGGCAGTAAATCAAATAAAGCCGCCGCAGCGCACCGTTTGTTACAACAAAATCGTGAGGCGGCTAATCCAAATCACCAAGCCTTGTCTAGCGAAGAAATCAGCCAACTTGATGCCCGTAGTGACCGAATTAGCCAACTCAATTGGGAGCAATTACGCGTTGAAGTCGCCAGTTGCACCGCTTGCCCGCGCAGTAGTCAGCGACAACAAGCCGTTTTTGCAACCGGTGCAATTGAAGCCCAATTGCTGATTGTCAGCGACGCGCCCAATAAAGCGGAAGAACAGCATAATCTTGCGCTCTTTGGCCCTGCACAGCGTATGGTCAATCAAATGCTGATGAGCTTGGGTGAAACTCAACTACAAAATACATTCATCACCAATGCGGTTAAATGCTATGGCTCGCGCAATCCCAATAGCCAAGAAATTAAAGCCTGTGCGCCTATATTGCAACGGCAAATTGCATTACTTAAACCTACCGCTATTCTCGCAATTGGCCAATTTGCTGCTGAAGCCGTACTCAATACTCCTGCACCCATTCGCGAATTGCGTCAAATTAAGCAGCAATGCCAAAACATTCCAACCATCGTGACCTATCATCCCAGCTATTTACAAAGAAACGTTCACGACAAAGCCAAAACTTGGCAAGATTTATTGCGCTTAAAGCAAATTTTTCAATAACCTTTAATCAAAAACGCCAGCTCGCTGGCGTTTATTTATACCTATATCCGCCCATCTGGGGCATTCGCTCTCTTCTTAATTTAAAACTGTGCATTTATTTCTATACTAAAAAATGAACCGATTTAAAGTGAGATTGAATATGAGTCACATTGATATAAAAAACATAACTCTTGGCATAATACTAACCGGTAGCATTGCTATTTCTTCGATCGCTTTAGGTGATACGCATTTAATGCAGCAATGGGGATTTTCGGCTTTATTACTCGCAATCATATTTGGTATTTTGTTAGGCAATAGTATTTTTCCGCGTTTCGCCTCTCACTGCGGTGATGGCGTGCAGTTTGCGAAAAGTGATTTATTGCGTTGGGGGATTATTCTTTATGGTTTTCGAATAACATTTCAACAAATCGCCGATGTTGGCGTGATTGGCATCTTAGTTGATGCGCTAGTTTTAACCACCACTTTTATGCTGGCTTACATTGTTGGTACACGATGGCTTCAATTAGATCAGCACACCAGTATTTTAATTGGTGCAGGGAGTGCAATCTGCGGTGCGGCAGCAGTACTTGCGACTGAACCTATCCTTAAAGCTCAATCTTCAAAAGTCGCCGTCGCTGTCTCGACGGTTGTGATCTTTGGCACGGTTACCATTTTTTTATATCCGAGCTTATTTTATCTCAATCAAAAAATGGGACCGATTTTATCCGCCAATGACTTTGGCGTTTTTACTGGAGCAACGATTCATGAGGTGGCACAAGTCGTTGCTGCCAGCAAAGAAATGGGGGACGATATTGCAGCAACGGCAATGATCACTAAAATGATTCGCGTTATGATGCTTGCGCCATTTTTAGTTATTCTTTCAATGTGGCTCGCCAAAACACACGGAGCACAACATTCACAACGAGGAAAAATAACCATTCCATGGTTTGCGCTTATTTTTATTCTCGTCGCCGGTTTTAATTCACTTAATTTACTCTCAAAGAGCATCATTGAGATATTACTTACCCTCGACACGATTTTATTGGCAATGGCAATGGCGGCACTGGGTCTGCATACTCACGTCAGTGCGATTCGCCAAGCCGGATTAAAACCAATGCTCCTCGCGGGCTTTTTATTTTTGTATCTTATCTTTGGCGGCGTATTCATTACTATGCTTGCACGAATGCTACTATCTTAATTAAATCTCACAGACAGCAAAAAGCCCGACTCTTTCGAATCGGGCTTCTCTATAGGGAAGTCTGGCAATGACCTACTTTCACACGGGCAATCCGCACTATCATCGGCGCTGAGGTGTTTCACTGTCCTGTTCGGGATGGGAAGGAGTGGGACCACCTCGCTATGGTCGCCAGACATTAAACTGTCTGGTGCAACTCTTTCGAGTTACACGAGAGTTATCGCATTCAGCCGCTATCTTTTCAGACCGCAACCTACAACGCTAACTCGTAAAATCAATAGAAGAAGTAATTATACTACACACCAACAAACACCATTTAAGTATTTTCTAGTAGATCAGCGCTTTCACACCGAACTACTTTGGGTCGATTATATCCTTCGTCGCACTACGCGCTTCAGGTTATAGGATCAAGCCTCACGAGCAATTAGTATTGGTTAGCTTAACGCATTACTGCGCTTCCACACCCAACCTATCAACGTCCTGGTCTCGAACGACTCTTTAGAGGATTTAAAACCCTAGGGAAATCTCATCTTGAGGCAAGTTTCGCGCTTAGATGCTTTCAGCGCTTATCTCTTCCCGACTTAGCTACCCGGCAATGCCACTGGCGTGACAACCGGTACACCAGAGGTCAGTCCACTCCGGTCCTCTCGTACTAGGAGCAGCCCCTCTCAAATTTCCAACGCCCACTGCAGATAGGGACCAAACTGTCTCACGACGTTTTGAACCCAGCTCACGTACCACTTTAAATGGCGAACAGCCATACCCTTGGGACCGGCTACAGCCCCAGGATGTGATGAGCCGACATCGAGGTGCCAAACTCCGCCGTCGATGTGAACTCTTGGGCGGAATCAGCCTGTTATCCCCGGAGTACCTTTTATCCGTTGAGCGATGGCCCTTCCATACAGAACCACCGGATCACTATGTCCTGCTTTCGCACCTGCTCGACTTGTCGGTCTCGCAGTTAAGCCGCCTTTTGCCATTACACTATCAGTACGATGTCCGACCGTACCTAGGCGACCTTCGAGCTCCTCCGTTACAATTTGGGAGGAGACCGCCCCAGTCAAACTGCCTACCATGCACGGTCCCCGATCCGGATAACGGACCAAGGTTAGAACCTCAAAGGGGTCAGGGTGGTATTTCAAGGACGGCTCCACAGAAACTAGCGTCTCTGCTTCAAAGCCTCCCACCTATCCTACACAAACCACTTCAAAGTCCAATGCAAAGCTACAGTAAAGGTTCACGGGGTCTTTCCGTCTAGCAGCGGGGAGATTGCATCTTCACAAACACTTCAACTTCGCTGAGTCTCGGGAGGAGACAGTAGGGCCATCGTTACGCCATTCGTGCGGGTCGGAACTTACCCGACAAGGAATTTCGCTACCTTAGGACCGTTATAGTTACGGCCGCCGTTTACTGGGGCTTCGATCAAGAGCTTGCACCCCATCAATTAACCTTCCAGCACCGGGCAGGCGTCACACCCTATACATCCACTTTCGTGTTGGCAGAGTGCTGTGTTTTTGATAAACAGTCGCAGCCCCCATTTCTCTGCGGCCTTATATAGCTCCAAACGCAAGGTTCTTCACCAATAAGGCACACCTTCTCCCGAAGTTACGGTGTTAATTTGCCGAGTTCCTTCTCCCGAGTTCTCTCAAGCACCTTAGAATACTCTTCCTACCCACCTGTGTCGGTTTGCGGTACGGTTCAATATAAGCTGAAGCTTAGTGGCTTTTCTTGGAAGCAGGGTATCAGTTACTTCATCACCTAAGTGAATCGTCATCATGCCTCAGCGTTAACAGCGTCCCGGATTTGCCTAAGACACCCGCCTACACACTTAAACCAACTATTCCAACAGTTGGCTAACCTAACCTTCTCCGTCCCCACATCGCACTTATATCAAGTACAGGAATATTAACCTGTTTCCCATCGACTACGCATTTCTGCCTCGCCTTAGGGGCCGACTCACCCTGCGCCGATGAACGTTGCGCAGGAAACCTTGGGTTTTCGGTGAGGGAGCTTTTCACTCCCTTTATCGCTACTCATGTCAGCATTCGCACTTCTGATACCTCCAGCATCCTTCTCAAGACACCTTCACAGGCTTACAGAACGCTCCTCTACCATATGCCATAAATGGTCATATCCGCGTCTTCGGTTATCAATTTGAGCCCCGTTACATCTTCCGCGCAGGACGACTCGACCAGTGAGCTATTACGCTTTCTTTAAATGATGGCTGCTTCTAAGCCAACATCCTGGTTGTCTGTGCCTTCCCACCTCGTTTTCCACTTAATTGATCATTTGGGACCTTAGACGGCGGTCTGGGTTGTTTCCCTCTTGACCCAGGACGTTAGCACCCCAGGTCTGTCTCCCATGCTCGCACTTGACGGTATTCAGAGTTTGCCATGGTTTGGTAAGTCGCGATGACCCCCTAGCCATAACAGTGCTTTACCCCCGTCAGTGATACATGAGGCACTACCTAAATAGTTTTCGAGGAGAACCAGCTATTTCCAAGTTTGTTTAGCCTTTCACCCCTATCCACAGCTCATCCCCTAACTTTGCAACGTTAGTGGGTTCGGACCTCCAGTGCGTGTTACCGCACCTTCATCCTGGCCATGGATAGATCACTTGGTTTCGGGTCTACGCCCAGCAACTATGCGCCCTATTCGGACTCGGTTTCCCTACGCCTCCCCTATTCGGTTAAGCTCGCTACTGAACGTAAGTCGCTGACCCATTATACAAAAGGTACGCAGTCACCCCATTTTTCAAGGGCTCCCACTGTTTGTATGCATCCGGTTTCAGGTTCTATTTCACTCCCCTCCCGGGGTTCTTTTCGCCTTTCCCTCACGGTACTGGTTCACTATCGGTCGATGATGAGTATTTAGCCTTGGAGGATGGTCCCCCCATCTTCAAACAGGATTTCTCGTGTCCCGCCCTACTTCTCGTACGCTTAGTATCACAATTGACTTTTCATATACGGGACTATCACCCACTATGGTTGGACTTTCCATTCCATTCTATTAAGTCTACTGCTATCACGTACAGGCTCTTCCCATTTCGCTCGCCACTACTTTGGGAATCTCGGTTGATTTCTTTTCCTCCGGTTACTTAGATGTTTCAGTTCACCGGGTTCGCTTCGCTAGACCTATGTATTCAGTCTAGGATGACCCAAAAGGGCCGGGTTTCCCCATTCGGAAATCGTGGGATCAAAGCACTTTGCCAGCTCCCCCACGCTTATCGCAGGCTATCACGTCCTTCGTCGCCTATCATCGCCAAGGCATCCACCAGATGCACTTATTCGCTTGATCCTATAACCTCAAACACGTAAAACGTATCTCAGATTACTGAAATCGTATTTGCGACTTGCAAGTGAGTTCTCATTTCACTTGCGGTTCAGTTCCACTGGCATGAGACCAGCACAACTGAACAGATACAATCAACCCAATATTTTTACTTTGAAATTAAACTCAACCACAACTGCACGCAGTTATTGTTTTATTTAATTCCATTACAATGTTTATTGGAATTAATTACTTCTTCTATTTTGTTAAAGAGCGATATTACTAAAATCAATCATTCATATCTAAATATAAACAGCCGATTTATCTAATTTTAGAAACCAGAATAAAATACACTGCACCCAACAACGTGCAATACATAGAATTCTATTTTCTACAGCAGATAATGGTGGAGGTTAACGGACTCGAACCGTTCACCCCCTGCTTGCAAAGCAGGTGCTCTACCAGATGAGCTAAACCCCCGTGATACTGGTGGGTCAGATAGGAATCGAACCTATGACCCCCGCGTTATCAACACGGTGCTCTAACCAACTGAGCTACTGACCCATATCGTTTCTTTCAAATCTACAGCCGATGAGTGTGAGTACTTAATCTACCAATCTTTCTCTTGAAAGGAGGTGATCCAGCCGCAGGTTCCCCTACGGCTACCTTGTTACGACTTCACCCCAGTCATGAATCCTACCGTGGTAACCGGACTCCCGAAGGTTATCCTAGCTACTTCTGGTAAAACCCACTCCCATGGTGTGACGGGCGGTGTGTACAAGGCCCGGGAACGTATTCACCGCGACATGCTGATCCGCGATTACTAGCGATTCCGACTTCATGCACTCGAGTTGCAGAGTGCAATCCGGACTACGATCGGTTTTGTGAGATTAGCTCCCCCTCGCGGGTTGGCGACCCTCTGTACCGACCATTGTATGACGTGTGAAGCCCTGGTCATAAGGGCCATGAGGACTTGACGTCATCCCCACCTTCCTCCGGTTTGTCACCGGCAGTCCCATTAAAGTGCTCAACTAAATGTTAGCAACTAATGGCAAGGGTTGCGCTCGTTGCGGGACTTAACCCAACATCTCACGACACGAGCTGACGACAGCCATGCAGCACCTGTGTTACGGTTCCCGAAGGCACATCCATATCTCTACGGACTTCCGTACATGTCAAGACCAGGTAAGGTTTTTCGCGTTGCATCGAATTAATCCACATCATCCACCGCTTGTGCGGGCCCCCGTCAATTCCTTTGAGTTTTAGTCTTGCGACCGTACTCCCCAGGCGGTCTACTTCACGCGTTAGCTGCGTTACTAAGCTCCGAAAAGCCCAACAACTAGTAGACATCGTTTAGGGCGTGGACTACCAGGGTATCTAATCCTGTTTGCTCCCCACGCTTTCGTCCATGAGTGTCAGTATTAGGCCAGGGGGTTGCCTTCGCCATCGGTGTTCCTCCACATCTCTACGCATTTCACTGCTACACGTGGAATTCCACCCCCCTCTCCCATACTCTAGCGAGACAGTCATAAACGCAATTCCTAGGTTGAGCCCAGGGATTTCACGTCTATCTTATCAAGCCACCTGCGGACGCTTTACGCCCAGTAATTCCGATTAACGCTTGGACCCTACGTATTACCGCGGCTGCTGGCACGTAGTTAGCCGGTCCTTATTCTTCGGGTACTGTCATCCCCAGTAGTTATTAACCACTAGGATTTCCTCCCCGACAAAAGCGCTTTACAACCCGAAGGCCTTCTTCACGCACGCGGCATTGCTGGATCAGGCTTTCGCCCATTGTCCAAGATTCCCCACTGCTGCCTCCCGTAGGAGTCTGGACCGTGTCTCAGTTCCAGTGTGGCGGATCGTCCTCTAAGACCCGCTACTGATCGTTGCCTTGGTAGGCCTTTACCCTACCAACTAGCTAATCAGCCATCGGCTGCTCCAATAACGTGAGGCCTTGCGGTCCCCCACTTTCCCCCTCAGGGCGTATGCGGTATTAGCACTCCTTTCGAAGCGTTATCCCCCATTACTGGGTACATTCCGATGTATTACTCACCCGTTCGCCACTCGTCAGCGGTGCAAGCACCCTGTTACCGTTCGACTTGCATGTGTAAAGCATGCCGCCAGCGTTCAATCTGAGCCAGGATCAAACTCTTTCGTTTAATCTAGCTGAATTTACATACTTGGCTTAGTACTCATTACTCAAAGAAACACTTGGTTAGAAACCAAGATTTCTTTTAAATCTTGAGTGTAAGCACTTGTTTGACTGGCAAACCAAGCACTCACACTCATCGGCTGTATTTTGTTAAAGATCAGTGGCTTAGACACTGAAACCAGCTGGAAAACCGCTTGTTTCGTTTGCTGTGTCAGCAGCAGAGAGGCCGAAATATACGGCAGACTCGCAGCTCGGTCAACACCTATACACAAATAAAAACCAAGTATCGCGATAAGTCATTGATTTTAAATAAACGTAAAAAACGTAGCAAACCCCAAAAAACAAAGGGTACTATCGCATCTATTCACTCAAATCAGCAAAAAAGTACTCTTTACGGCTGAAAATCGGGGAGTTGGCGCTGTAAATGCTCTTCTTTCACATGCTCAACCTCTCGCAAAACACCGCGCACATCTACTTTGCGATGATCTTGCTTAATTTTTCCTGTGAGTTGCACTTCGGGATGCAGCAAGCCACCCTCATACAATTTCCAAATTTCTTTACCGTACTGTGAGCCATTCAGCTCAGGCGCAAACTGGCCAAAATACTCAGCTAGATTATCTACGTCACGCTCTAGCATTGCCGCAGCTTGATTATTACCTGCAGCATCGACAGCCTGTGGCAAATCAATAATAACGGGGCCATGCTCATCAACCAGAATATTGTATTCTGACAAATCGCCATGGATCACCCCAGCACACAGCATTAAAACTACTTGCTTGAGCAACTCGGCATGATAAAAGCGTGCAAGCTCGGCACTCATTTCGACATCATTTAAACGAGGGGCTGCATTACCATCCTCACCCGTCACCAACTCCATCAACAACACACCTTCGAAACAGATATACGGTGTCGGCACACGCACACCAGCGGCCGCTAAGCGATAAAGATTATCGACTTCGGCATTTTGCCACTCTTCTTCTTGCATTTGCCGACCATAACGAGAGCCTTTTTCCATTGCTCTAGCTTGGCGGCTATTTTTTACCTTACGACCCTCTTGATAGGCGGCATTCTTTTTAAAGCTGCGATGGTTGGCGTCCTTATATACCTTGGCGCACCGAACTTCATCGCCACAACGCACAACATAAACCGTAGCCTCTTTACCGCTCATTAATTGGCGCAAGACTTCGTCAACCAAACCATCTTCCACCAATGGTTCTAATCTCTTTGGTGTTTTCATTAAATTCGTCTACGTCCTATTTGAATTTTGACTCAAGCAATTAGTTACAAGTCATCAGTTAAACCACTACAATCGCTTCCCGCGAGATTGCTCGCGAATCAAACAAACCAAAGCCACCCGATCAAACTCGGGCAAAGTGGCTTTGTACTCTTTCAATCCCGTTAAAAGTCTTAGTTTGAATCAATCAAAGCCTAAGTCTCGGGTTTTCCCTCATGGACAATACACTAGCTAACTCTGAATAGTGTGCTGTTGTTTACAATTTACTACAAGGGCATGGCATGAGCGCAAGTCGCGATGGTTTCACCTCCACATTTGGTGTCTTAGTCGCCACACTAGGTTCCGCAGTTGGCTTAGGTAATATCTGGAAGTTCCCCTATATGACAGGCACGAATGGCGGTGCGAGTTTCTTGGTGGTTTACGTACTGGCCACTTTATTAGTCGCCCTCCCCGTGATGATTGTTGAAATTATGCTTGGACGCGCCTCTCGCGCCAATGCCGTCACTACATTTGAAGTACTCGCACCGAAAAAGCAGCGCTTTTGGCCTGTTATTGGCTATATGGGCCTAATTGCAGCCGTACTGATTTTGGCTTTTTACACCGGCGTAGCTGGCTGGGTATTTGCTTATATCTTCAAATCAATCACCGGCAGCATCCACAGCACCGACCCCGCAAGCGCCAAAGCGGCATTTGGCGCTCTGGTTTCCAACCCCTTAGAAGCCTTATTTTGGCAATGGGTGGTATTGGCATGGGCAGGCACCATCATCATGATGGGTGTATCCAAAGGGATTGAGGCTGCAGCCAAAAAATTAATGCCGATTTTGTTTTTGCTATTAATTTTATTGTGCATCCGTAGCTTAACGCTACCAGGCGCAATGGAAGGCGTGAAATTTTTGTTTGCGCCTGACTTTAGCAAAATCACCGCTTCAGTGATGCTGACTGCTGTTGGCTTAGCTTTTTTCAAGCTATCGATCGGCATGGGCACCATGCTCACTTATGGCAGCTACTTCCGCACAGAACAAAACATTCCATTGACGGCCACTCGTGTGATGCTGGCGGATTTGTCTGTGTCATTACTGGCGGGTTTAGCGATTTTCCCTGCCGTGTTTTCTTTTGGCTTTGAGCCAGCAGCAGGTCCATCACTAGTCTTTATGACCATCCCTGCGGTCTTTGCCAGCATGCCATTTGGGCAGTTTTTTATGGCGCTGTTTTTTGTTTTAGCCGCCATTGCAGCAACGGGTGCGATTCTATCGATCATGGAAGTGCCGGTGGCCATGCTGTCGGAGCGCTTTAAGTTCAGTCGCAAGAAAGCCACATTACTCACACTGGGCGTGATTGGCTTATTTGGAATTCCGGCGTCGCTCTCATCTTCACTAACAGCCAGCTGGACTTTATTTGGCTTAAATCCATTCGATCTTTTCGATTACATCAGCTCAAACATTTTAATGCCAATTGGCGGCATCTTGATTTGTCTATTTGTCGGCTGGGTTTATGGCTTGCCACAGCTACAAAAACAATTGAGCAATGATGGGCAACTCAATAATGGCCTCGTCATTAAAGCCGTGTTTATTTTGGTACGCTACATTACGCCAACGCTGATTTTAGTCATCATGCTTAAAGGGCTGGGGCTTATCTAGGTATATAACCACATGCCTTATTAGGCATAACTTACATCGATATACCCAATAAAAAAGCACGAATTTATTCGTGCTTTTTTATTTGAAACCCCGATTAGTGGGCTACATTGGCGCAATCCGCGCACTCGAGCCAGAGCCTTCAATATATACACGCTGGCCTTTATAAATATTGGCCTCATACGGCTGAGTCACTACCACTAATACCCCACTATTTAAGCGCACCACAACCTGCTGCCCCTGCTGATTGCCGTCATAACGATTTTCGCCATACTTCCCTGCCACCGCACCGGCGATTGCGCCCATTGCCATCGCCACATCGCGCCCAGTACCTGCGCCAATCAAACTCCCCAAACCCGCACCTGCCGCACCACCTAAAACCGCCCCCACGCCCAATTGATCAGAATGCGTTAAAGGCACCAAAGAAATTTGTTCGATAACCCCTTGCTGAACTTCATAAGTTTGCTGCTGATTCATACCCACCCCCGCGCAGCCCGCCAAAATAAAGCCAAACAGCGCAGTCGAACACCATTTAAATATGCTTTTCATTGCAAGATCCTTTGGCTAAAGCCAATTTATTAAAATGAAAAATAACAATCCGCCATTCAACAATCAGCGTGAGTTACGTCTACCACCACCCACAAACATTAGCGCGAACACCAAACAAACACTTACAACAATTGAAATATATCATTCACCATACAAGGCGAACAGAAGGGGAAAGCTTTACATTGCCATCGTTTGAAATCAGTTCATCACGCAACAAAACCATCAAGAACTACCTGCTTAATACTGCATTTACCGTCAACTTTCATTCATACCTGCATTAGAAAGCCGACGTATGCACAACACGACTACCGATATAGCGCCTTTTACCGTAAAATCGACGGTTTGCTTCTTACCCACAGGTCGCCATGACATCCGCTCAGATTCGCCAAAAGTTCTTGGACTTTTTTGCCAGCAAAGGCCACCAAATTGTGGCGTCATCCAGCTTAATCCCTTTGAATGACCCGACCATTTTGTTCACCAATGCTGGGATGAACCAATTTAAAGACGTTTTTTTAGGTTTTGATAAACGCCCGTACACTCGCGCCACTTCAAGCCAAAAATGCGTACGCGCAGGCGGCAAACATAACGACTTAGAAAACGTCGGCTATACCGCACGCCACCATACCTTTTTTGAAATGCTGGGTAATTTCTCCTTTGGCGATTACTTCAAGCGCGACGCCATCTTCTTTGCTTGGGAATTTTTGACTGGCCCAGAATGGCTAGCCATTCCCAAAGAAAAGCTGATGGTTACCGTCTACGCCACGGACGACGAAGCTTTTGATATTTGGAATAAAGAAATCGGCATCCCGAGCGATCGTATCGTTCGCATTGGTGACAATAAAGGCCCAGGCGTATCGGATAACTTCTGGCAAATGGGCGACACCGGTCCTTGTGGCCCATGTACCGAAATTTTTTACGATCATGGCGCGCATCACTGGGGTGGCCCTCCAGGATCGGCAGAAGAAGACGGCGACCGCTTCATCGAAATCTGGAACAACGTGTTTATGCAATTTAACCGCGACGAAGCCGGTGTATTGCATCCACTACCAAAACCATCGGTGGATACCGGCATGGGTTTGGAGCGTATTTCTGCGGTAATGCAAGGCGTACACGCCAATTACGAAATTGATTTGTTCCAGCATCTGCTTGCCGCAGCGAAACGCGAAACCGGCGCAGCGGATACCGATTCTCCATCGCTGCGCGTCATTGCTGACCATATTCGCTCTTGCGCATTCTTGATCGCCGATGGTGCTTTGCCAGCCAACGATGGCCGTGGCTATGTATTGCGCCGCATTATTCGCCGCGCAGTACGTCATGGCTATAAACTCGGTCAAAAAGGCTACTTCTTCCACAAACTGGTCGCGCCATTAGCTGAAGTGATGGGCGATGCGTACCCAGAATTGCGTCAACGCCAAGAACAGATTGTTGAAGCCATCAAAAACGAAGAAGAAATCTTCGGTCGCACACTTGAAAACGGCATGGCTTTGCTCGACACTGTTTTAGCCGGCGGCAAGCAAGTACTCGATGGCGATGTGGCATTCAAATTGTCCGACACTTACGGCTTTCCGATTGATTTGACCGCGGACGTTTGCCGCGAGCGAAATGTAACGGTGGATATTGCTGGTTTTGAAGCCGCACTCGACGTTCAGCGCAAGCAATCGAAAGCTGCTGGCTCATTCAAAATGACCGCAGGCCTTAACTACGAAGGCGAGGCATCGTGCTTTCATGGCTACACCGAAGCTAGCCGTTCAGCCAAAGTACTCGCACTGTATAAAGGCAGCGAACCAGTTCAAACGCTAGAAAATGGCGACGAAGGCGTGATCGTGCTCGATCACACGCCGTTTTATGCCGAATCAGGTGGTCAAGCGGGTGATGTTGGCGTGATTGCTGGCCCTGGCGTCTTTAATGTGACCGACACCCAAAAAGTGAAAGCCGATGTATTTGGCCATCAAGGCCAAATCATTAGCGGCGCGCTCAATGTTGGCGACGAAGTCACTGCCAGTATCGACATTGCCAAACGCCAAGCTAGCCAACGCAATCACTCAGCAACGCATTTATTGCACGCTGCGCTGCGCGAAGTACTTGGCACGCACGTGGAGCAAAAAGGCTCGTTGGTGAACGCAGAGCGCACACGCTTTGACTTCTCACACCCGAAAGCCGTAACAAGCGACGAAATCGCTAAAATCGAAAACCTAGTCAATCACGTCATCATGGCTAACGAAGAAGCCCAAGTGCGCTTGATGAGCTACGACGACGCCATTAAATTTGGCGCGATGGCCTTGTTTGGCGAGAAATACGGCGATGAAGTTCGCGTTTTAAAAATGGGCGACTTCTCGACTGAACTTTGTGGCGGTACGCACGTTAAACGCACTGGCGATATCGGCTTATTCAAAATCGTTGCAGAAAGCGGCATTGCTGCTGGCGTTCGTCGAATTGAAGCCATTACTGGCACCGCAGCACTCGCAGCAGTGCAAGCGCAAGACGCTGAACTCAAAACAGCGACGTCTATCGTTGGCGCACATCCGGGTGAATTGATTGGCAAATTGGAAAAACTCCAAGCTGACTTAAAAGCAACGCAAAAAGAAGTTAGCGCGCTTAAAGGTCAAATGGCGTTTGGTCAATTGGACCAGCTGATTGGCGTGGGCCTGCGCACCATCAATGGCGTGAAATGCATTGGCAGTGTGGTAGAAGACGTTGATCCGGCTACTTTGCGTGAAATGAGTAATAAGCTGATGGATCGCCTAGAAAGCGGCATCGCCCTACTCGCTTGTGTCACTGAGGGTAAAGTCAGCCTCATCGCTCGGGTATCGCCAGATCTCACCAGCAAAATCAAAGCCGGTGAACTGGTCAATATCGCGGCACAACTGGTTGGTGGTAAAGGCGGCGGACGCCCAGACATCGCCCAAGCCGGTGGCACTGAGCCCGCCAAGCTGCAAGAAGCCATGCAAGCGGCCGCAGTCTGGGTTGAGAGCAAATTGTAATCGCAGCAAGCTAAAGCAAACAGCCACCCAAAATCGGTGGCTGTTTTTTTATGCTGATCGTCGAACCAAACGACGCACTGAAATATTACGATAAATAACGACTATCACCAATACGGGTATAGCAATAAAACCTTTAATTAATAAGGATTTCAAGAATATACCCGATAGATTTTTAACCCAGCATAAAGCAAACAGAGGAACAAATGACAGGAGACAAATTGAATCGCGGAGATAAAATCTGTGTGATTGCACCATCAAGAAGCCTGGGCATCATTTCTCAGCACGTGATCGAACTTGCCACTACAAAACTCAATGAAATCGGCTTAGAAGTTTGTTTTTCTAAGAATTGCCATCAAATCGATGAGTTTCACTCATCATCGATTGAAGCCAGAATTGACGATTTGCATACTGCGTTTTCTGATAAAACCGTCAAAGCCATTTTGACAGCGATTGGCGGCCATAACTCAAATCAATTACTCAATAAAATAGATTACTCAATCATCAAATCCAATCCCAAAATACTGTGTGGCTTTTCTGATATCACGGCTTTAAGCAACGCCATTTATGCTAAAACAGAGCTCATTACCTATAACGGGCCACATTTTTCGACATTAGGTATGGCGCAAGGGCTTGATTACACAGTTGAATATTTCAAAAAATGTTTAATGAGTGAAAAAGAATACTCAATAACGAATTCCCAACAGTGGTCGGATGATGAGTGGTACATCAATCAAGATCAACGTGATTTCTATCCTAACACTGGGCATCAGGTGATCAACACGGGGCAAGCATCAGGAACAATTATTGGCGGAAATTTATGCACTTTCAATTTATTGCAAGGCAGTTGCTATTTACCAGAGCCAGAAAATGCAATTTTATTTCTCGAAGAAGATAATTTACTAGAACAAAACACACTCAGTGAATTTGACCGTAATTTACAATCCATCATTCATCTAAAATCATTTCATTCTGTAAAAGGTATTGTGATTGGTCGGTTTCAAAAAACATCACAGATTACCCATGAGCAAATTTGTAAACTGATTCATTCAAAGCCAGAATTAAAATCTATCCCTGTCATTGCCAATCTAGATTTTGGACATACAACACCACAAATCACATTCCCAATTGGTGGCGCGGTTGAAATTATCGCAACAAGCACACGCTGTGAAATAATGATCAAGCAGCACTAATGCAAAAGCGATAATAACTTAGCAATCAACGGTATATGCTTTGATAATATGTATCAGCTTGTAGCCTTGACTAAATAATTCATAGAGAGCAATACCCATGAGCCCACGCCCAGAACTCGCCCTTGGCGAATATCAGCATTACAAAGGTAATCGTTACCAAGTCATCGACTTGGCACGGCACAGTGAAACTTATGAATGGCTGGTGGTGTATCGGCCATTGTATGGCGAAGGTGCTCTATGGGTGCGGCCGTACTCAATGTTTGTAGAGAATGTGATCATTGATGGCGCCACTCAAGCGCGGTTTACGAAAGTGGCTAATTGAAGATCAAAAATATGCTTGAGTAGCGCCCCAGTCGCCACGTACAAAGATATGCGTTTCGTAGGCGCGCTTTCCCGCGAATACCGTGAATGTGAAACACAAATGTATTGAATTTAAATTGCATTCGCGGGCAAGCCCGCTCTTACGCGATATTCAGGCGTAAAAAAACCGCTGCAAGCACAGCGGTTTTTTTCATATATACCGACGATTAGTCTTGGTATGGGTGTTGCAGAACGATGGTTTCGTCGCGATCTGGGCCAGTCGAAATAATTGCGATTGGTGCTTCGCAGATTTCGGCGATGCGTTTCAGATAGTTTTGCGCATTGAGTGGCAATTCTTCGAATTTTTTCACGCCAAAAGTCGATTCAGACCAGCCAGGCATTTCTTCGTAGATTGGCTCGCACAAGGCAATGTTTTCTGCGCCAATTGGCAAGATGTCGATGGCTTTGCCATTCAACATATAACCGGTACACAATTTAATGGTTTCGATCGAATCCATCACGTCCAGCTTGGTCACACACAAACCGGACACACCATTGATTTGGATTGAGCGTTTCAGCGCTGCAGCGTCAAACCAACCACAACGACGCGCACGACCGGTTACCGAACCGAACTCGTGACCACGTTCAGCCAAGCCAGCGCCAACGTCGTCGAACAATTCAGTTGGGAATGGGCCAGAACCAACGCGAGTGGTGTATGCCTTCACGATACCCAGTACATATTGCAACATTTGTGGTGCAACGCCTGCGCCTGGTGCCGCAGCACCTGCTACGCAGTTGCTTGAAGTCACAAATGGGTAAGTACCGTGATCGACGTCAAGCAAGGTTCCTTGCGCGCCTTCAAATAACAATGGCTCGCCAGCTTTATTCATGTCATATAAGGTACGCGATACATCGCCAACCATTGGGCGAATGCGCTCAGCGTAGGCCATGGTTTCATCGTAAACAGTTTGGAAATCGAGCGTTGGTGCGTTGAAGTAGTTCTTCAATGCAAAGTTATACCAGTCGAGGTTTTCCAGCAATTTAGCGGCGAAGCGTTCTGGATGGTATAAATCTTGCACGCGAATTGAGCGACGCGCCACTTTGTCTTCGTACGCTGGGCCAATACCACGACCTGTGGTACCAATTTTTTTCTCGCCCTTAGCCGCTTCACGCGCTTGGTCGATAGCAATGTGGTACGGCAAAATCAATGGGCAAGCTTCAGAAATCGTCAAACGGCTGGCAACGTCAATACCGGCCGCGCTGAGCTCATCAATTTCTTGCAGCAAGGCCGTCGGAGAAATCACCACGCCATTACCGATAAAGCAGGCTTTACCTGCATGCAAGATGCCCGATGGAATCAAGCGCAAAACTGTTTTTTTACCGCCAACCCACAATGTATGGCCTGCGTTATGACCGCCTTGAAAGCGCACCACACCTTGGGCGTGATCCGTTAACCAGTCAACAATCTTACCCTTACCCTCGTCACCCCATTGTGTGCCGATTACGACGACATTTTTGCTCATTTCCAAACCTCAATGCTATTCAAAACAATGGCTATCGTCGCAACAGCAACGCAACGCGCCCGAACTTTAACTTTAAAATGCTCAATCAGCTAGCCCTTTACAGGGAAAACACTAATTTATTGCAATGGTACAACTTGCCATTGACCAGCAATCAATTGCAATGAGCGGTTAATATGCACTTCTGTAACATCAACGCCCAAATCTACGATCACAATTTCACCGGCATTGCGTAATGCGCGTATCGCCGCAATCAAAGCCATATCGTCGCTTTGCGGCGCTAAAATCGCAGCCTGATGCGTCGGAAACGGCAATGAAGTCAAGGCACGTAAATCCAAACTAAACCCAGTAGCAGGACGTGAGCGGCCAAATTTTTCACCGACACGATCATAACGTCCACCACGCGCCACAGCGCTGGCAAAGCCATTGGCGTAAGCGTTAAATACCAAACCGGTATGGTAGTAACTACCTGGCGATTCAGCCAAATCAAAGCGTACAGTCATTCCGCGACTCAGCAATGCCGCTTCTAATTCATGCAAAGCATCCAATGCCGTAGTGACCGCTTCAATGGCTGGTAAAGCTTGACGAGCACGCACCAACACATCGCTGCCACCATAGCACAGCGGCAAAGCCAAAATGCCTTGGCGCAACTCCGGAGATAAATCGGCAGTTAGTGCCTCTAATGCTGGTACATCTTTTTGCTGCAAAGCGTTAAACGCCGCTTGTCTGGCATCATTTGGCCAGTGCGCCACATCGGCCATCGCGTTAAATAAGCCGATATGTCCAATCTCAAGACAAAAATCAGTCACGCCAGTTAAAGCCAAACTGGCAAACATTAATTCGATGGCTTCAATATCAGCACCAATACTGGCGCAGCCATAAATTTCAGCGCCTATTTGACGCGGCTGACGATTCGACATCAAGCCATCGGGTCGCGTGGTCACCACCGATCCGGCATAGCACAAGCGCGCAACACCTTTGCGATTCAAGATATGCGCGTCAATTCGTGCAACTTGCGGGGTAATGTCGGCACGCAAGCCCATTTGACGGCCCGATAACTCATCGACCAATTTAAAGGTTTTTAAATCGAGCGCGCTATCGTCTTGAGTAAAGAGTGATTCGACATACTCAACCAGCGGTGGCTCAACTTGCTCATAGCCATACCGAGCATATAGATCGAGTAAGGAACGACGTAGTGTCTCAAGTTGACGCGACTCCATAGGGAGTACATCGGAAATGTATTCGGGTAGGATCCAGTTGCGCATAGTCCAGACAAATCAAATGCCCGCCTGTGGTATCCCCACAGAGCGGGCGTAAAACAAGATGTGGGTAGCAATACCTACTACACCACCAGCGAAATCAATACGCCAACCATTAGCAAGCGAAATCCAAAATTGCTATTTGGCGATCACTCATGGCGGCAATTTTTAATCCACTTGCACACCCAATGGCAGACAAGGCAAAGGGCATAATACCTTTAAAAGGTATTAGCCCCAAGCCCTAATAAAACAACAACCGTTACACAACTAACTTATTTGCCTGATCCAGCACGTGGGTTTTTCATATATTTGAAAAAGTCCGAACTTGGATCAACCACCATTAAGTCGCTTTTCTTACCAAAACTTTGTTTATAAGCATCTAGGCTCTTATAAAAAGCATAGAACTCAGGGGTTGTGCCATAAGCATCCGAGTATATCGCTGCCGCCTTAGCATCACCAGCACCCTTAAGTTGCTGCGCCTTATTATACGCATCTGCCATGATGACTTCGCGTTGTTTATCAGCATCGGCTTTAATTTTTTCAGCGTCAGCACTACCTTCAGCACGTAATTGATTGGCCACTGCTTTACGCTCAGACTGCATCCGCTCATACACGGAGTTTAAAGTGCTTGGCTCAAAATCAACTTGCTTGATACGCACATCAATGACACGGATACCGATACGCTCGGCATCAATATTGGCGACTTTGCCAACATATTCCATCACCTTATCGCGCTTGCCGGAAATCACATCTTGTACGGTGTGCTTACCAAATTCATCGCGAAGCATGTTGTTAACGGTATTGCGAAGACGATCCACCGCTTTTCGCTCATCCATACCGACTGCTTTGTAGTATTTCTCTACATCGAAAATCTGGTATTTGATATAGCTATTGACATTCACATTCATTTTTTCAATGGTTTGAATCCGTGCAGGCATGTTCTCATCGATGGTTTGAATGCGCTTATCAAAATAACGAACATCTTGTACAAAAGGTAATTTGAAATGAATGCCAGGATCTTTAATGACCCGTTTAGCTTCAGAAAACTGGAAAATCACGGCGTACTGACGTTGATCTACAGTAAACAAACACAATGAAGCTAAAAATAACACCAGCATTACCGCTGATAACACAGGAAGAATACGATTCATTTGCCTTCCTCCTTAACGACCGTCACGCTCACCGCGATTAACGCGATTCGCTGGAGTTTCAGAATTAACAGCGACAGGAGCCGAAGACGTTGCCGCTGGTTTGGCTGCGTCGACATTGGCCGTTGCTGCACCATTCATTTGCATCAATTTATCCAAAGGCAGATACAACAAACTACCACCGGCCTTTTGATCTACCAACACTTTGGTTGTGTTTTGGTACATGCTTTGCATTGCATCTAAATACATACGATCACGTGTAACTTGCGGTGATTTCACATATTCAGCGGCGATTTGTTTAAAGCGAGAGGCATCACCTTCTGCTCGGGCAACGATTTGCTCACGATAGCCTTCGGCTTCTTCATTCAAACGCGCAGCCATACCGCTGGCTTTTGGAATCACATCGTTGGCGTAAGCAGTGCCTTCGTTAATCAAGCGCGATTTGTCCTGACGAGCTTTAACCGCATCGGCAAAAGCAGCTTGTACTTGCTCTGGCGGTTGCACATCTGAAATATTCACCCGTGCAATCGTCATCCCTGTGCCATAGCGGTTCAGCAGCGACTGCATAATTTCTTTGGTGTCTTCTGCAATCTTGCCACGACCTTCATTGAGCACGTAATCGACTTTATTGCGGCCGACTACTTCACGAATGGCTGATTCTGCCGTTTGCTTTACAACATCACGACCGCCGTCGATAAAACGATTGTCAAACAAGAAGTCTTTCGCTGAATTGAGGGTGTACTGAACTTCCAATTGAATCTGGATAATGTTCTGGTCAGAGGTCAGCATCAAAGAGGCTTCACTATTTGAACCCGCATCGCCACGAACACCGACATCAAGACTGCGAATTTCGGTCATATTCACCAATTCGCGCGATTCAATCGGATACGGCAAATGCCAGTGCAAACCAGGATTAACCACGGTTTCAACATACTTACCAAAGCGAGTTACAACTGCATCTTCACGCTCGTCGACCATATAAGTACCCGATGCCAGCCACAAAGCCAACAAAGCACCCAAGACCACAAATACCCCAGTCGCACCAGAGCCAGATGATTGATTCACTGGCGCATTATTTTGAGGGATTTTATTACCGAGCAAAGCATTGATTTTATTGATGATATTACGAAAAATCTCATCCAAATTCGGTGGTCCACCTTTTTTATTTCGGTCACCACCCCATTGCGGATCATTTTGACTCATTTATCTTCCTTAACGGTTTGATTCATCGCTTCAACCAGTGCTTCGCGCAAAAGATTTAATCCTTCGCCACGCAAGGCGCTTAATTTAACGCTGCGAATACTACCATATTCGTCACGTTCAACTTCGGCAGCCAAATCACGCTGATCAATCTTATTAAAGACCATCAACTGCGGTATATGTTCCGCACCAATTTCAGTTAATACTTTATTCACTTCACTAATTTGCAAATCACGCATTGGGTGATTGATATCAACCACATGCAATAACACATCCGCTTCGATTGTTTCTTCTAACGTTGCACGAAATGCCGCCACCAAGGTGTGAGGCAAATCGCGAATAAAACCAACGGTATCGGAAATCACCACCGAATGATCCGCGTCGATGTATAGCTTGCGGCTGGTGGTATCAAGCGTCGCAAACAATTGATCTGCTGCGTAGAGCTTCGCTTTGGTTAACGCATTAAATAGCGTTGATTTTCCAGCATTGGTATAGCCGACGATGGAAACAGTGAACTGCCCTGAACGATCTCGCCGCTTTCTTTGTGTCGCACGCTGCTTTTGCACAATCTGCAACTGATCTTTCAGGCGCTTAACCCGAATACCAATTAAACGCCGATCGGTTTCAAGCTGCGTTTCACCCGGCCCACGTAAACCCACCCCACCCTTTTGTCGTTCCAGATGAGTCCAGCCGCGAATTAATCGCGTTTGGATGTGCGCTAACTGCGCTAACTCGACTTGGAGCTTACCTTCAGAAGTTCGCGCACGTTGCGCAAAAATATCCAAAATCAAGGTGGTACGATCGAGCACTCGACACTTGACTTTACTTTCAAGGTTTCGCTCTTGGCCAGGAGATAATTGATGATTAAAAATCACCAATCCAGCATCATGCGCTAAAACCGCCTCAGCAATTTCATCCGCTTTGCCACTGCCACAAAAATAAGCCGGGTCAGGCCGCTGACGCTTACCTTGAATAACCGCCAGTGGATGAACTCCAGCAGACTTTACTAATTCGATGAATTCTTCTTGGCTGTCGGCAAAATCAGCTTCGCCAAAATCCAGACAAACCAAAATTGCTTCATCACCGCCCTGATGGCGTTCAAACATGCATACCTCTTTACTTCCAGAAAAACAAAACGCCGCGCAAGATAAAACCCCGAAAAGCGAAGCCTTCGGGGCTAACGAATGCTCGATCTAATTAGCTTTCTGCACTGGCTGCGGCAGGATTATCATGCGGCACATTCACCGCACGAGAAGGAACAACCGTTGAAATGGCATGCTTATAAACCATTTGAGTCACCGTATTGCGAAGCAATACAACGTACTGATCAAATGATTCAATTTGCCCTTGCAATTTAATGCCATTGACCAAGTAGATTGAAACGGGCACGTGTTCTTTACGCAAGATATTTAAAAACGGATCTTGCAGCATTTGTCCCTTAGCACTCATTATTATTCTCCGACTTGTTATTAGTTTTCCGTCTGTACGGTTTCGCTTGGAACATCTTACACCGACAATACAATTATTGGCAGCTTAGTACTATAACGCAATTTTTAGCGCTTTTTTAGTGCATTTTTTGCGCTTTGTGGGCCACGACGTCCACGATTTGGCGCTTCTTTGCCTTCAAATGGATTATCGGTCTTTTTAAACTGAACCCGCAAAGGTGTACCTTGCAATTTAAAGGTTTTAATAAAGAAATGCTCTAAATAACGCCAATATGATGCATGAACTGCTTCCAAAGCGTTACCGTGAATAATCACAACTGGCGGATTACTACCACCTTGGTGAGCATAACGCATTTTTGGACGAATCTTACCGGCCAATGGCGGTTGTTGACGTTCCATCGCCAGCTGCAAGGCACGCGTGAGTTTTGGCGTAGGAATCTTAATCATCGCCGCGTCATAGGCTTGATTAATTGAACCAAACAAATCGCCTACACCGCTACCTTGTAAAGCAGAAATATAGTGATATTTCGCAAAATCAAGGAAGGCGAGCTTACGCGCCATATCGCGTTTAATAATTTCACGTTGCTCTAAGTTCGCCGAGTCCCATTTATTAATGGCGACAACCAAAGCGCGGCCAGACTCTAATACAAAGCCAGCAATCTTACCGTCTTGATCCGATACATCTTGCGTTGCATCCAATACTAAAATCACCACATTGCAATCTTCAATCGCTTGCATGGTTTTAATGACCGAAAACTTTTCAATCATATCGGTCACCTTACCGCGGCGACGCACACCCGCAGTATCGATTACCGTATAGTTGGAGCCATTTCGTTCAAAATCAATAGCCACTGAATCACGAGTTGTACCTGGCGCATCAAAAGCAATCACGCGCTCTTCACCAAGAATGGCGTTCACCAAGGTTGATTTGCCCACGTTTGGACGACCGACGATGGCAAATTTAGGGTGGGTTTGTTCTTCTTCTGGCTCAGGATCTGGGAAACCTTCCAAGATCTCATTAATCAGGTGACGAACGCCCTCACCATGCGAAGCAGAAATCGCAACTGGGTCACCTAAACCGAACTCATGAAACTCGGCGGTCATCACCGCACTATTCATGCCTTCAATTTTATTGACCGCCACCCATACAGGACGATCACCTTGACGCAAACGATTGGCAATCATTTTGTCTTGTGGTGTTAAGCCATTACGCCCGTCAACAATAAACACGATGGCATCGGCTTCATCAATGGCTTGCAAGGTTTGCTTAGCCATTTCAAACATAATACCTTCATCAATGACCGGTTCAAATCCACCGGTATCGATTACCAAGTAAGGTTTCTCTCCAACTTTACCATGCCCATAGTGACGATCACGCGTCAGGCCAGGCTGATCGGCTACCAAAGCATCACGAGTTTTGGTTAAACGATTAAATAGTGTTGATTTGCCCACATTGGGGCGCCCGACGAGGGCAATAGTTGGTTTCAATTCAATTCCTTATTCCATCCATATGACGGTGCAACTGCGCCGCCCTAATGTCGATGGGTATTACTGAGTGCTGAGCAGATAAATACTGCCTTTTCCGGTCTGAACAATCGCTTGCGAACTATCAGATTGCGGTGCTAAATAAATGCGGCCACCATCGGTAGGCAATTGCCCAACAAAGCGACCATCTTCTGGGTTTACAACATGGATATAACCATCTAAATCACCGACTAAAATATTGCCAGCCAAAATCGCTGGTGCAGAAATTAAGCGGTTAGCTAATAAATCTTGGCGCCAAATACTGCGGCCTGTTGTGCGTTCAAAGGCATTAATTTGCCCCTTGGCGTCGGTAACATACACGTTTTGGCTATCAATCGCTAAGCCCGTCCAGCTGGAAATTTCACGCGTCCATAGCAAATTGCCTTGCTTAGCGCCTAGACAAGCAACACGCCCTTGGAAAGCCACGGCACAAACCATATCGCCACGCACTACGGGTGGCGCAACAATATCAGTCACTCGCTCGAGCTCACTCGCACCACGCGGCAACGCCACTGGAGCCTCCCACAACACGCGACCATCTGCGATCGAAATCGCCGTTAAACGCCCTGCTGCCTGCCCTACATACACCACGCCATCAGCAACGACTGGAGGCGCATAATTACGTAACAACAAAGCCGGTTGTGGTCGCTGATAAATCCATTTTAATTCGCCTTTATCAGCCGAAAAAGCACTGACTTTGCCATCGCCTGAGCGCACAATGACCAAGTCATCACTCACAACAGGCGCTGAAATCACCTCACTCGTGACTTTAGCCGACCAAATCGCTTGACCGCTTAAATCATAGGTCAACACATCGCCATTGCTGCTACCAACCGCAATCACACCACCCGATATACCAACACCGCCAGCAACGGGTTGCGCAATTTTAATTTGCCAACGTTTTTTGCCATTCGCGCGCTCAAACAACGCCAATTCATTATTACCGCCCACAGCAGCAATCAATTCACCATTAAAAGCAGGCTGAAAACGATATTCAGTTTTTCCGCCTACAGAGGATTTCCAATCAATTTTGGGATTTGCGGTGCTTGTAACCACAGGCAACTGGGCAGGTTCAGGCGCATTACTGGTAGTACTACAAGCACTAATGCTAAAGACGCTGAGTAGCAATAATGGACGAAGGCATTTCATGCTTACTTATCTCCCAATACATCCAACTTAATTTCTACCAATTTCAAATTCGGTGCGTCTTTTGGTAGCTTGGCAATAGCTTGGCGATAGGCATCAGCGGCAGCCGCAGTTTGGCCTTGCATTTGCAAAATATCACCGCGCAGCTCGGCGTAAAGCGGAGAAAAACCCTCTTCTTCTGGTGTTTTCAATAGTGCCAAAGCTTCTGGATACTTTTTCTCTTCGGCCAAAATACTGGCTAATCGCAAGCGCGCTGTATCGCGTAATGCCGCCTCCTGACTATGATCAATCACCCAAGTCAATTCAGCGCGTGAAGCCGCTGCATCACCCTTGAGATAATTCAATTTAGCGGCAATTAAAGCGGCACGAGGCGCATAAGGCGTTTTGCTGTACTCATTTTTCAATAGCAAAACACCGGCTTTAAACTTGCCATCGTCAGTCAAATTGTTTTCAATTTGCGCATACACTTCAGCGGCCTTGGCAATCTGCTGCTTTTGCCAACCTTGCCAGCCTTTCCAAGCGGCAAACGAAATCAAAAATGCCACGATCCCAAGTGCCAACCATTTACCCCAGTTTTGCCACCAGTCTTTCATGGTGGCGATTTGTTCTTGTTCTTGTAAATCAAATGCGGCCATGGTTATCCCCTGAATAAATTAAATACTGCGAATCACTTGTGCTAACTGATCTTGCGGCACGATTTCTTGTTTGCCTTGCTGCTCGCCAGTCAGTGTTTTTAAATTAACGGTCTGTGACGCCACTTCACCTTCACCAATCACCACGGCAAAACGCGCACCAGATTGATCGGCTTTTTTAAATTGCGATTTAAAACTACCACTGCCGCCATGATAAATGACATTCAAGCCTGCTGCGCGCAATTGACGCGCCACGGTAAATGCATTTCTCGCCGCGGCTTCGCCTTGATGCACCACGTAAGCATCTGGCAACTGGGCTGGAATCGCTACTTCGTTGATTTCCAATAGCAACATTAAGCGCTCAATACCAATCGCAAAACCAACCGCTGGACAAGGTTTTCCACCTAATTGTTCAACCAAACCATCATAACGACCACCAGCAGCCACGGTACTTTGTGCGCCCAATTGGGTTGTCGTCCATTCAAAAACGGTACAATTGTAATAATCAAGGCCACGCACTAAACGTGGATTTAAGGTATAGGCAATCCCCGCATCGTCAAGCAAGGCTTTGACGGTATCAAAGTGTGCTTTTGATTCTTCACCCAAAAAGTCGATCAGTTGCGGCGCATTTTCAGCCATTTCTTGCAAGGCTGGATTTTTGGTATCCAAAACACGCAATGGGTTGGTATAGAGCCGGCGCTTGCTGTCTTCATCAAGGATATCGATATACCCTTCCAAATATTGAATCAACTGGGCGCGATGCGCCGCGCGCTCTGCAATATCACCCAAAGAATTGAGCTCTAAACTCATTCCCTTCAAACCAAGACGTGGCCATAAATCGGCCAGCATCACAATCACTTCGGCATCGACATCCGGCGTTGAAAAACCAAATGCCTCAATACCCATTTGGTGAAACTGACGATAGCGTCCCTTTTGTGGACGCTCATGACGGAACATTGGGCCGGTGTACCAAAGACGCTGAGTTTGATTGTAAAGTAAGCCGTGTTCAATGCAGGCTCGTACGCAACCGGCGGTCCCTTCTGGGCGCAACGTCAGTTTTTCACCGTTAAGGCTGTCTTCAAAGGCGTACATTTCTTTTTCAACGATATCGGTATGCTCACCAACACCACGAATAAATAAATGTGTTGATTCAACAATCGGCATCCGAATCTGGCTATAGCCATAAGCGGCTAACCATTCTCGAGTTACTTGTTCAAAAAACTGCCAGCGACTTGATTCTTGCGGCAGCACATCATTCATGCCGCGAATACCTTGGATGGTTTGAGCCATATTTTTATAAACTTTAAATTAAATCAAGAAAGGGTATTTGATTGCAGCCCAATAAATAATATGGCTACGGAGCAATACCCGTTCAAATTGAAGTTAATGGAATAATTTTTGCGACCTGTTCACGCCGTTTTGATCCACCCACAGCGTAATGCGTCATCACATAACGCTCAACAATGGCCTGAAACTCAACGGCCACATTATCACCCTTGAGCGTGACGTCTTTTTCGCCATCGATGTAAACCGGACACACCGGCACTTCACCGGTACCCGGCAAACTAATCCCAATGTCGGCCAGCTTAGATTCACCCGGACCATTGACTACACAGCCCATGACCGCGACCTTCATCTCTTCAACACCCGGATAGTCTTTACGCCACACCGGCATTTTTTCACGCAAAAAGCTTTGAATGTCTTGTGCCAACTCTTGAAACACGGTTGACGTGGTACGGCCACATCCTGGGCAAGCCGTGACCAAGGGCGTAAAACTACGCAAACCCATGGTTTGCAATAATTCTTGCGCCACAATCACTTCTTTAGTGCGATCGCCATTGGGCTCTGGCGTCAACGAAATCCGGATCGTGTCACCAATCCCTTCTTGCATCAAAATCGCCAAAGCGGCACTCGATGCCACAATCCCTTTGCTACCCATGCCCGCTTCAGTCAAACCCAAATGCAATGGGTAATCACAGCGCGCACCCAAATCGCGGTATACCGCGATCAAATCTTGCACATGGGACACTTTGCACGACAGTAAAATTTGATCGGGTGATAAGCCCCACTTCACAGCTTGTTCAGCCGATTCGAGCGCCGACACAATCAAGGCTTCGCGCATTACCGCATCGGCACTCAATGGTTGTGAGCGCTTGCTATTTTCGTCCATCATCCGCGCCGCAATGCTTTGATCGAGCGATCCCCAATTCACGCCAATGCGCACCGCTTTTTTGTACTCGATAGCTTTTTCAATCATCGACGCAAATTTTTCGTCGCGTTTACTGCCTTTACCCACATTACCCGGATTAATCCGGTACTTCGCCAAGGCCTGCGCGCAGTCTGGATAATCACGCAATAAGCGATCGCCATTGTAATGAAAGTCGCCCACCAACGGAACTTTACAGCCCCAGTTCTCTAGCTTGGTTTTAATATTGGCCACTTGTGCTGCGGCTTCTGGGCTATTCACGGTGATACGTACCACCTCAGAACCGGCGCGCCACAATTCAAAAATCTGTCTTGCCGTGCCTTCAGCATCAGCGGTATCGGTATTGGTCATCGACTGCACGACGACAGGATGATCACTACCGACCCAAACATGGCCGACTTGAACTTGACGGGTTTTACGACGTGTAATCAGGCTCGACATACGATTATTTCAATTCCATATTAACCACATCAGAACCGGGCTTGAGATAAACACTCAAATCCACATTTTGACCATTAAAATACAATTGGGTTTTTGGGGCGTTACCGACCTTAACGCGATAAGGCGGCACACCGGCCACAACGCGCTCGTAACCCGGACGAATAATCTCGGACAACACTTTATTGCCATTGGCATCCACAATTTGCACCCAGCTATCGGTCTGCGAGGTAATTTTAATTGCATGCGCTTCTGCCACTGCCGATGCTGTACTCGCAAGCACCGAAACCGCTTTTTTAATCTGTGGTGCGCTGGCAACGGGCAAGGAGGCAGCAAGCTGAGGTGAACTGGCCACAGGCGCAATCGCGCTAGCAGCACTGGCCAATACAACAACTTCTTCTTGTACTGCTGACGCCGGAGTCACATCCACAATCGGCTGACTTTCCATCTCTGGCAAAGCCAACTCAGGATGAGCCGGTTGCTGCAAATACCAAAATACGCCGCCCACACCCAATGCCAAGCCCAAGACGCCCATCAATACCATCGCCGATGGTTGACGCCGACGCTTATTTTTAAATGGAATCGTGCTATTGGTTTCCAAAGGCGCATCGAGTAAAGTGGTCGGAACTTGCTCTGTAGGCAACACCTGCGCCAAATATTCAAGCAAAGGCTCAGGGTCTAAATGCACCAGCCGCGCATAATTACGCACAAAACCTCGGATAAATAAATTGCTTGGCAATTCATCAAAGGCTTCTTGCTCAATCGCCAGCACTTGGCGCACCGCAAGTTTTAATTGATTAGCAACCTGCTCTGGACTTAATTCTAAAGCTTCTCGTGCATTGCGTAATTGTCGACCTGCAGGTAACAAGCTTGCAGTCGATGAAGATTCAAACTGATCAGTCATATTTTCCAATCTGTAACTTAGTGGCTTCTACTGAATCGGGGAAAGCGCTGAGTAATTCTTTGGCATAGCGTTGCTCGGCGGTTTTATTGCCAATGGCACGCTCAACTCTCACACCCAGCCATAGCAATTCAACGGGTGTCGGTTTGCTTGATCGATATAGATCAACAAACAAACGCTTTGCCTCAGGCAAGTCCCCCGACTTTAACATTAAATTACTCAGCTGAAATTTAGCTTGTAAATAATTTGGTCTTTGTATCAGGATTTTTTTATACCACTGCGCAGCCAACGCATTATCTTGATTACTTAAAGCGCAATTGGCCGCCGCCATCATGGTGTTTTCTGGCGTTGGATACAAAGGATCGCTCAGCGCGGTATTAAAATGGGTCTCAGCTTGCTGAACCTGACCATTAGCGCAAAGAAAATTCGCGTAATTGTGGTTCACATCTGAATTACTCGGCTCGATTTTCAAAGCCTGCTTAAAAATATCTGCCGCAGTCGTTTTATCGCCCAAAGCCCAATACGACAAAGCCATCACATTGTAAGCCAAAACATATTTGGCATCGGCGGCAATGGCTTTTTTTGCCTCATCCACAGCAATGGGATATTGCCCAACTTTATAATATTCGGACGCGAGTCGCGTCCTAACGCTTGCGCGAGAATCTTCATTCGCCAGTGCAAAATGACTTAGGCCAAGACACAACGCCACTAGCAATAAAGTATTTTTCACGCATCGCCTCCTGTTTTAAAAATAATCGGCCGAGTTTCGAGCATTTTTTCGGTGCGGCGGGTTTTATCCAAAACCTGCCCCGCCAATTGCCCACAAGCGGCATCAATATCATCGCCACGCGTTTTACGCACGGTAACGATGTAACCCGCTTGCAATAAAATATCGCGGAAGCGATGAATCGCTTCACGGCTTGAACGCTGATAACCGGCATTCGGAAACGGATTAAACGGAATCAAATTAAACTTACACGAAGTCGATCGCGCCAATGCCGCCAATTGATGCGCATGCTCAGGCTTATCATTGATACCATCAAGCATCACATATTCAAAAGTAATAAAATCACGCGGTGCTTTTTCTAGATAACGATTACACGCATCCATCAATTGTTTGAGCGGATACTTTTTATTAATCGGCACAATCTCATCGCGAATCGTATCGTTCGGCGCATGCAAACTCACGGCCAGCGCAACAGGACAATCTTCGCGCAGCTTATCCATTTGCGGCACCATGCCTGAGGTCGATAAGGTAACGCGGCGACGTGACAAGCCATACGCATTGTCATCTAACATCAAACGCATCGCAGCAACCACATTATCATAATTGGCCAGTGGTTCACCCATGCCCATCATGACCACATTCGATACAATCCGTGTATCGTCATTAGTTGCAGTACCGACGCGCGCCGCATCAAAAGAGAGGCGGCGATTGGCCCACCATAACTGACCAATAATTTCTGCAGTCGATAAATTACGGTTAAATCCTTGGCGTGCCGTCGAGCAAAAAGTGCAATCGAGCGCACAACCAACCTGACTGGAAACACATAAAGTACCGCGGTCATCTTCGGGAATAAACACCGCTTCAACCCCGTTGCCCGTGCCCACATCCAACAACCATTTGCGGGTGCCATCTTTGGCAATTTGTTCGGCCATCATTGCCGGTGGTGCAATACAGGCATCGGCAGCTAATTTTTGCCGAAACGATTTAGCGATATCACTCATCGCATCGAAATCCGCTACGCCACGCTGATGAATCCACTTCATCAGTTGCTTGGCACGAAACGGTTTTTCTCCGAGTTGTACCATCAATTGGCCTAGACGCTCCGCATCGTAATCCAACAAATTTATTGCCATGTCTTTATCCACCAAGGCTTACGCCATTTATTTCATCAGTGACGCCCGCTTAGCTAGCCAAGCGAGCGTCTTTACCACCACTACTTACAAGCTAAAACTTAACGTGCGTACACTTCAGCTGCATCGAAAAAATAAGCGATTTCGATGGCGGCATTTTCCAAGCTATCTGAACCGTGTACTGCATTTGCATCAATACTATCGGCAAAGTCTGCACGAATCGTACCGGCAGCAGCATCTTTTGGATTGGTTGCGCCCATCAAATCGCGATTCAATTTCATCGCATTTTCGCCTTCAAGCACTTGAATCATGACTGGACCTGAAATCATGAATTCAACCAAAGCGCCAAAGAAAGGACGCTCTTTATGTACCGCGTAAAAGCCTTCAGCTTCGGCACGTGTTAGGTGCTTTAGTTTCGCCGCAGCGATTTTTAAACCCGCAGTTTCAAAACGATCATAAATTTTACCAATGACATTTTTTGCAACAGCGTCAGGTTTAATAATCGATAGGGTACGTTCAACAGCCATTTTTATCTCCAGTGTGAGTCGTTATTTTCAATTTAACGAAAGAAACTTTGCAGCATAATGTAATTTAAGCTAGCCTCGTGCGAATTATATTTATTTCACGAAGACTGAATTCAAGTCCTATTAAAGCCCCCATAACTAGCGGCAACACAAAAGATGGATCACATCGTATCCACCTAGCCGCAACACAGGGAATTTGAGCAACAGACTTGAAGCCTTAAACCTGAGGCAAATAGCCCAACAGTATAACACCATAGCGAGCACCTGACAGATGAGTGATGGACTTGACCCCATCTTGCAGCAAAAAGAACAGCAGCAATTAAAAACCCAACTCTTGTGGCGACTGGGCATCGCAGCCGCATTGATCGGCATTGTACTTGCGGCCATCGCATGGTTTGATCAAGAACAAAAAAATGCCGTGCCTGAAGTTAAAATCGCCAGTGATGTGGGAACAGCAAAAATCCTCACGCCACTGACTGTGGCATCCGAGATCGAATCGACAGCGCCCAACCCGAGCATCAGCAGTGAAGTGGCAAGCCTGCCAACCCTCGCCCCAAGTCCGAGTCCGAGTCCGAGTCCGAGTCCGAGTCCGAGTCCGAACTCAAGTCTCAGTCACAATCAAACACCGATTCAAGCCATTAGCAATCCAGCCCCCAAGCCAAGCGCAACGACACAGCGCACCGTGGTGGCAGAGCAAACGCGCAGTGAGCCCAAGTCGGATTCGTTGCCAATACCGCTAATGAATGCACCAACGCCCAATGTACCAACGCCAATAGCCACTCGCCAGCCCGTGAAACCGAGCAATAACTACCCTGCAGCAACCACAGGGCAGCAAGGCTATAGCGTTCAAGCTGGCGTCTTTTTGCACGCTAATAACGCCGAAAAACTACTCGTGCAACTACAAACCGCCGGCATTCCGGCTTACCTAGAAACTCGAGTACAAATTGGCCCATTTAAGAGCAAATCACAAGCCGAGATCGCCGTTAAAAAACTGCGGCAGCTTGGCATTGAGCCGGTACTAAGAACGCAATAACGCGACAAAAAAACCGGCTAGCGTGGATTTCTATTTATCACAGACTATGAATTGATCGGCGCATTCGGTAAACGATGAATCGGCTCTAAATCCGATTGCAGCAAAGCTTGTCGTACCGCTTCGATTGCCGCCTGCCGTGGAAAATTACGCCGCCAAGCTAAGATCACACGCCGTGACGGCACTGGCTCGGCAAAAGGGCGTAAGGTCAGCAAAGCTTCATCAGCCACACTCACCGAAGTCGCAGGCAGCACGGTTACACCAATACCACCGGCGACCATATGCCGAATCGTCGTTAATGACGAGCCTTGCAATGTCCGCTGCAAACTCCCCACTGACATACTTTCGCGATTTAAATCGGAGCAGGTTTGCAAAACTTGATCGCGAAAACAATTGCCCGGCGACAATAACAATACATTTTCATCGGATAATTGCTCGGACGACACCGAATCGAGCAATTCCCACTCATGCCCTTTAGGCGTTGCCACGGCTTTGTTGCACAAATCAACTAGAGGGTAAGTCACCCCTAACCCCAGACGGATTTATCCCACTCTTACCGTCATTGGCGTACCCAGTTGCGTGAAGCGATTTAAGATCGCTGCACGCACTTGCAACTCAGCCACCTGACGATCAAAGTCCCGCGCCATCACTCGTTCACCCAATAGTTTGAAGCATTGCATTTTGGTTTCTACCAAGCTACGTCGATGATACCCAGACCATTTTTTCCAGATGGCCCTACCCAAGTATTTGGTCGCCCGTAAGATGTCATTCCGCGCTCTCGCTCCGGCCGTATTTTCTTTCCGAAATTGTGCATTTTTCCGTGTAGGAATAATCGCTGCCGCACCTCTTGCCGCAATGGCATTGTGGCATTCTTTGGTGTCGTAAGCGCCATCACCGTAAATCGCCGCAATCTGTTCAGACTCGGGAATCTGATTCATCAATTCCGGCAAAATGGGCGCATCACCTGTTTTGTTATCGGTGACCTCGATGGCACGAATTTCAAGGGTTTCGGCATCAATGCCGAGGTGAACTTTACGCCACTGCCTACGATATTCAGCGCCGTGTTTTTTGGTTTTCCATTCACCTTCACCGAGCATTTTGATGCCTGTGCTATCGACGAGTAAATGCAGTCCACCCTGACTTTGACGGGCCGGAATCGTGACTTTCAGCGTTTTTTGTCGACGAGAGATCGTGCTCGAATCAGGAACGTTCCAATCTAAGTTGGCGAGCCGAAGTAGGCTTTCAACCATGCCGGTTGCTTGGCGCAATGCGAGGCCAAACAGGCATTTGATGGTGAGGCAGAATTGAATGGCAGCATCGCTAAAAGTGGGGTTTCGTCCGCGCTTGCCAGTGGGCTCAGCAGCCCATTTCAGCGCTGGATCAAGCCAAATCATTAATGCGCCACGCGATTTCAAAGCTGCGTGATAGCTTGGCCAGTTGGTGGTTTTGTATTTGTGGGGTGCTGGTTTGCTCATATCGCTATTCTATATCGCTATTCTACCAGCAGCATTGCGCCGCTGATTTGTGCAACAAAGCCCGTTGCCACGACAAAATCTTCGTCATACAAAGCTTGGGTAGAAATACCCCCTTCGTGAAAAGGCTCAGCCAAAATCGCCAGATCAATCTCACCTTGCTTGAGCATTTCGGCCAAACGCACGGTGTAATCTTCTTCGAGTAACAACTGCATTTGCGGTGCGATACGGCGCAACTGTGGAATCAAATGCGGCAATAAATACGGCCCAATGGTGTAAATCACGCCTAAGCGTAAAGCCCCAGCCAGCGGATCTTTACCCTGCTCGGCCAGCTGCTTCACCATCGACACTTCCTCAAGCACGCGCTGCGCCTGCTCAACGATGCGCTCGCCGCTTGGCGTTACCGTAACCTCACCGGCTGCGCGCTCAAACAGCACTACACCCAACTCTTCTTCTAACTTTTTCACGGCGACCGACAAGGTAGGCTGCGATACAAAACAGCTATTGGCTGCGCGCCCAAAGTGACGCTCACGCGCCACAGCAACGATGTAACGTAATTCAGTCAATGTCATCTCAAAGACCTCGGCGACGAATTTCAAGCAAACGGATTTTAGCCAAATACGACAAAGGCACTAAAAAGCCGACAAAGGCCACCAGCAGCCAAAATGGCATCGACATGCCAAACAAAGAAAAATCCACGACCGAGCAATCACCAACTGGACGAATCACCGCCGAAATCCAAGCAGGTAAAGCATTTAAATCAATCGGAAATGGCAAACTAGACGCACAATTAACCCCCGTTTCAGCCGGCGCATATTGCAGCATTAAATGCCACACGGTGATTCCTGCACCCCATAATGCCACTGCAGCATAAACGCCAGAAAACCACATTACCCCGCGCCTTGTAGTCGGCTGCCAGATTGCAGCAAGCAAACTCAGCAAACCCAATGTAATAACCAATAAGCGTTCGTAAACACAAAGTAAACATGGCATAAGCCACTGATAAAACTGGTGATAAAGTGCAAACCCCATCATGCCGACACAGAGCAAAAACAGAGCAAAAAACCCCACACGCCAACGCAACAAAGCCATGCCCAAACTCCGACAAGATAGAAAATAACTATTCTACGCTGCTTGCCTTAGAATTTGCAGCCAAAAAAACACTCAGCTCAGCTTCTTTATCCATCGCATCTCGATAGCCCAATCGAATCAACTGCCGCAAATACGCCTGACTAAATAATAAATAACTCGCCACCACCGAACCCTGCCGTCGAAAAGCCCCCAATCCGCCCAATAAAAATCGCATTCCCAATGGAAAATCCCGGCTAAAACTTAAAGTTAATTTTTCTAGCGGCTTGGATGGAGAAATACTTAGTACCTCAATCGGGTGCAGTTCTAGCTGCCCCGTACGCCGAGCCTCCAGCGGCACATAAGACAAGGTTCGATTAATTCGCGTCATCCGCTCCAAATCGGTATCCAAACTATCGAGAAACACACTATTAAACAGCTGCCCTGTCACTTGCGCCAAGGTGGGATAAGACGGGCTATGCTGCCGCGCAGGACCATCATCGGAGTGCGGCGCGACCCCTATGACTAACACGCGTCGAGCGCCCAAATGAATCGCCGGACTCAAAGGGGCGATTTGCCGAACCGAGCCATCACCAAAATACTCACGATGAATATGCTCGGCCGGAAAAATAAGTGGTATAGCGCTAGAAGCCATTAAATGCGAGACATTGAGCTCAGTACGTACCCCTACTCGCTTCGCTCTCGACCAAACAGACAGATCATCCGCACCTTGAAAAAAAGACACCGACTGCCCACTGCTATAACCCAACGCCGAAATCGCCACCGCACGTAAAGCACCACTCTGGATATGCTGTTCAATTTGGCTAAAATCCACTTCACGAGTCAATAAAGCACGCAAAGGGGCATTATCCAAAAAGGCCCGCGGATTTCGCTGGCCCAAACCACCACACAATAAAGCCAACAACCAATGCGCTGCCGTTTTACTTAAATACGGCAAATCAGCCATATAAATCGATTCACCCTGCAAACCTTGCCACATCCGCGCCAATTGCAGCACCGCACGATGAAAATCTCCCGCCCCTACCGCCATCGCTGCGGCATTGATCGCCCCCGCTGAAGTACCGCAGATAATCGGAAATGGATTTGGACTACCGCGTGGCAATATTTTAGCTATCGCCAGTAACACACCGACTTGATAAGCCGCCCGCGCGCCACCACCGGACAAAATAAGTGCCGTGTTCGACGTGTTTGAGAGAATCGCTTTCATCGCTGAGATCTCCTGCCAAGCAACCGATCAACAATCACCGAGAACAGCAACGACAATCAGCATGCTTCGCTAAAAGCACTGCGCTCATTGGTCGATACCTTAAAACATCAAACAGCTAAAGCCATCCGCAACATTCCCTCAAGCCAAAGCATTGCTGAGAAAAATTCCAAAACTAGTCGGCCGAAGCGGATTATAAAAAATTTCAATAAAATTTTTAGCGGCCGATTTTTAATTTATTATCTGATATATATGAGAAAATTTATATCGATATACTGATAATTATTTTTTAAATTTACTCGCTAGGCTACTAATCCATTTGATGACAACCTCGAATAAATGGGAAAGATCATTAGCCGCATTTGGATTGTATACCTCTATTTGCGCATAAGGTATATCACAATTAAAAACTGAAATTGCATCATTTTCATTAGCGGCATATATTATATAGCCATCAACTTCAAACCCTTGAGCAAGCAACAGCTCTTTATTGGCAAAAAATTGATCTTGATCGGTAGGCAAATAGCGAATTTCACTCTTCGCCTCGATATTTCTTTTAAAAAACTGATATGTTGGCATTTAAAACTCCTTAAATTGCAAATGCTGATCGTTTTCGCAAAATTGAACGAAAATTGACAATTACAATATGAATCATAAATAGCTAGCAAGAAATAGTCATATCAAACTTTTTCTGGCCAACTATTAATACACCAAAACGAGTCCACTAAGCATCGGCCATCACGCAATTTCGGCCTGCTGATTTTGCTGCGTAGAGTAATAAGTCAGCTCGCTGGAAAAATTCAGTCTCAGTTTCGCCAGCTTGCAATTGAACCACGCCCAAGCTCATCGTCACGGGGGAGTGTCGCGGCAATGCAAAATCATAATTGGCTACAGCCAAACGCAAACGTTCAGCCAACTCCAACGCCTTCGCCCTCGGGCAATCATCCAATAAAATAATGAATTCTTCCCCGCCCCAACGCGCCAATGTATCGCCAGTACGCACCGTGTGCCGCAAAATATCCGCCACTTTGCGCAACACATCATCTCCGATCAGATGACCAAATTCATCATTAATTAATTTAAAATAGTCAATATCAATCAAAATACCCGATAGTGGACGCGGGCGGCGCGTCAACTCAGTAATTTTTTGCCCCAATACCACCTCAAAAGCCTGCCGATTTAATAACTGCGTTAAGCCATCGGTAGAAGCCAATGCCTCCAAGCTTCGCTGATTTCGATTAATACTATAAATGGCAATACACAACACCAATAAAGTAATCAGTGCAGAAATCAATAAATTAAGCTGAAACATATGCTGCACTGGACGCAAATCAGCCGTTTCATTTTGCTCAACAATTAAATACCACCCCAATTCAGGAATAAACCGGCTATTCACTTGAATCAACTGCCCTTTAAGCTGATAACTTAACTGCGTTGGTTTTAATTGATGATTTAAAATTTTCGCTGCAATGCTACTAATTCCTTCGTGCGATAAAATTGAGTTTCGACCTTGTGCTGAATTACCGGTTAAAACCACTTGACCTAATTCATTCACAAAATAAATATTGCGCTGAAAACGAGTCTCGTACGTTTTTAATAATCGACTCATCGTATCCAAAGTTAAACCAACGCCTGTGGTACCAATAAATCGATTTTGATAATCAAAAATTTGATAATTAATAAAAATCGTTATTTTAGCCCGATTTGCCCAATCGGGATCCACGTTAGTTTCAAACGGTTTATTCATTTCGCGAACGCGAAAATACCAAGCATCACGTGCATCGTCCGATTGAATTTTTTTTAACACACCACTGCTATGGTAATAATTACGACTTTTCTCTGAAACCAAAAAACTGGTAAACGTCCCGTTCTTGGCTTTAACCTCACTTAAATATCGCGTCAATTGTTCAGGATCTTTCTCTCCATTTAACAGCCAGTCCCGCACAAAGGTATCGTGTGCCATTTGCGATGAAATAAACACTGGCCGCAAAATATCTTTTTGAATCTCAGAATAAATACTGTCACCAGTCAACGGCAATGCCGTACCCACAATGCCTTCACGAACCGCATCACGCGACACCAAATAACTAGCAATACTGGTGGTTAAAAACCCCACAATTAACAACACCGCCACCAACAGCAACAATCGCAAACGCTTTGGAAAACTCGGCACACCGCCCCCTTTGGTTTTTTTGCATGATTATTTTTATATGGACGACAGATACTCAATTGAGCGCTTGATTCTCTGTACTCCCAATGCAATGATTACACACTAAGAAAGTGGCAACAGTAATTTACACAGAAAATTTTTAATTTCGATGAAAACAACACGCGAAACCCACGCCGCATTGCGCAGCAGTCACCCTTTTCATAACTAATGCAATAGGCGTGACATCATGGTTTCGGTATAATGCTTTTTTGGCGAAAAGGATTCTACTCATGCGCATCGTGCAAAAAGCCCTTACGTTCGACGACGTTTTGCTTGTACCCGCTCATTCCAATGTTATGCCGCGCGATGTTTCGCTGGCGACGCAATTCACGCGCAATATCCGCCTGAATTTGCCGCTGGTTTCCGCTGCGATGGATACCGTTACCGAAGCCCCATTGGCCATTGCAATGGCACAAGAAGGCGGCATCGGTATCTTGCATAAAAACATGACCCCAGCGCGTCAGGCACAAGAAGTCGCCAAGGTAAAACGGTATGAATCAGGGATTGTAAAAGACCCGATCACCGTTGCTCCCGACATGTTGGTTCGTGATGTATTGCAACTCACACAACAACACAAAATCTCGGGCTTGCCGGTCATTGACCAAGGTTTGCTCGTTGGCATCGTCACCAACCGCGATATTCGTTTTGAAACGCGTCTTGACGTTCCAGTTTCATCAATCATGACGCCAAAAGCGCGCTTGATTACTGTTCGCGAAGGCACCAGCATCGATGACGCTCGCGCTTTAATGCACGAACACCGTCTTGAACGCGTTCTGGTTATCGACGACGCATTCCGCCTTAAAGGCCTCATCACCGTAAAAGACATCATCAAAACCAGCGAGCACCCACTGGCTGCCAAAGATGAACAAGGTCGTTTACGTGTTGGTGCCGCCGTTGGCGTTGGCGCTGGTACTGACGAGCGCGTTAAATTGCTGGTCGAAGCTGGCGTTGACGTGATCGTGGTGGATACCGCACACGGCCACAGCCAAGGCGTACTGGATCGCGTGCGTTGGGTTAAAACCAACTTCCCACACGTTCAAGTCATCGGCGGCAATATTGCCACTGCTGCTGCGGCTTTAGCTTTGGTTGAAGCGGGCGCAGATGCTGTTAAAGTCGGTATCGGCCCAGGCTCAATTTGCACCACCCGTATCGTGGCTGGCGTTGGCGTACCGCAAATTTCTGCGGTAGCCAATGTGGCTGAAGCCCTCGCAGGCACCGGCGTACCTTTGATCGCTGACGGCGGCATTCGCTTCTCGGGTGACATCGCTAAAGCCATCGCCGCTGGTGCGCACATGGTGATGTTGGGTGGTTTATTCGGTGGTACCGAAGAAGCACCCGGCGAAGTTGAACTCTACCAAGGCCGCTCATACAAGAGCTACCGTGGTATGGGCTCACTCGGTGCAATGTCTGGCGCGAACGGCTCATCTGATCGTTACTTCCAAGACAAAACCGCGGATGCCGATAAATTGGTACCCGAAGGCATCGAAGGCCGCGTTCCGTACAAAGGTCCATTGTCTGCCGTGATTCACCAATTGGTTGGCGGTCTACGCTCATCAATGGGCTATCTAGGTTGCGCAACGATTGACGATGTTCACGCCAAAGCTGAATTTGTACAAATCACTTCAGCCGGTATCCGTGAATCACACGTTCATGACGTGCAAATCACCAAAGAAGCCCCAAACTACCATCAAGATTAATCTTGGAATGTTTGGATAAAAAAACCGCTGACACGTCAGCGGTTTTTTTACGCTTAAACAATTAGCGCCATCAGTATATAGATACAGCCATTATGCAATAAAGACTACCAAGCAATACCCAATGTGCAATAAACAAAATCCACTGAGTGCCGAGCGATAAAAGGCAATGGACAATTGCTCACAAATAACGGACTGGAACTGGTAAGCGCTGGCTGACCAACAACTGCAATGCTTCACTGGCTAAGCAAATTCTACAAAGAGTCAAAAATGATTCTCTTAAGCATTTACACAAGCAATAACTAAATCGAAACCAATAAAAAAGCGCCAGACAATTGCTGGCGCTGTTTGCATCGAGTGGCTTAAGCCGGCATCAACATGCCCCGCAACATAAAGAACAACATCGCCGACAGCAATGCCGAAATCGGTAGCGTTACAATCCATGCTGCAGCGATCTTCATGATTTGCGAGCGCTTCACGAGTTCTTGGCGATAGACTTTTTTCAAGCCTTTACGCTCCATTTTAGAAAAATGCGCCGGATCAAGTTGCGATTTAGCTTGCTGCTTCAGCTCTTGCAACATCAAGGCTTTTTCTTTTAAGCCGGCTTTATTAAAACGCAGCAAGAACGTATCTATCGCAGTCTCATCGCCTTCCGGATGATGCGCCTTGATTTCATCCAGCGTACGCGCATGGTTGGCCTTTAGGTATTCACGCAAGAAACCAACGCCAAACACACCACCAACCGCAATATGCGTCGAACTCACGGGCAAACCCAATTGGCTGGCAAAAATCACCGTAATCGTTGCCGCCATCGCAATACAGAAAGCCCGCATTTGATCGAGCTCAGTAATTTCCGAACCAACAGTACGAATCACCTTAGGCCCATACAACGCCAAACCAAGTGCAATACCCATCGCACCAATCACCATAATCCACAGTGGAATACTGGCACTGTCTTGCAAACTAGTGCCACTACTAATGAGCGCATCATTAATTGCGGCTAAAGGGCCAATTGCATTGGCCACATCATTGGCGCCATGGGCAAAGCTCAACAAAGCGGCAGCAAAAATCAAAGGAATGGTAAAGAAACGATTCACGCTTTGCTTATTATTGGCCACATCCTTAATTCGCGACCGAATCACCGGCGCCAAAATCGCACAAACAACAGCGCCGATCGCAAAGCCAACCCCAACAGCAAACCAAAAATCAACTTTCCAAATTTTATTCAAGCCTTTGAGCATTAAATAAGTGCTAAAAGTCCACGCCATCAACCCCACCAACACTGGAATCATTTTCGCCGCTGCGGCGATCATATTGGTTTGGTAAGTGATCGTTCGTTTAATCAGATACAAAAAAATCGCTGCAAAAATACCACCGAGCAAAGGCGAAATCACCCAACTGATGGCAATCGTTCCCACTTGCCCCCAATCGGCAATCCCCATGCCGCCAGCCGCAACGCCCGCGCCCAAAACGGCCCCCACGATGGAATGCGTTGTTGAAACTGGCGCTCCCACCACCGTGGCAATATTGAGCCACAATGCCCCCGCTAACAAAGCCGCCAACATAATCCAGATAAAGGTTTGTTTATCAGGAATCAAACTCGGGTCAATAATGCCACTACGAATGGTCGACACCACATCGCCCCCCGCCACAATCGCCCCTGTCGCCTCAAAAATCCCGGCAATAATTAACGCCCCACCCATCGTCAGCGCTTTAGAGCCGACCGCAGGACCCACATTATTCGCAACGTCATTCGCCCCAATATTGATGGCCATATAAGCACCAACAACCGAAGCCACAATCAGCATGATGCTCGGCGTGGTGCCACGTGAAGCGGTATACAGCACAATGCCGACAATAAAGAGTAAGGCAATGCCCAGTCGAACGAGCTCGACATGCCCAGATTTGGCGGCATTGTGAATGGTATCAATTTGTTGGTGGTTCATAGCTTCACTGTGATTGCTAGGTTGGTAGAAATAGCGGTTGCAACCCGCTTTCATAAACGCGCTATTGTGCGCTTTGCAATACAGAAGGGCGACGCAAAAACTCACACAATACAAAATCAATAGCGCCAAGTTTTAGAACCACCCAAGCTCACTGCGATACGCAGTAAAAAATCAGTCTACACCTTGATTCACAGTTTAAAAACCATCAACACACGCACACCAGAACAACATAGCAATACCATGGGTATCTAACTAAAAACCTTACAAATAAAGGCCCACAATAAAATACCCACAGTTATATGGTATTTTTCATCATGCGGGATATAACAAAATCTAACTCACCCTCAAGATAGGCAATTGAAATGCGCCCCATATACAGCCGCAGTACAGTCAACATCCCATGGCTAAATTGAGCATCCTCACCCACGGTTAACGCTGATTTTAAACCTTGACATAACAGCCAACACCCCAGCCAATACTTGGTCACGTCAAAAGCTTATGTGAGCATGACTCAAGACAACGACCCGATGTCAGATACCAGCAGAAAGTATACGTAGGGTGGAATAAACGAAGTGCATTCCACCTTGATGCATTTTGATGCGGTGGAATGCGCTGGAGCTTATTCCACCCTTGTATCTTTCTCTCCGTGGTGGTTAGCTACTACCACATGAGGCGAAGTGAGTTTGAGCCCACCCTTAAGGCATCGACCTTGCCATGTAGATTAAACCCTTCGTCCTCACTTCTTTCGCCAAATCAGACACTGAACGGTAGCCAAGGGCTTTGACCCTGTATGCACAAGGCAAGTGGGCGAATTAGGCATTTTTACAGGAAGAATCTTCATGTTTTATCTCGGTATTGATGTTGCTAAAGCTAAACTCGATTGTTACTTGTTAACTCAACTTGACCCACTCAAAGGCAAGGCCAAGGTCGTACCCAATACCGCCAAAGGCCTTGCTGATTTGCTAGCTTGGCTGACTAAAAATCACATTCCGCATGACCAGCTGCACGTCACGATGGAGGCCACTGGCGTGTATCACGAACTGGCCGCCACACTACTGCATGATGCAGGCGTTTGCGTCTCGATTGCCAATCCCGCACAAGTGAAGCATTTCGGCCAAGGCCTCGCGGTGCGTACCAAAACCGATGGCGTTGATAGCCAAGTTCTGGCGCGTTATTGCGCAATGATTAAGCCTGCTGCGTGGCTACCACCTCCGCCTGAAGCCCGCATTCTAAAAGGACTTCTGGCTCGCCGCGAAGCGATTTTGCAAGACTTACTCCGCGAAAAAAATCGGCAAGAAAAAGCTGAATCTACGGTGACGACCGAGCTGATTCATCAATCGATTAACGACAGTATTGTCTTTCTAAATGCTCAGCTCAAAAAGCTACAAAGCCAAATCGACGACCATATCGACCGTCATCCTGGCCTGAAAAACGACCTCAATTTACTGCAAACCATCCCAGCAATCGGCCCACAAAGTGGCACGCAATTATTGGCGGTGATGCATACGCATCAATTCAATACGGCCGAACAATTGTCGGCCTATTTGGGCTTGGTGCCCGTCGAGCGGCAATCGGGGTCATCGATTCTTGGGCGCGCCAAACGGTCTAAAGCTGGTCCTGCAAAGGTTCGTGCCGTGCTCTACATGGCTGCCATCGTCGCCACCAAATACAACCCCCACGTCAAAGCCTTATTTGAGCGTTTGCTTGCCCGAGGCAAGAGCAAAATGTCGGCGCTCGGTGCTTGCATGCGCAAATTAGTTCACCTGTGCTTCGGCGTGCTGAGAACCCAGAAAAAGTATCAAGCTGAGTATCAAAATGCTTGACCGGCAAGACGGTATCTACGGTGCTAGCACAGCCATAGGTTTAATGGAATTTATACGCAAGCGACAGATTCAACTCCCAAGCATCAAGGCCTTCACTGTGAATTTGCGTCACACCAAGGTTGAGCGTTGATTGATCTGCATTTTTCGCTTTTACCCCCAAACTACCACGCAGATACCACGGATCTACTTTATTCATCCTCAAGTTATCGCCCAATACACGGTTACTATCAGGATCTTTAAAGACATAATTTGCACCAAATTGAGCAAAAGGCGTCAGCACCCAACGATCGGACGCGGTGAAATCTTTATTCAATTCCGCAGAAACGCCTGCAATGCCGGTATTTTTATTTCGACCATCAATGGTTAATCGATAGACAGGGAATTGCGGTAATTTTAGGCTTGCTTGGTAGTCATCACGCCGACCTACGCCATAATAAACCGACGCTTTTGGCTCGATGCGAACCTCATTACCAAATTTAAACAGCCCAGTGGTGTTCAGAGAAGCAAACCACACATCATCCTTAGCGCGAGCATGTAATTGATTCGAGATATTGCTATCGATTTGGCGGTGTTCATAGCCTAACCATGCATCAGCAATCCATTGCTCATTAATCCGATAACCAAGATAGGGGCCAATACTCCAAGCCTTGGCATCAGCCATTTGGCTACCTGAGAAGGTCTCAGAATCTAAATCATTAATCGTAACGACCAAGCCAACCGTTGTATTTGGATTAAGCATACGATCCATACCAAATTGGCCAATATTGACTCCCCCATTTCCTGAGCGACCAAATCGATCATCATCAAATTTAACGTGTTGATAACTAATCCAACCCACCCAGCGATCGAGGGCTTCTTCGGAAGCACTGGCTACACCTGAACTTCGCTGCAACAAATTATCAACAATCCGCAGTGAAATGTTTTGAACACTGACAATGGTACTTAATAAATACGCACTAGCCGTATTATCAATCACCTGATCAGGCGTTGGAAAAGGATCGGTTGGTCCCGGTGGATTGGGCGTAACGATAGGTGTTGGTGTTGCGGTTGGTGTTGCGGTTGGCGCAATGGTCGGTACTGGCGTTGGCGCAGTGGTCGGTACTGGCGTCGGTACTGGCGTCGGTACTGCCGTTGGCGCTGGTGTTGGTGCGACAGGGAAAATAGCGCCGCCCACTTGCTCTTGGCTTTGGATTAAGCACCCACCACCAGAGCCTGCTCCCACATCCCCCGATTCATCAAATAAACTATGGCGAAAGGCACTGCCTTGTCCAACAAGGCTTGATTCTGAAAACCGCAGTTTGAAAGGGCCAGATACAAATTCATCGACCAATTGCAAGCTCTCGCCTGCCCGTAATCGGGTTGGCGTAAATTGAAAATTGGATAACCAAAATGATTTACTGTTATCACTTAACTTACCAAAATAAATTAAAGAGCCTTGGAATTTACAAGGCCCATCTGCCGCTTGCGCGCCAGTCACAACCCCAAATCCCAGTAAACCAGCACAAATTAAACGACCCAAAAAACGCATATCTTCCCACTCCACTGAGGATTATATTTTGTAAGCATCTTCATATATTACACCAATCAAGCCAAATTCTTACCTAAAAAGACAACCCCATCAACACACTTAAATGTAGCTATTTATTTACATTACTTAGAAGGCAATACGTCGACTTTATTTCAAACCTCGCTGAGCTGCGCGAGATCCCGTGTAGCAAGCTGAGCGAGGAACAAGCGGGGCGGGGTTTTTGCGATCATTGTTTGAGGCCGCAGGCCGAGTTTTGATCGCAACCGCCTCGATTGTCCGCAGCGAAGGTACGGGCGTAGCCCGCGCAGATACCCGGGTCGCCTTTAGCTTCGCAGAAACTGCGCCTTCGGCTTGTTTTCTTTGGCCCACACTTTCTTTGGCGAAGCAAAGAAAGGTGGGTGCCGCGCGGCATTAGCGCGACTTTGATTGAAACAGCGCATCGAATTAAAACCAACGTTAATCGCGCGATTGTTGGGCTGCGCGGGCTTAGCCCAACTTACTCAATCGATGCATCGCGAATCACAATGTGCGCTGCCGGAACCTAATCGGCGGGTTACGCCTTCGGCTAACCCGCCCTACACACCAATCCGCCCGACCAAACCAATGGGTATATAAATACAGCCGATGACCTCGAATGCCTTCCAGTCAATACCCAACAAAAAAGGCGACCGAAGTCGCCTTTTTTTAATCCAAGCTAATGAGCAATTACGCTAAATTGGCTTGCTGAGTGTTACGCAAACGAATGTGCAATTCGCGGAGTTGTTTCTCGTCCACTTCGTTCGGTGCATTGGTTAACAAGCACTGCGCGCGTTGCGTTTTCGGGAAGGCAATCACGTCGCGGATTGATTCGGCGCCGGTCATCAATGTCACCAAACGATCCAAACCAAAGGCTAAGCCGCCATGCGGAGGTGCACCGAATTGTAGATTGTCGAGCAAGAAGCCAAATTTGTTTTGTGCTTCTTCTTCGCCGATACCGAGAGCTTCAAATACGGTTGATTGCATATCGGCGCGGTGGATACGAACTGAACCGCCGCCCATTTCCCAACCGTTGAGGACCATATCGTAAGCGCGGGCTTTGCATTTGCCCGGATCTGATTTAAGGAACTCGATGTGCTCAATTTTCGGGCTAGTGAACGGATGGTGGCAAGCATTCCAGCGGCCTGCGTCGTCGTCGCGTTCGAACATTGGGAAGTCAACCACCCACAATGGTTTCCAGCCGCGAGTGAAGTAACCCGCTGCTTCGCCTTTTTCGTGACCGACTTTCAAGCGCAATGCGCCGATGGCTTCGTTAACCACTTTTTCTTTGTCTGCGCCAAAGAAAATCAAATCGCCAGTGGTTGCGCCAGTGCGGGTGATGATTTCTTGCAAGCAAGCTTCGCTCAAGTTTTTAACGATTGGCGATTGCAAGCCAGAACCTTCACCGTTGCTCAGGTTCGTTACATCGTTGACTTTGATGTACGCCAAGCCTTTCGCGCCATAGATCGCCACAAACTTGGTGTAGTCATCGATTTCTTTACGACTGATGCTTGCGCCACCTGGAATCCGTAAGCCGACTACGCGGCCGTTTTCCATATCGGCTGCGCCGCGGAAGACTTTGAATTCTTCGGCTTTCATCAAATCGGTCAGTTCTGTGAACTGCAACGATACGCGCAAATCAGGCTTGTCTGAGCCGTACAAACGCATTGCGTCGTCATACGCCATACGTGGGAAGTCGCCCAATTCAACACCGATGGCTTCTTTAAATACGTGCTTGGCCATTGATTCGGTGATGTCCATGATTTCGTCTTCGTTCAAGAACGAAGTTTCGATATCAATCTGGGTGAATTCAGGCTGACGATCCGCGCGCAAGTCTTCATCGCGGAAGCATTTAACGATTTGGTAGTAGCGATCGAAACCGGCGACCATCAACAATTGCTTGAACAATTGTGGCGATTGCGGCAAGGCAAAGAATTGACCATCGTGCACGCGGCTTGGCACGAGGTAATCACGTGCGCCTTCTGGCGTTGAACGAGTCAACATTGGCGTTTCAATGTCGATAAAGCCCAAACCATCGAGGTAGTTACGGATTAACATCGCTACGCGGTAACGCAAACGCATATTTTTTTGCATCACAGGGCGACGCAAATCGATCACGCGGTTAGTTAAACGCACGTTTTCAGAGAGATTTTCATCGTCGATCTGGAACGGTGGCGTTGCCGCTTGGTTTAGCACGGTAATGCTTTTTGCCAAAATTTCGATTTGGCCAGTGATCATTTTGGCGTTAGTCGTGCCTTCTGGACGCGCGCGCACTTCACCGGTGATTTCCAATACGTATTCATTGCGCGTTGCATCGGCAATCGCAAAAGCTTCTGGGATATCCGGATCAAACACCACTTGCACCAAACCTTCACGGTCGCGCAAATCGATAAAAATCACGCCACCATGGTCACGACGACGATGGGCCCAGCCCTTAATCGTGACAGTTTGGCCCAGATAACGACCATCAATCAAACCGCAATAATCGGTACGCATCAAAGAACTTCCTCAAATAAATAACACAAACAATCAATAAAACGGACAAGCCCGCTTGTGGCACAGCCACATTATTTTTTAATTAGCCTTTTACCGCGGCAGCTGGCTCGCTAGATAAAGCCTGCGCCTGCGGATAAATTAAGGGCTTAGTACTGGGCATCACTACACCCAGCGAGATCACGTATTTCAGCGCCTCATCAACACTCATATCCAGCTCTTTAACATCACTGGCTTTGGCCATAAACAAAAAGCCCGATGTCGGATTGGGCGTGGTGGGTACAAACACCGAAATTAATTCGCCACCGAGTTTGTCACTAATTTCGCCACTGGGAATACCGGTCACAAAACCGACTGACCATGTTCCTTGATGGGGAAACTGCACCAAGACTGCCTTGCGAAACGCATTGCCTGAATCAGAAAACAAAGTGTCTGAAACTTGCTTCACGCTCATATAAATCGAGCGAACGATTGGAATGCGCTTCAAAATCGACTCGCCAACTTCCAATAAGCGACGGCCCAAAATATTGGCAGCAAAAATCCCCGTTAACAACAGCACCAGCACCGTTAAAATCACCCCAAATCCAGGAATGTTTTCTTCCCCTCTTAAATGAGGAAATAACTGCGCCATTGCTTGCAAAATCCAATAATCAGGACGAACTTGATTTGGTACAAATGCCCCTAGCTGATCCATAGTGCCAATCAATAGATTGAGCACCCACAATGTGATCACTAAAGGAATCCAAATCAATAAACCAGTAAAAAAGTAGCGCTTAAATAATGAGGTCACAATTTTACTCAAGTTAAAATCGATTAAGAATTCGAACCGGTGGTGCCAGAACCGCCTTTAAAATCAGTTTGATACCAGCCCGAGCCTTTCAGTTGAAAACCCGCCGCAGTCACACACCGAGTGTATTTTTCGGCTTGGCAAGCTGGGCATTGCGTTAATACATCAGCGGACATTTTTTGTAAGTGTTCGTCTTGATGACCACACTCAGTACAGCGATAAGCATAAATAGGCATAATTATTCATACGCGACCAACCAGAAGGCGCTGATTATACCTTGTTCGCACGCCAAGGTCGAAACCACAACTCATTCAAGCTAAATCAAAACCGCTTTACTCCGCAAAGATCCAGCGCAAGATGGCTTTTTTCGGTACTCGCCAAACATTTGGCAATACCCAAACAACGTGTAGCGACTGCGGATTACTGACTCGTGATTACTTACAAACATGTCATATTACCGTCACACACCATCCTTATCATGTAGTCCCTTCGCCGCTCGGGATTATTTGTTATGCCATTTCGCCTTCTTTGCTTACTATTTTGCTGTTTGGCGCTCCCCGCGCAAGCCGATATCACCATCGGCTTACTCACCTCGCGCAATGACGAACAAACGCTAGAAGACTGGCAGCCGATTCTGAATGATCTGTCCGCCGCCATCGGTCAACCGGTCAAAGCGTGGGTGGGCAATGATAGAGCGGTGTTATTGAATAAAATAAAAAATAATGAAATCCAAGTGGCCCGCGTTGATAACAAATTGGCACTCGATGCAGTAGAAAATGCCAAGGCCGAAGTTTTTGCGTCCTTAGTGCAAAGCGGCAATCAGGCAACGTATCGCAGCGTGATGTTAGTTCGCAGCAACAGCCCGATCAAAAATGCCGAGCAATTACTGCAACATCCGCAGCAACTAAACTATGCCTCAGGTATCAATGGCAGCACCGCTGAATATTACATTCCGCAATACCATTTGTTTTTACAAAAAAACATCATCCCAGAAAATTATTTCAAACGCATTGTGTATGGCAATGTCGAACAATCCTTTATTGCGCTGGCGACCCAGCAAGTCGATGTCGCCGTTAGTAATTCATTTGACTTAGAGCAGCTCAAAGAAAAGTACCCACGCGATCACGCAAAAATGCGCATTATTTGGCAATCGCCTGAATTTGCTTTTGACCCGCTAATCCAACGGCAAGACTTACCTACCCCGCTCAAAAACAACATCAAACAGTTTTTTACTCAGTACGGCAAAACAGGAAGTAATACCGCGCAAGCCAAACAGCGCTTATATTATGCCGACCAATTGGCAGGGTTTATGCCAGCGGACAATCGCAGCTTACGCCAAGTCACTGATTTGCAACTGTTTCATGACTTATTCAAACTCACCTTAAATAAAAAACTCGCTCAAACCGAAAAAACTCAACAGCAAGAGAGCTATTACAAACGCTACCGCCAACTGACTCAATTACTTGGTGGCGCCAAATAACCCCCGCATCACATTCGGGGTATATAGCGCTTAATTTTATTCAATTTGAGTTTCAGCAACATACCCAGACTGATGATTAAGGCACATCGCGTAATTAAATCCCAAAGCCACGCTTGATGCGCCTATGATGAAACGAACCTCGTGCGCGACGCACCGTGCAGGTTGCATTCAACATTACCTACTCAATCATCAAACCGGAGCAACATCATGGCCAAGGGTCAAGCGCGCAGTAATAAAGAAACTAAAAAACCGAAGAAAGAAAAATCAGCCACAGTGCCGGTAGCTGGCTTTATGCCGGCGGCAAAATCCAGCGACAAAAAATAATAAGCCTAGGCTTAACGATCGGCTTGAAACTAAGCCGTTCATTTTTTCCTGCCAACCCTTCGCGCTCTCCAGCATTGCATTACGCCATCTTGATCTGCCATTTCTTTTTTGCCTCTGCGACGAACTTGCTCTCACTGGTAAGGCATTGCGATTGTTTTACTCGCCCCGAATCGGCCATTGCCCGCCAGACATCCAGCAAAAACCTGCTTAAAAAAAAGTCAGCCCTTATTTATTCAAACAAATCATTAAGATAAGCCGCTTATCCACAGCTTATGCACGCAAAAACTCACGCCAGTTGAGCATAAAGCCATGAAATGGCCTATTTTTTCACATAGGCTTAGCCACTTTATAAGAGACACTAATTTTCAACGACTTAAGTGACTTACCCACAGCTGGAGCTGAATTTTATCCACGACTTCTGGGGATAAAATTCAAAATGATGCTTCACCACGAACTCGCCAGCACCAGCGCCAAGCAACTGTAATAATTACATCGCGCTTTTACGGCGAATGATTTGACCCAATGAGGGAAGCAAAGCATGATGCGCGCACCGTACCAAGGCGGCGCGTTTGAGCTTAATTTTCGGCCCTAAGGCCCTGATAAAATCTGCATCACGCACTAAGCCAATAATCGGCTCACGATTTACTTGATTGGAATCTCACCATGAATTTAGAAAAAGTCATCTTTGGCTTCTTTATTTTACTGGCGTTTACGCTCAATTTTGGTTTTGTCATCGGCCAAATTGATATCGCCCACCAGCACGATGTGAATGAGCTGTTTGCTGCCATCATCGTCAATTTAATCGCCACAGTGATTAAATTTGGTGATCGCACCCAAGTCGGCGCGCTACATTTAGCCACCAGCTTGGTAGCTGATTTACAGCTTATTGCCGCGAGTTTCGTCTGGTGGAAAGCGCTCTACATTACCCAAATCGGGATGACGCCAGCGATTACCACCACCATTGTGTCGCTGTCTGCCGGTGCTTTGGCGGCCAACTTGGTTTCTGTCATTTTATTAATTGGTGAAACCTTGCAACATCGTCGTTAAGCCTGCCATGCCCAATATCTTCTTTTTAATGCTGCGGCGTTTACGCACGCCCATCATCACGCTGATTTTGATTTACGCCGTTTCGGTATTTGGTCTGGTGCTCATTCCAGGGATGGATGATGCTGGCCAGCCGTATCGCATGGATTTTTTTCATGCGATTTACTTTATCAGCTACACCGCCACCACCATTGGTTTTGGTGAGATTCCTTATGCCTTTACCAGCGCGCAAAGGATGTGGGTTTTAGTGTGTATCTACCTCGCGGTGATTGGCTGGGCTTATGCTTTAAGCTCGATTTTTGCACTTACGCGTGATCAAGCACTCACCAAAGCGATCCAATACACTCGCTTTAGCAGCAAAGTAAAGCGCATGAACGAGCCGTTTTATCTAATCTGCGGCTATGGGCAAACTGGGCGCATTCTTTGCCAAGTGCTCGACACGCAAGATATTCGTTTTGTGGTTATTGATCTACGCGAAGAACGAATTAATGATGTCGCTCTGGCCGACTATCATTTTGATGCGCCATTTTACGCTGGCGACGCTGCCAATCCTGAGTTACTCAAAATCGCGGGGCTATCGCACCCACGCTGCATTGGTGTGCTGGGTATTACTGGCGATGAAAAAACCAATTTGTCGATTGCCATTACTGCCTTTGTTTTACGCCCCAAATTACTCTCAATTTGCCGCAGCAAAAATCAAGAAGTCAGCGACAATATGGCGTCATTTGGCACCAATAAAGTCATTAATATGTTTGAAGCGGTGGGCCAGCAGTTTCAATTGGCAATGCATGCGCCAGCCGTTTCGCACTTACGTAAAATCTTGTCGGACTTTCCTGGCAACCCTTTCCCACCAAGTATTAAACCGCCCAAGGGGCATTGGGTGATTGTTGGTTATGGGCGCTTTGGGCGCTCGATTCATAAAGCGTTATCGCAAGAAGGCATTAGCGTTCACATTATCGACCCCGATCCACAGCCTGAGCTCGACCCTCAGATCTACCACAAGGCCTTAGGGGTTGATGCAGCTTCACTCAAAACCGCCGGTATTGAGCACGCCGTGGGCTTATTTGTCTGCCACGATGACGACGCCAATAATCTCTCTTCGCTGGCCACCGCACGGGCGATTAACCCCGCGCTATTTATTGTTGCGCGGCAAAACTTAGCCACCAATCATTTATTGTTTAAAGCCTTTGCGCCGAATTTTATTTCAATTCGCAGTGAAGTCGTCGCGCATGAAGCATTGCGCGCCATGGCCAATCCGCTATTGGCTCAGTTTGTTTTGGCTTTAGTCACCAAAGAAGACGAATGGGCAAGCCAATTGACGCTCGACATCGAAAATCTCTGCCAAGGCATTGTGCCTGAGCACTGGACGGTGCGGTTAAATGCAAAAAACCCCGCTGCGGTGCAGGCCTTTTTGGCGCGTCCGTTACCGGCATTACAGATCAAACATTTTTATCACAGCGTGATTGATCACGGTCGGCCATTGCAATGCATCGCGCTATTACGTCGCCATGGCGAAAAAGATATTTTATTGCCTAAAGCCGAAGACACATTGCGCTTTGGTGATGAATTGCTGTTTATTGGCGACCATCACGCCCAGCAATCTCACCAAGCCATGTGCAGTGAAGTCAGCTTAATGGAATACGCTCGCACCGGTGCTGAGCAACCACAAAGCTGGATATTTCGCAAAATTGCCGCGTGGCGAGAACGCATCTAAAGCTGTGCCACCCGTGCTGTGGCACAGACGCCCACATGCGTTTACAGTAAATTGCGTGCTTGGCCTTGCAAAAAACCACCGATATTATCGATTAATTGATCAGCCAAAGTTTGCATGGTTTCCACGCTGGCCCATGCCACATGCGGCGTAATCAATAAATTGGGCAGTGCGACATCCAGTAGTGCATTGCCCGCAGTCGGTGGCTCAGTCACCAACACATCCAAACCCGCACCGGCAATTTTTCCGGTTTGTAGCGCCGTTAGCAAATCCGCCTCATCGACTAAACCACCACGTGCCGTGTTAATCAGTAAGCTGGTATTTTTCATCGCCGCCAATTCCGGTGCGGCAATCATGCCACGCGTGGCGTCATTGAGCGGGCAATGCAAACTTAAAATATCCGCCGTTGCCAACGCCTCATCCCATGCCAAATAACCCGGTCGAACATTAGCCGCTCCGCGATGCTCAACAAAAAACACCTGCATGCCAAAAGCGCGCGCCAATACGGCCGTCGCCTGTCCGAGCGCGCCCGAACCGATCAAACACAAACGACTCCCAGCCAAATCATGCAGTGGCGCGCCAAAAACACAAAAGCCACTGGCCGCCTGCCACGCCCCAGCCAGTACCTGCTGCCGATACGACAGTAATTGTCGCCGCAAAGCCAACATCAACATCAGCGTATGCTCGGCCACACCATGAATGGCGTAATCACGAATATTGCATACTGCAATATTCAATTCTTTCGCCGCCGACACGTCGATCTGGTTATACCCGGTCGCCGCCACCGCGATAAGTTTTAAATCGGGCAAAGCCACCATCATTTCGCGATTAATGGGCACTTTATTACTAATGGCAACCGTCGCCCCCGCCAGCCTAGCTACCACCTCATGGGCCAGCGTTTGCGGATACTCTTGCCAATGATGTGACATGGCCAGCGGTTTTAAGCGCACGGGCAAACTGGCTCGATCCAAAAAAACGATTAAAGGTTCATGCATCACATTCACTCCGTAAAAATAAAATCAACGCCAGCGGCTGCCATCAAAAAACCCCGCCCTCGCCTCAATCATCAGCGCAAGGTTGCACGCTACCGATCAGCGACAAAAATGACTTGCAGCAAATTGCTCAATCGCTTGCGTCAATGCCAAAGCGGGCCGAGTTTGCCGCGCCCAATGATGCCAATATAGTGGCACACTCGTCGCCAATTCAGCGATCTCGCACATCGTTCCAGCTGTGAGCTCTGCTGCCGCTTGCGCTCGCGGCACAATCGCATACGCCAGCCCCGACTTGGCCGCGGCATACAGCGCATGGCTTTCGGGGATCACATAACAAGGAAATTGCGCGTCGAGCAATGCAAAGCGTTCGCGCAGTAAGCGCCGATGCAAGCTCTCTTTTTGCCCAAACACCGCCGCTGGTGCGCCAGCCAAACTCTGTGCATTCACCCCGCCAGAAAAATATTGCGCAACAAACACCGCATTGGCTACGCCAATATAGGGCAATTCACCCAAGGGTATTGCCACACAGCCAGCAACAGGCAAAGGCTGTGTGCTAATACATCCAATCACATCACCCGAGCGCAATAAATCGAGCGTATAGGCTTCATCCTCCACCACGCAATCGAGCAATAATTTTGCCGGCACTAAATTAGGCGCGATCGCCGCAATCAAGCCTATTGCCAAACTATCGGCGGTAATACCCACGCGTAAATTGGTCCATGCAACATCGTGATTACTCGCGTCAAATTGCGTCGCCAAATCGGCCTCCAGCAAGCGAACTTGCCGCACATGCGCGAGGAGTTTTTCTCCGCTGGCCGTGGCACTGAGTGGCGTTTCACGCCGCAGCAACACTTCGCCATGGCGCTCTTCGAGCTGACGAATGCGCTGCGAAATCGCCGACGGCGTTAAATGCAAACGTTTGGCCGCTGCATCAAAGCTACCACAACGCAAAACCATATCCAGTGCTTCGAGTAATTTGTAATCAAACATAAGCAAAAATGGTGGGGGCATAGAATTAATCGTTTTACCACGATTTAGCAATCTGATTGAATAGCCAGCATAAAAATGCCAACCAAAGCGCTGAGTTGCCGCCCATTTGTGCGACTTTGTTGCTGTTTATGTCTTGCTAAACCCACTGGAAAACCCATGAAAGCGCTGAACGCCGAACAAATTTGCAGCATTGCCGCCGAATTTTCTACCCCAACATGGACTTACAACGCGGCGACGATTCGCCAGCGCATTGGCCAGCTCAAAGCGTTTGACACCATTCGTTTTGCGCAAAAAGCCAACTCAAACATTCACATTTTAAAATTGATGCGTGAGCAAGGCGTGAAAGTCGACTCGGTCTCGCTTGGTGAAATCGAGCGTGCGATTGCGGCCGGCTTTGCCACCGGTGTCGATGCCGACGATATTGTGTTCACCGCCGATTTACTCGATCGCGCCACCTTGGCCCGCGTGGTTGAACTAGATATTCAAGTCAATTGCGGTAGCCCACAAATGCTAGAGCAACTGGGCGAGGCGCATCCAGGACACCGCGTTTGGTTACGAATCAACCCTGGGTTTGGCCACGGCCATAGCCAAAAAACCAATACCGGTGGCGAGCAAAGCAAGCACGGTATTTGGCATGAGCAACTACCCGAAGCATTGGCCTTGATCGAAAAGTACCAACTCGATTTAGTTGGTCTGCATATGCATATTGGTTCTGGCGTGGATTACAGCCATTTGCAAGACGTTTGCGCGGCGATGGTGGCGCAAGTAAAGCAGTCCGGCCGCGATATTCGGGCGATTTCAGCCGGCGGCGGTTTATCGATTCCTTACCAAGTCGGCGGCGAGCCGATTGATACCGCGCATTACTTTCATTTATGGGACGCCGCACGCCAAGAGATTGCCGCCTTTTTAGGGCATCCAGTGCATTTAGAAATCGAGCCGGGTCGGTTTTTAGTTGCAGAAAGTGGACAGTTAATTGCCGAAGTACGCGCCAAAAAAGACGTGGGTAGCAATCATTTTGTCTTGGTCGACGCTGGTTTCTCTGATCTGATGCGCCCTGCGATGTATGGCAGTTATCATGAAATCAGCATTTTGCGTGCTGATGGTACGCCAGCCGATGGCGCACTGCGCCCCACCGTCTTGGCCGGCCCTTTGTGTGAGTCAGGGGACGTGTTTACCCAAGCCGAAGGCGGCGTGGTTGAGCCGCGTTTACTGCCTAGCGCTCAAATCGGCGATTGGGTGGTTTTTCACGACACCGGCGCTTATGGTGCCAGCATGTCGTCCAATTACAATACCCGCCCGCTGATCGCTGAAGTGTTGATCGATGGCGATGCAATCCGGCAAATTCGCCGTCGGCAAACCGTTGCTGAACTGTTAGCGCTTGAATTGTAAAGCGAAATAGTTAACACCGTGCCACATTGTAATTACCGGTAATAGGCGACACAATTGTGCCGCCCTTATTCTTACAGCGCCACATTCCACATGGGCATTACTTAGGAAAACCTTATGATTACGATTAGTGGCTACGGCACCTTAGTTGCTGCCTCACTTGTTTTACTATTTGGTCGAATTCTGGTCGAAAAAACAGCGCCGCTAAAAGCTTTCACTATTCCCGAGCCTGTTGCCGGTGGTTTGGTGGTGGCGTTATTGATGCTATTTGCGCAGCAAGTCGCTGGCGTGACCGTTAAATTTGATACCTCATTGCAAACGCCTTTAATGTTGGCCTTTTTTGCCACCATTGGTTTGTCGGCCAATTTAGCCAGCCTCAAAGCGGGCGGCAGCGTGATGCTTAAATTTTTGTGCGTCGTCGCTGGCTTGCTCCTAATGCAAAACATCATCGGCATTAGCTTGGCCAATTTACTGGGGCTGGATGGTCATTTAGGACTGCTGGCTGGCTCAGTCACGCTGTCGGGTGGTCACGGCACGGGAGCGGCATGGAGCTCGGTGTTTAGCGAGCAGTTTGGCATTCAAGGTGCCACCGAATTGGCAATGGCATGTGCCACGTTTGGCTTGGTATTAGGCGGCCTAATTGGCGGCCCAGTGGCCAAATTTTTGCTGCGTAAAGTCAAAGTACCCGGCGCCGAGCACAATCAAGATCAAGCGCCAACCGGCTTTGAAGAACCACAAGCCACGCGCCTGATTACTGTGAATTCATTTATTGAATCACTGGCCTTAATTGCTTTGAGCTTGGCGGGCGGGCAATTTTTGGCTGGGCTAATATCGGGCACTGCGTTTGAATTACCGACCTTTGTTTGCGTTTTATTTACCGGCGTCGTGCTGCGTAATGTTTTGTCTGGCCTTGGCTGGTACCAAGTGTTTGAACGTGAAGTTTCGGTGTTGGGTAACGTCAGCTTGGCGCTATTTTTAGCGATGGCCTTAATGAGTTTGCGTCTGTGGGAATTGGCGAATTTAGCGCTACCGATGGTGATTTTGCTCGCGGTGCAAGCGATGGCCATGGCCGCTTACGCAGTCTTTGTGACGTTCCGCGTGATGGGATCAAATTATGATGCCGTGGTGTTGGCGGCGGGTCATTGCGGCTTTGGTCTGGGTGCTACCCCAACGGCGATTGCCAATATGCAAGCGGTAACGCATCGCTTTGGTCCATCACATTTAGCGTTTATAGTCGTGCCCATGGTCGGCGCTTTCTTTATCGATATTCTGAACGCCATCATTATCAAAATCTTTATGGCATTGCCGATTTACTAAGCCACGCCGCGAACGGCAAATCCGCACAATCATCAGGGTTGGTGCTACAGCACCAGCCCTGATTAACATCTAGTCCATGATCTGTTAACGAGCGCATTCATTGTGCAGCTGTGCCGCTGGCACTTAAATCCATCTTAACGACATCTGAGCATCACTTTGTTGATGGGTATCTGCTTGAATACTTTATAGATATTCACTCAGCCAAATATACCCACCCAACTCGCTGCAAATAAATAATTCCCCCTGCCTTTCACTCGTCTCTATTCAATCCACGCCACTTTGCTGAACAGCAAGCCTTCGAGCAAAATCCAGAGACATGCACTAACCTTGAATCAAGCGGCAAAAACCAGCTAACGGAAAGGTGGTGTTATGAAAAACGTAAGATTATTAGCGGCATCTATGCTATGCATGCTTTTTCTATTGTTCACTGCCAGCCTCTATGCCAATGAATTCATGATGACGCCGGCAATTCAAAGTCAGCTCGATAAACAAAAAACCCTGATTGCCACATGGGCTGCCAATCCAATCATTGAGCATGCGGTGGAAAAACAAAACCAAATTGGCCCAATCCCCGGCATGGATAACGCCAAATGGAAACTCATTCGGCGCAGCGATGCGCTGATTAATGAGTTTCAAACCAATGCCGCAGCGCAATACCTCAAATCGATGCAAGCCAAAAGCAAACTCGCCATCAGCGAAGCTTTTTTGTCGGCCGATAAGGGCGAAAAAGTCGCCTTTATCGAAAAAACCTCGAGCTATATCCATCAAGGGCAAGCCAAGTTTGACGTACCGTTTACCACCGGAAAAGCATGGCAAGGCAAGCCTGAATTTGATGAGTCTACCCAAACCTACGCCATCCAAATCTCAGTGCCAGTACTGAGTGCCGGCAAACCCATCGGCGTATTAGTGGTCGGCATCAATTTGTCACAGCTCGAAAAGCTCGCCAATTAAGGGACGATGATGAGTACCAGCACAGATCGATTTTCGGTATTGGCCAGACTGATGATCAGCTTTGGCGCATTGGCCATGCTAACGGGCCTGATCGGTGGCGTTGGTATTTGGGCATTCGCGAGAATGACCACCACCTTTCAAACCGTTGCCACCCAAGACGTACCGGCACTACTCAAACTAGAGCAAGCGCAAAGCGAAATGCATCAAGTTATTTTGGCTGAACGCAGCCTACTATTTATGCAAACCGCAACGCCCACTGCACAAGAAACACTAAAAAAACACGCCGAACACCTTGCCCAACTCGATGTGCTCTGGCAGCAATACATCACCTTAAATAAAGCCAAAATTGCCCCACCGCCAGCGTTTGAAAAAGCATTAGCCGCATGGGCCAATGCCTCGCGCGATGTGCTCAAAATTTTGTCTGAAGACACGCCAGCCGCTCGGCGCGACGCTGTAGATCTGTCGCTTAGTGATGCCGCAGAAAAATACAATCAAGTACTTAACGCCCTCAGACAAATGACTCAACAGCAAGTGCTGTCGCTGAGCGAGCGCGTGAAACAAGAGCACCTGATGGCCAATCAAATGGAGAAAATGATCTTTATTTTTGTCGTTGGTACATTTGGACTTGCCGGTGGCTTAGCCATTTGGCTGGCGCGCTGGGTGGGCGGCCCACTACGGCAAATTATGGTGGCAGCCCGCACCCAAGAGCTCAATAAAGCCAATGCCTTGCTATTTGATCAAAGTAACACTGACTCACTCACCCAACTCAAAAACCGCCGTTTTCTCGAAACAACGATGCAGGGCATGAGCGCCAGTACCTTGAAAGCGCATCGCGCTAATCAGCATAAAAATCAACCCGATCAGCACGCCAACCAAGATTTGGCCTTATTAATGATTGATGTTGATCATTTTAAGCGGGTGAACGATGAATTTGGCCACCATGCGGGCGATCTGGTGTTGCAACAAATTGCCCAAATTTTGCAAAAAGCCGCTCGCGATAGCGATACCGTGGTGCGCTGGGGTGGAGAAGAATTTTTAATTGTGGCCAGCAACGTCAGTCGGCATAAATTTCCGATTTTGGTCGAGCGAATTCGAGCCGATGTCGAAAATCACCATTTTAATATTGATGCTGCCCAACCCATTCGCCTCACCTGCTCAGTTGGCTTTGCTTTTTTCCCATGGATAGCTCAGCATCCCGAAGCCTGTAGTTGGGAATACGCCGCCAGCCTTGCCGATTACTGCCTTTACCTCGCAAAAAACAATGGCCGTAATACTTGGGCAGGCATCTGCCCAGCCAGTGACTTTAAACCTGAAGAGCGCCCGATTAATCTAGCCAGCGACATCCCACCATTGATCGAGCAGCGCCGGCTCATTGTGCTTTTGCGTCAGCAATCGCCTGATGACAGCCAAGCAGTTAAAAGCACCGCGAATGAGCGCCATGAAGCAGCGCCGATTAACGCCATCTCACCGAGTCCGAGCTAAAGCAAACCGTGAATGAAGGGCAATGATATAATCAGCGTATTCCAAAGTATGTAGCCAGACCAAAATGACCTTAGCGCCCTCTCCAGCCGATCTTTCAGCCGCCCTAGCCTTACTCCGTGCCGGTGAACTCGTCGGCATCCCAACGGAAACCGTCTACGGTTTGGCGGCCGACGCCAGTCAAGATGCCGCAGTAGCCAAAATATTTGCCGCCAAAGGCCGCCCCAATGATCACCCAGTCATTGTGCATATTGCCGGCGTAGCGCAATTGGCGGACTGGGCGCAGAACATTCCCGATAGCGCGTATCAACTGGCCGAAGCATTTTGGCCCGGCCCGTTAACGCTGATTTTAGAGCGCCAAGCGCATGTCAGTGATGCCGTTACCGGCGGGCAAGACACTGTCGGACTGCGCGCGCCAGCGCACCCGATTACCCATGAATTACTAGTACAATTTGGCGGCGGCCTCGCTGCGCCCAGCGCCAATCAATTTGGCCACGTTAGCCCCACCACCGCTGAGCATGTACGCCATGAATTTAGCACTGAGCAAGTGCGTTTAATTTTGGATGGCGGCGCCTGTGATGTTGGCGTTGAATCCACCATCGTTAGCCTAGTGGGTGATCAAGCCAAACTACTGCGTCCGGGTGGCATTTCACGCGCCGCCATCGAAGCCGTATTGGGGCACGCAATTGAGCATCACAGCACCAGCAGCACCGCCAAACAACGGGTATCGGGTTTGCTCGATTCACACTACGCGCCACGTACTCCGCTCATTACCGGCCCCTTAGCTAGCATGCAGCAATTGGCAGCCACAGAAAGCGCCAATGGTAAGAAAGTGGTATTACTCACTTCGCATATTCAAGACCATGCAGCGTATATCGAGCATGCAATGCCGAATAATCCTGCCGACTACGCCCAGCAACTCTACGCCACACTGCGCCAGCTAGACCGTCAAGGTTATGATCAACTTTTGCTCGTCACCCCGCCAGAAGGCGCAGAATGGCTCGCTATTCACGACCGCCTGAATCGTGCAGCGCACAAAAAAATCAACACTTAGTTGAGTTGTTAACCGTAAGCAACAACAAACTACCGTTCATCGCCAAGATAAGACCGCTCTTCCCACACAAGAAAAGTGGTCTTGTCCCGCGTAAGCAAAACTCCGTACCATCAAAGCACAATAACAAATCCAATCTGATCGGAAACACCATGCTCTCTTATCGCAGCCGCGGTTTTACCTTGATTGAACTGCTCATCGTCATTGCCATCATCGGCATTCTGGCCGCCATCGCCGTACCCAGCTACAGCGAATACATCAAAAAAAGCCGCAGAACTGATGCGACAGTGACCATTAGCAAAATCCAGCAAGCGCAAGAAAAATGGCGGGCAAATAACGCGCTTTACACCAACAATTTTGGCAGCACTAACGGCTTAGCCTTAGTAAGCGACGCAAACAGCCTAAACATGACGAGTGAAAATACTTATTACAAACTCACAATAGGCACAACTTGTGCGGCAAATACAGATGCTACAGGCACACCAACCGGTACAAACTATTGCATTAACGCCGTTGCCGATAGCACAAAACAACAAAATTCAGATACAAATTGCAAAACACTCACGATGACAATAAGCAATGGCAATACAACTGCTACTCCAACCAGCTGCTGGAGTAAATAAATGAAATGTTTTAAAAATCGTGGTTTTACTTTAATAGAATTAATGATCACACTTTTAATATTAGGCATATTACTTTCAATTGCCGTTCCCAGCTTTACGGAATGGATGCAAAGAAAACGTGTAATTGGCGTAGCTAATGAATTTGCTGCATTAATACAATTTTCTCGTAGTGAAGCCATTAAACGTAATGCCAATATTTTTCTGCAAACAACACGTATTAGCGACACCAACTGGTCTCTTATGAGTAGCGATCAACAAGCAACTTGCACCGCATTAAACCCTTGTGATTTACGAAATATGCTCTCTAGCAATTACAAAGAAACAAAAGTAAAAGCAATTAAAAATGCAGCGGGAACCAATAACAATTTAAATAACACACGAATCAATCCAGCAAACCCAATTTTGAATTTTTCAAATGCTACTACAGATACATCCGTTCAATATGTCACCTTTGAATCTGGCAATTATCAATTAAATACTCAAGTTAGCGTTACTGGATTAACCACCATATGCATACCAACAGGAAAACCAGCTATCGGCGGATACCTTCCATGCTAAAAAAATCGCTATTAAATCAAAGTGGTATTTCACTCATTGAAATTTTAGTCGCAATGGCAATTAGCTTAGCACTACTCACTGCAGCTGCAACTATGGCTTTGGCAAGCTTAAGTAGTAGCAAAGACACATTACAAAACACTGCAGCACAGCAAGAACTCCAAACTATTTTAACGACAGTAACACGTGAAATTCGACGTTCTGGATATCGCTCCCCAGTAATGACGCCAGTAGAAGAAATTGCCGAAAACGCAAAATCTACAACAACCTTCCGTAAAATATGGACCTTTGGCGGCACAACATGCATCGTTTATCGCTATGACAGCGACACCAATGCAGATCCTCTATTGCCACCTGGAAATGGACTGATTAGCAACGATGAAATCAGAGGAATACGCCTAGATAGCACCAATAACCGCATCGACTTCCTTACTTCAGCCACTGCGACAACAGCGCCAACAAGTTGCGATTCGGCAAATGGGACTTGGACACCATTAGTTTCAGGAAAAAGCATTCAACTAGGTACGGACGCCCTTAAATTTGAATACAGCTCCGGCTGGATTCGCATTGCCGACGGTGCAAGTATTACATCAGCCCAAGCCCTTGCAGCGAATGCTGCAGTAGCTAATTCAGCAGCAGAAGTAATCGATCAAGTAAAAATAAGCATTTCAGGAACCCTTCCGACAAGTACCTCAGCGAATCCAAAAATTATTGAATCAAGTGAAATGGTGCAGTTACGCAATCGACCATTCAAATTCAATTAGGCTAAAAATAAAATGAATAAAATTAACTACAACAACCGATCAAAACAAATTGGAATTGCAGCATTACTAGTTACAATTATGTTGGCCTTAATTGCAGGCGTTGCAACAATTTATGTCAACCGCAGTGGCTTATTACTGCAACGTTCAGTAATAAACAATACACAAGGAATTATGGCGAACCAAGCGGCGGAAGCGGGTATTAATGCTTTTTATGCTCAAATAAAATCCGATATCGATTTAATTAACTCGACAGGAAGCGATGGTGTAATTTTAAAAACAAACTCTGTGACTTCAGCAGCCAGTTGCGCTCCCGCAACTTCAAACATGCCCTACGAAATTACAAGCGCCTATTCTGATAGCAGCAAACAACAATTTGCTCCAGACAAATATTTTAAGGCTGAGCTCCCACTATTGGGAGCATTGTCGAATGTAAATCCCCAATTAGCTTACCGCGTGCAAGCAAAATTAAGTAATAATAAACTTTACATTACAAGCGAAGGATTGACAGGTTCAGAGTCCGGACTAACAAACAATGGCAATAACAGCGACAGCTACGCTAAAATTAGGAGAACAATTCCAATTGCTGGTGGCTTAAATTTACCCAATACCGCAGTCACCATTGGTGGTTACGCAGATTCCAGTGGCTCAATTAACGTTGGCACTACGTATCTAACCGACCCAAAACCTCTTTGTGCTGTAGCTTTTGGTGACACATATAATTATCAAGGTTCAGCAGTCTATACCTGTTCAGCAGGTGGTGCTTGCTCTCCATTGCAAGATACAAGCTTGCAAACCAACCTTTTTGAAAAAATATTTAATTCAAGTAAATCAGATTATAAAAACAATAAAGCAAATAGAGTACTACCCAATTGCACTGGACCAATAACAGTCACAGATAATGAAGTCATTTGGATTTCTGGCGACGCCAACAATTGCACCATTAGTGGATCAAGCAAAGCAATCGTTATTGTAGAAGGGAATGTAACTGGTTCGCTCGTTGCTAGTGGCTTCGTTTATGCTACAAACGTTTTTCAAAATGGCGCAATGACAATAACAGGATCGCTTGCAATTGAATCCAAATGGGACGTTGGAAATTCAGCTACTTATTTAAATGGTTTTCACCAATTTCCAAACCACAAAAACGACTCTGACATTACTCAACTATTTAATGATGGAATTACCGATTCAATATACGGCCCTGCATCTGCACGATCTTTAACAGGAACTCACGATGCAAAAGGCGCAATTCACGTTTTCTACAAACCCCTAGTACTAAATCCAGTCGACCCTAAGGGCACCACAATAAGCTCAAACTCTTGGATCGATTTTTAAGGCGAATGAAGAAGATGAAAACAAATCAGCGTGGTTTCAGCTTAATCGAAGTGATGATTGCAGTCATTATTTTAGGTTTATCCTCTTTATTTCTTGCCAAATTAAATGCAATTTTAATACAAGGCACAAGCAGTGCCGCTGACCGACAAATCGCCATTCGACTTGCTGAGGGTGTCGCCGATAATTTACGGCAAATCGTGCGAAACCCTCAGTTACGCACTCTACCTACTAGTTATGCTGGAATTCCTGGCGCCACGCCAATTAGCTTCGGCAATTGCGATCCAAACACACCAGCAACAAAATGCGCAATTTATACAAACAAGACCACAACTTTCACAATTCGACGTAGTCTTTTTCCCGCAACACCCGACTTACACTTAAGTAGCCTCCCTTTTGCTGCTCAAATTGATGTCAGTTGGCAAGGCAGCAATGGACAAATGCAAAACATTGTCACAATGACTTCAATTCGTCCTGAGCCAGCGCCCCCTTGGTTAGTTGCAACTCCTTATGTAATTAATGATTTAGTTAGCTTTTCTGGCCGTATTTATAAAAGCAAAACGATTCACTCCGCGACCACAGCAAATCAACCCGAAAAAGTAACCACCCCAACAACATCAACAACGGATGGTATTTCAACAGATTGGCAGGTTTTATAGCGCTGAATATTAATAAAATTCACAAGAAATCATATAAACTACGCCCCTGCCCCCAGACAGGGGCGTTTTTACTTTTAGCGAAGGACTGACATGCGCTTTTACTTCCCTCTCGTCATCATCGACGAAGATTTTCGCACCGAGAACACCAGTGGTTCCGGTATTCGTGAACTGGCTGCGGCGATTGAGGCCGAGGGTGTGGATGTGGTGGGCTATACCAGTTATGGCGACCTCACCTCTTTTGCGCAGCAGCAAAGTCGTGCCGCTGGCTTTATTTTGTCGATTGACGACGAAGAATTTGGCTCGGGCTCGGCTGAAGAAACTCATGAAGCTTTAACCAGCTTACGCAGCTTTGTCGCCGAGATTCGCCGCCGCAATCCAGATATCCCGATTTATATTTACGGTGAAACGCGCACTGCGCGGCATATTCCCAATGATGTCTTACGTGAATTGCATGGTTTTATTCATATGCACGAAGACACGCCCGAGTTCGTGGCGCGACATATTATTCGCGAAGCGAAATCCTATCTCGATACCCTCGCGCCGCCTTTTTTCCGCGCGCTAACCCATTACGCACAAGACGGCTCTTACTCTTGGCACTGCCCGGGGCATTCGGGTGGCGTGGCGTTTTTAAAATCCCCCGTTGGGCAAATGTTCCACCAGTTTTTTGGTGAAAACATGTTGCGCGCCGACGTTTGCAATGCAGTAGAAGAACTCGGCCAATTGCTCGATCATACCGGGCCGATTGCCGCGTCTGAACGCAATGCGGCGCGCATTTTTAATGCCGACCATTTGTTCTTTGTCACCAACGGCACGTCAACGTCGAACAAAATCGTTTGGCACTCTACTGTTGCGCCGGGTGATGTAGTGGTCGTGGATCGCAACTGCCACAAATCGATTTTGCATTCGATCATGATGATGGGCGCAGTACCGGTGTTTTTGATGCCAACGCGCAATCATTACGGCATTATTGGCCCGATTCCAAAATCTGAATTCACGCCAGAAAATATCCGCAAAAAAATGATGGACAACCCATTTGCGCGAGAAAAACTGCTAGAAAATCCAAACTTTAAACCGCGTATTTTGACGATCACGCAATCGACTTACGACGGCATTATGTATAACGTTGAAGACATCAAAGGCATGCTCGACGGTGAAATCGATACGCTGCATTTTGATGAAGCGTGGTTGCCACACGCGGCTTTTCACGAGTTTTATGGCGACTATCACGCGATTGGCGAAGACCGTCCGCGCTGTAAAGAATCAATGGTGTTTTCAACGCAATCCACGCACAAATTGCTGGCTGGCTTAAGCCAAGCGTCGCAAATTTTGGTGCAAGACCCAGAAAACCGTCAGCTTGATCGCGATTTATTTAACGAAGCGTATTTGATGCATACCTCAACCAGCCCGCAATATTCAATTATTGCGTCGTGCGATGTGGCGGCAGCAATGATGGAAGCGCCGGGCGGTACTGCGCTGGTCGAAGAATCCTTAATGGAAGCACTCGATTTTCGCCGTGCCATGCGCAAAGTCGATGAAGAATACGGTGAAGATTGGTGGTTCTCAGTCTGGGGTCCAGACGATTTAACCGACGAAGGTCTAGATCATCGTGACGCTTGGATGCTTAAAGCGGGCGATAATTGGCACGGCTTTGGCGAAATTGCCGATGGCTTTAATATGCTCGACCCAATCAAAGCCACCATCTTAACGCCGGGCTTGGATTTAAATGGTGACTTTGACGCGCAAGGGATTCCAGCCAGTATTGTGACCAAGTATCTGGCTGAACACGGCGTGGTGGTTGAGAAGTGCGGGCTATACTCCTTCTTTATTATGTTTACCATCGGCATTACCAAAGGCCGCTGGAATACGCTACTGGCGGCCTTGCAGCAGTTTAAAGACGACTTTGATAAAAATGCCCCGCTGTGGCGCATCTTGCCCGAGTTCATTGCTAAATATCCGCAATACGAGCGCATTGGCCTGCGTGATCTTTGCCAGCAAATCCACGGTATTTATAAAGAGCACGGCGTTGCTCGCTTAACCACCGAGATGTATTTGTCCGATATGGTGCCGGCGATGAAACCCGCCAAAGCATTTGCCAAAATGGCGCATCGTGAACTTGATCGCGTAGCGATTGACGACTTGGAAGGCCGCATTACTGCGGTGATGCTCACGCCATATCCGCCAGGCATTCCGCTATTGATTCCAGGTGAAGTATTCAACAAAACCATCGTTGATTACTTAAAATTCGCTCGTGATTTCAACCAGAAATTCCCCGGCTTTGAGACTTATATCCACGGTCTAGTCGCTGAAACCACTAGCGGCGTAACGCGCTACTATATGGATTGTGTGCGAACTTAATCTGGGTTAGCACTCAACAACCGCCAGCTTGCTGGCGGTTTTTTTATGCCCGCTGCCGACTACGCCATGCAATCGCAGCCTCTGGCTTTGCAAACGGCACACTCGGGCTATAACAAAGTCAGAAAAACAATCGATCTAAATAAATTCTTCAGTACCGTTTCGCACAGACCCGCAGCAACAGCGCACTTAGGGTAAAACATCGCTAATTTGTCAATATTTCCGCAGTGCTTCCTATTGATTAAATTACAAGCGCTGCAATTTAACTCGTATACCGTTTCACTTTTTTGGAGATTGAAAGATGCGTTTTGACAAACTCACCACCAAATTCCAACAGGCATTGGCTGATGCACAAAGCATCGCCAACCTGAACGACAATGCTTATATCGAACCACAACATTTACTGCTGGCGCTACTGAATGACACCGATTCAGGTACCGCCGCACTACTGGCACGCGCCGGTGTTAATGTGCAACCGCTACACAGCGCGCTCGATGGCTCGCTTGCGCGTATCGCCAAAGTATCCGGTGGCGATAGCGATCTCACCGTTGGCAAAGACCTGACTCGCTTATTGAATCAAACCGATAAAGCAGCGATGCAACGCGGCGATCAATTTATTTCTAGCGATTTATTTTTGCTCGCGCTGTGTGACGACAAAGGCGAAGCCGCTCGCCTGCTCAAAGACCATGGCGGCAATAAAGCAGCGATTCAAGCGGCCGTGGATGCCGTTCGCGGCGGCAACGGTGTGGATAATCCCGAGGCCGATCAACAGCGTGAAGCACTGAATAAATACTGCCTTGATTTAACTGAACGCGCTCGGCAAGGCAAGCTTGATCCAGTGATTGGTCGCGACGATGAAATCCGCCGCGCAATCCAAGTGTTGCAACGCCGTACCAAAAACAACCCGGTCCTCATTGGTGAGCCGGGCGTGGGTAAAACCGCGATTGTTGAAGGCTTGGCGCAGCGCATTATCAATGGCGAAGTACCAGAATCGCTTAAAGGTAAGCGGGTATTGGCTTTGGATCTAGCTTCTCTCTTGGCTGGCGCTAAATACCGGGGTGAATTTGAAGAACGCCTCAAAGCGGTGCTCGGTGAACTGGAAAAAGAAGCCGGCCAAGTTATCGTCTTTATTGATGAATTACATACGCTGGTTGGCGCCGGTAAAGCCGAAGGCGCGATGGATGCTGGCAATATGCTCAAGCCCGCCCTAGCGCGCGGCGAATTGCATTGCCTTGGCGCGACGACGCTGGATGAATACCGCAAATACATTGAAAAAGACGCGGCACTTGAGCGGCGTTTCCAAAAAGTACTGGTGGGCGAACCGAGTGTTGAAGCCACCATTGCGATTTTGCGCGGCTTGCAAGAAAAGTACGAAATCCATCACGGTGTTGAAATCACCGATCCGGCGATTGTGGAGGCGGCGGAATTGTCGCACCGCTACATCACCGACCGCTTCTTGCCAGATAAAGCCATCGACTTGATCGACGAAGCTGCGGCCAAAATCAAGATGGAGATCGACTCTAAGCCCGAAGTGATGGACAAACTCGATCGGCGGATTATTCAGCTCAAAATCGAGCGTGAAGCGGTTAAACGCGAAAAAGACGAGGCCAGTAAAAAACGCTTGGCGCTCATCGAGGAAGAAATTGCGCAATTGGGCAAAGACTATTCTGATCTCGATGAAATTTGGAAAGCCGAAAAAGCCAGCGTGCTGGGCACTCAAGCGATTCGCGAAGAAATCGAGCACGTTAAAACCGCAATGGAAACCGCTCGCCGCGCCGGCGAGTGGGATAAAGCATCCGAATTGCAATACGGTGAATTGCCGCAGCTCGAAGCCAAGCTCAAAGCGGCAGAAACCAGCGAAAACGCCAGCGAAACCGCAGGTAAAACTCGGCTATTACGCACCCAAGTTGGCGCTGAAGAAATCGCCGAAGTCGTTAGCCGCGCTACCGGTATTCCGGTGAGCAAAATGCTGCAAGGCGAACGTGAAAAACTGCTGCATATGGAAGCCGTCTTGCACCAACGCGTGGTCGGCCAAGACGAAGCGGTGCGCTTGGTGTCTGATGCGATCCGTCGTTCACGCGCTGGCCTTGGCGACCCGAATCGCCCTTATGGCTCATTCCTATTTTTGGGGCCAACTGGCGTGGGTAAAACCGAGCTGTGCAAAACGCTGGCGAATTATTTATTTGATTCCGAAGACCATATGATACGCATCGATATGAGCGAATTTATGGAGAAACACTCGGTAGCGCGTTTGATTGGTGCGCCACCGGGCTATGTCGGCTACGAGGAAGGCGGCTACCTCACCGAGCTGGTACGGCGTAAACCGTATAGCGTGATTTTGCTCGACGAGGTCGAAAAAGCGCATCCCGACGTATTTAATATTTTGCTGCAAGTATTGGATGATGGCCGCTTAACTGATGGACAAGGTCGCACGGTAGACTTTAGAAATACCGTGGTGATTATGACGTCCAACTTGGGGAGCGATCATATCCAGCGCTTGGCCGATGCGGACTATCAAATCATTAAAATGGCGGTGATGGCTGAGGTTAAAACGCATTTCCGCCCTGAGTTTATTAACCGAATCGACGAAGTGGTGGTGTTCCATGGTTTGGGCCAAGCACAAATTCGCCACATCGCGCGCATTCAGCTCGATAAGCTCAGCCAGCGTTTGGCACAAATGGAAATCGGCCTCACGGTGTCCGATGCTGCGCTTGATTTGATCGCCGAAGCGGGCTTTGATCCGGTGTATGGCGCAAGGCCATTAAAACGCGCCATCCAAAGTGAGCTGGAAAACGTTTTGGCCAAACGGCTACTCAATGGTGATTTTGCCGCGAAAGACACCATTCATGTCGACGCCAAAGACGGCATGATGCATTTTGAGTAAATGGGCAAAAGTATTCTGGCTGCGTTGCCTCGTCTTGTCGGACGAAAGTACTGCCGGTGGCGTTAACGTTTTGCCATAGCACTTTTGCACTGATACTGCCTTAAGTTGCACGTCGCCTTCCCCGACAAACAAAAAGCCATTCCGAATCTCGGAATGGCTTTTTTTATGTATAGGCACAGAGCCTATTCATTAATTCGCTTAGACAGATATACCCTAAGCTTTTACATCTACATTTTGCCCCAAATGCGCAGGATTAACGGTCGCTGGCTGCGGAATCGCTTGCAGCAAGCTGAGCGTACTTTGCGCCTGCAGATCCAAACTTTTGCGCAGCATCACCAATGGAACTGGATTGTTGGCGCTGGCACTACTGGCTGCATTCACCATGCTGTCACTCATTACAACACCCCTTTTTTGCCATAACGGTTATTTTATCGGCCTTATTCACGCTTAATGAAGGGTAGCAGCCTGAATCAGCGCAAGAAATGATAAAATGCGCGAATGAACGCACCTGCCTATATCCATCTTCGCCTCCATTCCGAGTTTTCAGTTTCTGACGGCATCGTTCGTCTGGATGACGCCGTTAAACGCGCCAAAGCCGACAAAATGCCGGCGCTTGGCATGTCGGATTTAATGAATCTATTTGGTCTGGTGAAGCATTACAAAGCCTGCCGCAATGCGGGGATTAAACCGATTATCGGCTTGGATGCGTGGATCGAAAACCCAGATAACCGCGACAAACCATTTCGCACGCTGCTGATTTGTAAAAATCGCGCTGGCTATGGCCGTTTGTGCGAGCTAATCACGATGGCTTTTCGCGACAATCAATATCGCGGCCGGGGCGAGCTTAAAAAAGAATGGTTTACCAGCGGGGACAATAGCGGGTTAATTGCACTATCTGGCGCCGAGCTGGGCGAAATCGGCCAGCAGTTTTTGGCGAACAATCCAGAGCTCGCCAGCACCGCTGCTCAGTGGTGGGCGGCGCAGTTCCCGGATAGTTTTTACCTCGAAATTCAACGCACCGGCACCGCCGCTTGCGAAACCAGCTTGCAGCGCCAGCTCGATTTGGCCGGAGAGCTCAATCTGCCAGTAGTCGCAACGCACCCGATCCAATTTATGGATCCGGACGATTTTAAAGCGCACGAAGCGCGCACTTGTATTTCGGCGGGCTTTGTCATGAACGACAAACGTCGCCCGAAAGATTTCACCGAAGAACAATACTTTAAAACCACGGCGCAAATGCAGGAATTGTTTGCCGATGTGCCCGAAGCGCTCGCCAATACGGTGACGATTGCACAGCGCTGCAATATTGAAATCGTGCTGGGTAAAAACGTCTTACCGCCCTTCCCAACGCCTGAAGGCATGACGCTGGATGATTTCTTGGTGTATGAGGCTAAGCGCGGCTTAGAGATGCGCCTTGCACAGCTATACCCCGACGAAGCAACACGCGAAGCAGAACGTCCTCGTTATTACGAGCGACTCAAAATTGAAACCGACACCATTATTAATATGGGTTTCCCCGGCTACTTTTTGATCGTTGCCGACTTTATCGCCTGGGGCAAAGTCAACGGCTGCCCAGTCGGGCCGGGCCGTGGTTCGGGTGCAGGCTCCTTGGTGGCGTACAGCCTGGGTATTACTGATATTGATCCAACCGCGTATGCGCTACTTTTTGAGCGCTTTTTGAATCCAGAACGCGTTTCAATGCCCGACTTTGATATCGACTTCTGCCAAGAAAATCGCTGGCGCGTGATTGAATACGTGCGTGAAAAATACGGCGCAGATGCCGTGAGCCAAATTGCGACTTTTGGTACGATGGCCGCCAAAGCGGTGGTACGCGACGTTGGTCGTGTGCTCGATTTGCCGTATATGTTTTGTGACGGCGTATCCAAACTGATTCCTGCTGCGCCCGGCAAGCAATACAGTTTGGACGATGCGCTGGAAATGGTGCCAGAACTCGCTGAGCGCGTTGAGCGCGAAGAAGAACTTAAAGAGCTGTGGGAGCTAGCAAAAAAACTCGAAGGCTTAACGCGCAATATCGGTATGCATGCCGGTGGCGTATTGATTGCACCGAATAAAATCACTGATTTTTGCCCGGTGTATCAAGCGTCGGGCGATGATGCCTCGCCGGTGTCGATGCTCGACAAAGACGACGTTGAAGCCGTTGGCTTGGTAAAGTTCGACTTTTTGGGTTTGCGAAATCTCACGATTATCGAACTTGCACTGCAATACATCAAAAACCAAACCGGCGAATATCTGGACTTAATGAGTCTGGGCTTTAACGATCAAGCCGCATATCAGGTGTTCCGCGACGCCAATACCACCGGCGTGTTTCAGGTCGAGTCGGACGGTATGAAGCGCTTGCTCGAAAAGCTTGCGCCCGATCGTTTTGAAGACATTATTGCGGTATTGGCGCTATATCGTCCGGGGCCACTCGGCTCGGGCATGGTCGACACCTTTATTAATCGTAAAAAAGGGCTCGAAGCGCCCGATTACTTCCATCCTGACCTTGAAAAATGCTTGGAGCCGACTTACGGCGTCATCGTGTACCAAGAGCAGGTGATGCAGATTTCGCAGATTATCGGCGGCTACACGCTCGGTGGCGCCGATATGCTGCGCCGTGCAATGGGTAAGAAAAAGCCTGAAGAAATGGCTAAGCATAGGGAAACCATTGCCGAAGGGGCCGCCAAGCAAGGCTACGATCCAAAGCTCGCCGAAACCTTGTTTGACTTGATGACCAAGTTTGCCGAGTACGGCTTTAATAAGTCGCATACCGCGGCGTATGCCGTGGTGTCATACCACACGGCTTGGCTCAAAGCGCATCATACTGCGGCCTTTATGGCGGCAACGATGTCGTCCGAGTTGGACAATACTGACCAGCTCAAAGTGTTTTACGACGATTGCTTAAACAAAAAAAACAAGCTTGAAATCTTGCCGCCCGATATTAACGAAAGTTTTTATCGCTTCGTGCCGGTAGGTAAAAAACAAATTCGTTATGCCTTAGGCGCGATTAAAGGCGTTGGCGAAAGCGCGGTGAATATGATTGTCGCCGAGCGCACTGCCAACGGGCCATTTAAAGATATTTACGATTTATGCAGCCGAACCGACAAAAAAGAAGTCAATAAACGCGTTCTCGAAGCCTTGATTCGTGGCGGCGCTTTTGATGCGCTCGAACCGAATCGCGCGCGCATTATGGCCAATGTTGAGCAAGCGATGGCCGTGGCCGAAGCTGAAATCGCCAATGCCAATCAGATTAGCTTGTTCGACATGCTAGAACCCGCTGCCGCACCGCAAATCGAACACCTTGATGCGCCGCTGTGGGACGACAAAATCAAACTGGCAGAAGAAAAATCAGCACTCGGATTTTATCTTTCTGGCCACCCATTTGATGCGCACGCCAGACCGATTAAAGGCTTGATTCGCACCCGACTCGATCGACTCAATAACCAGCGCGAGCCGCAATTTATTGCTGGGATTGTGGCTGGCATGCGAATTAAAAATGGCGATCGCGGCCGGATGTGTTTTTTGCAACTCGATGATGGCCATGCCAAAGTGGAACTCACGTTGTATTCCGAGTCGTTTGAAGCCAATCGCACCAAGCTCAAAGAAGACACTTTATTAGTCATCGAAGCGAAGGTGTCGGAAGATCGTTTTTCGGGCGGGCAACGGATTATTGCCGATCGGGTATTTGACTTAGCTGAGGCGCGTAGCCACTTTGCGCGTGCACTCAAAATCAATTTGGGGCAACAAGGCGACGCCGACAAGCTCAAGCAAATTTTGCAACCGCATGCGGCCGATCACGGCTGCGCGGTCGAGGTTGACTACCAAAATAGCAACGCGCAATGTCAAATGACGCTAGGCCATGCGTGGCGAGTCATTTTGCGCGATGAATTACTGAATGATTTGCGTAACTGGCTTGGTCCACAGTCGGCCGAACCACGCTTCTAGGTATACCTCGCTAGTACATATAAATAATGCGCTAGCGAGACATACCACCCATAAAATTTCTAAGCATTTTTTCAAAAAATTTCTACGTCTTGTTTATCTTTTAAACTTGACCTACGTCAAATTTTTACATCACCCATCAGTCCATTTTGCCAATTTTTACATTCCATTCGGCGCCTCAAAGGCATAAGATATTGTCATGAAAGTGAGGTTTGCAATGCAAACTTTACTGCGTCGCAACAATAAAGTCATTGTCTTATGTAGTTGAAAATATTCAATAACATATTTTTAAAACTGATCTAAATCAATTTTTGAAATTGCATTATTGTTACGATGCCTTAATAAAACTTGCTGCTGTTTGCCCTATCTGGCAACAGCGACATTCTTTTCAGTTAGCAACTGAAAATTCGGCTTAAAGATGGTCCAACAGACATCGCCACAAAGGAGTCTCACCCAAATGAATGCACCTCAAGACAACTTGCAATTGACAGCTTGGCGCGGTTTTAGCGCTGGCGAATGGCAGAATAAAGTATTGGTTCGTGAATTTATCCAAGCGAACTACACACCATATGTGGGTGATGATTCTTTCCTAGCCGGCCCGACTGAACGCACGACTCAATTGTGGACTGAACTATCAGTCTTGCTCAAAGAAGAGCGCAAACGCGGTGTGCTCGAAGTTTCTGCACAATTTGGTTCAACCATCACCGCCCACGGCGCTGGTTACATCAATAAAGATTTGGAAACCATCGTTGGTTTGCAAACTGATGCGCCTTTACGCCGCGCTATTATGCCAAATGGCGGCTTGAAAATGGTTGAAAACGGCCTCAAGGCTTACCATTTTGAAATGAACCCAGAAATCAAAGAGATCTTTACTAAATATCGTAAAGACCACAACAACGCGGTATTTGACGTTTACACACCAGAAATCATGGCTTGCCGTAGCTCGGGCGTGATTACTGGTTTGCCAGACGCCTATGGCCGTGGCCGTATTATTGGTGACTATCGCCGTGTAGCTTTGTACGGTGTTGATTTCTTGATTGCCGACAAAAAACGCGAAAAAACTGAACTCGACAACGTTCCATTCACTGAAAGCGTTGTTCGCTTGCGTGAAGAATTATCAGAACAAATCAAAGCACTGAACGAACTCAAAATCATGGCCAAGAAATATGGCTTTGATATCGCTCAGCCAGCCAACACAGCTCAAGAAGCGGTGCAAAGGTTGTACTTCGGCTACTTGGCTGCAGTAAAAGAGCAAAATGGCGCTGCAATGTCGATCGGTCGTATCTCGACCTTCCTTGACGTTTACTTCGAGCGCGATCTTGCTGAAGGCACATTGACTGAAGCTCAAGCGCAAGAATTGATCGACCATCTGGTGATGAAATTGCGTATCGTGCGTTTCTTGCGCACCCCAGAATACGATGATCTATTCTCTGGCGACCCAACTTGGGTGACTGAATCAATCGGTGGTACTGGTGAAGATGGCCGCACTTTGGTTAGCAAAACCAGCTTCCGTGTATTGAACACACTGTACAACCTTGGCCCAGCACCAGAACCTAACTTGACCGTATTGTGGTCAACTGCCTTCCCACAAGGCTTTAAAGAATTCTGCGCGAAAGTATCGATCGACACGTCTGCGATCCAATACGAAAACGACGATTTGATGAAACCAAAATGGGGCGACGATTACGCGATTGCCTGCTGCGTTTCAGCGATGCGCGTTGGTAAGCAAATGCAATTCTTTGGCGCTCGTGTGAACTTGGCTAAAGCCATGTTGTACGCGATCAACGGCGGCGTGGACGAAAAAACCGGTAAAGTGGTGGCTAAAGGCTTCACCCCAATTACTGGCGACGTACTTGAATACGACGAATTGATGAGCAAATACGATGTAATGCTCGATTGGTTGGCAAAAACTTATGTGACTGCGCTGAACTCAATCCATTACATGCACGACAAATATGCTTACGAGCGTATTGAAATGGCCCTGCATGATCGTGACATCTTGCGCACAATGGCTTGCGGTATCGCGGGTCTATCCGTAGCAGCTGACTCATTGTCAGCAGTGAAACACGCTAAAGTGCATATCAAACGTAACGAAGCTGGTTTAGCCGTGGATTATGTAATCGAAGGCGAATACCCAGCTTACGGTAACAACGATGATCGCGCTGATGATATCGCTGTTTGGTTGTCGACTGCGTTTATGGAAAAAATCAAAGCGCAACCGGTGTTCTACCGTGATTCAATGCCAACTCAATCGGTATTGACCATCACTTCGAACGTGGTTTACGGCAAAAAAACTGGTAACACCCCTGACGGTCGTCGTTCAGGTGCCCCATTCTCGCCAGGTGCAAACCCGATGAATGGTCGTGATACCAATGGCTTTATCGCTGCAGGTTTCTCTGTATCGAAAATTCCATACGAATCAGCACTGGACGGTGTGTCTTGGACTGCATCAATGACACCAGACGCTTTAGGCCACAACGCAGCAGACCGCGTTAAAACCTTGGCAGCATCGATTGACGGTTTGTTTGGCCCACACGGCGAAGAATGCTCAACTTGCATGACCACCGATGCGATTGATGAACAAATGGACCAATTGTTCCACTTGAACATGAATGTATTGGATAAAGACACCTTGCTCGATGCGGTTGAACATCCAGAAAACTACCCGCAATTGACGATTCGTGTTTCAGGCTATGCGGTGAACTTTGTTAAATTGACTCGCGAACAGCAAATGGACGTGATCAACCGGACTTTCCACGCTAAGTGCTAAGAATGCGTAGCGCCGCCTGGTGATGCTGATTTGAGTAGCACTTAAAATCAACATCACGCAGGCACGCTACTTTTAATTCACATTCTTGCAGTTATGAATCATGACAACATCCTAAAGGGTATTGCCATGCAAGCATCAGCTAATCATAGCTACAAGCACATACCTAAGAGGACGGCAATAATGGCTCAATTATTTCATTTGAACATGAATGTTTTAAACAAAGAAACACTCGAAGATGCAATGGCCAACCCAGACAAATACCCACAACTAACCGTGCGCGTATCGGGTTATGCAGTGAACTTTGTTAAACTGACTCGCGAGCAGCAGCTAGACGTAATCAATCGCACTTTCCACGATAAATGCTGATTGAAATCTAGCGCAAACACGGATCGCAAGGCATCGCCTGCGGTCCGTTTTTACATGTAATCGATAAAAACCTTAAAACTAAAAAAACCACTGGAAATCATCATGGCACTCGACAAACCTGCAGGCGAAATCGTCCCTGCCGCCTTTGATGCCGACGGCAATCAATACGGCTATATCCATTCAATTGAAACCGGCGCCGCCGTTGATGGCCCGGGGATGCGCTTTGCGCTATTTGTTAGCGGCTGCCAATTTCGCTGCTTGTACTGCCACAATCCTGACACATGGAAATTACACAACGGCAAGCAATACACTGTCGATGCCATCGTTGCTGAGATTGCCAAATACGCCAGCTTTTTACGCATCGCGGGTGGTCTGACTATTTCTGGCGGCGAGCCTTTGATGCAAGCCCATTTTGTTGGCGAGATTTTCCGCCGAGTCAAAAACGAGCTTAAAGTGCATACGGCACTCGATACCCAAGGCTTTTTGGCGGCGCACTTACCGGATGAATACTTCGACAATATCGACTTAGTACTACTCGACATCAAACAATTTGATCCAATTAAATACGAAGCACTCACAGGCAAGCCGCTACAGCCCACACTGGAATTTGCGGAACGCATGATTCACCTCAAAAAGAAACTGTGGATTCGCTATGTCTTGGTACCCGGCATTAGCGACGATGAGCAAGATGTTGCCGGCCTAGCCAATTACTTAAGTGATCTCAATACCCGAGCACCGGGCTTGATTGAACGCGTGGAAATTTTGCCCTTTCATAAAATGGGCGAAAACAAATGGGTTGATCTGGGCATGAAATACGAACTGACCGACACTCGCCCGCCAAGCCAAGAAATGGTCGAGCGCGTGCGCGCCCAATTTAGCAGCAAAGGCTTATTCTGCTGCTAAGCATGCCGCACTTCCCATCGCCAGCGTTCGCGCTGGCTTTTTTTTGGCCAAAATCAGATCAGTCAATCGAGAATTACGCCAACTTCGGGTATATTAACGCTCAAATTACAGCTGGATTAAACCATGGCCGGAACTAGCCTTTTAGTATTACTCGATGACATCGCCGCAGTGCTCGATGACGTGGCGCTGATGACCAAAGTCGCCGCTAAAAAAACCGCCGGCGTATTAGGTGACGATCTCGCGCTCAATGCCGAACAAGTCTCTGGTGTGCGCGCCGAGCGCGAACTGCCCGTCGTTTGGGCGGTGGCCAAAGGCTCATTCAAAAACAAACTGATTTTGGTGCCTGCTGCACTATTAATTAGCTTTATCGAAGACCAATTGCGCGCCAATGGCATCAATATTCCATTGATTATGCCGCTGTTAATGCTGGGTGGATTGTATTTGTGCTTTGAAGGCTTTGAAAAAATCGCCCACCCTTTTTTGCACACGCACGCTGAAGACGCCGCCGAGCATCAGGCATTGAGCGATGCAGTGAACAACCCTGCAATCGATTTGGTCGCGTTTGAGAAAGAAAAAATCCAAGGTGCAATTCGCACCGACTTTGTGCTTTCAGCAGAAATCATCGTCATCACCCTTGGCACTGTGGCCGCCGTCAGCTTTAGCAGCAAAGTCGCCGTGCTCACCGGCATCGCCATCATCATGACCGTCGGCGTGTATGGTTTGGTCGCCGCCATAGTGAAAATGGACGATGCTGGCCTTTATCTCAGCCAAAAACCCAACGCCAACGCAATTAGCCGCAGCATCGGTCGCTTATTGCTCGCCGGCGCACCGGTCTTAATGCGCGTGTTAGCCGTAGTCGGCACGTTAGCAATGTTTATGGTCGGCGGTGGCATTATCACCCACGGCATTCCGGTCATTCACCACCTCATCGAAGCCGCAGCCCACAGCACCAGTACCCTCCCCGTCATTGGCGGCGTACTGGCCGCATTAGCACCGTCATTTTTAAATGCGATTGCCGGTGTCATCGCTGGGGCAGTGACATTACTCGTTGTGACCATCGTTGGAAAAATACTGGGCGCGTTTAAAAAATAAAATCTTTTGGCTATTTCTTATTTAGCGTTGGTTGATGGCGTTAAATTGCGGATAAGGGATAGCCAGTAATCGGCCGAAGCGGAAATTGAATTTGTTGGCGCTGAACTTGCCAAGTCCAACAATCGCGGTAAACGTTGGGCTGCATTTCATTTAGCCCAACCTACTGGAAAAATACTTCGATTTAAAAAGTAAAGTCATATGACAACGTGTGCTCAATAAATATTTATTTAATCTTTCCCTTTAACCTGACTTTTATACCAGAACAATCATGAATCATCTAAACCTAAATTTAATTAAGAAAATATTTCAATTTTTACTACTATTAGCTAGCATAATTTTCATTATTGCACATTTTGAAATAGACTCAACTCTTTCAAACTGGGTAAAAAAATATAAAACTGAATGTTTGCTTGTTTATTCCGTACTAATTACGGCATCTATTTTCAGTTTAATATCTAATTTATGCGAATGGATTATCTCTATAACTACTGAAAAATTTCAGCTACAACGTTTAGAAAAAATACTAAGAAATCTAAAGCCAGCTGACAAACTAATTCTTAATAATTTCATTACAAACAATGAACGTCAGATCTTTTTGGCTCCTTCAAATCCAAGTATTGATTGGTTACTATCTTGTAAAATATTACATGACACTGGCGAAATTAAATCCGATCAAAAACGTGGATACAGAGTTGCAATATGGGCAAGAGACTACTTATCTAAAAATCCAAATTTACTCTACTAAGTGGTCACGAATAAGGGATTGGAACTTGTAGGAGCTGGCTTGCCAGCGAATGCAATGCTGGCTGAGCAAACTCTATGACGAGTCAAAAGCATTTCTCTTAACTACTTAACATCAGCACCGTAGCTCCGATTAGCGCAGCGTAATCGGAGGAATGGCATGCGTACGATTACGCTACGCTAATCGTACCTACCTATTTCATTGAGCATCTGCTTCGGGTCAAAAACACTCTATTACCAAGCTGCTAAGCCTGTATTACCCAATAACAAAACCGCCTAAATTAGGCGGTTTTGTTATTGCGCTCGAACGATTTATTTATTCACTGTCGATGCATCAATTCGACTGCGTTCATCCAAATTGATGGGTTCTTTATCCCACAATAAAGCGCGGCCGTCGATTTGGCCTTGTTTGAGCTCTGGATTTTTTGCCAAAACATCTTCAATAAAATGGGTGTATTCAGAAACGTAGCAATTATCTTTGCCGAACATGGTGCTCTCCCGAGGTAATTTATTTTGTCGCCATTATAACCGAGGCGATGTTCGGTCGGCAGTTTGATTACAACTTGTCCAAACTCTCTGCGCCAACGCCGCCGCGATTGATGACTGACTGCGTTGTTTTTAAACCGATGCGTTAAATTCATAGGTATTACCAGCTAAGCCATAAAATTTGATAGCTAGCTGGCTATACCCCATCAATCATTCATTGCTTGCTGCAGGACTTCAATAAAACGCGCATTTTCAGCGGGCAAGCCAATCGACACCCGTAGGCTATTGGGCATGCCGTAGCCCGCCAATGGCCGCACAATCACCCCACGTTCGAGCATAAATTGATTGAGCATCCGCGCGTCGCCACAATGGAAAGTCACAAAGTTACCGGCTGACTCAATAAAGCTAATGTCCATTTGGCGAAATGCAGCAGTGATTTGCTGCATACCTTGGTTATTGATCCGAACCGACTCTTGTAAAAAAGCCTCGTCGTCCAGCGCAGCAGTCGCTGCGGCTTGTGCCAAACTATTAACGTTAAACGCTTGGCGAACGCGATTGAGCATATCAATGATTTCAGGGCTGGCTAGCGCAAAACCAACGCGTAAACCCGCCAAACCAAAGGCTTTGGAGAAGGTTCTAACGACGATTAAATTCGGGAATTTTTTTAGCCATTCAATCGAATCACTACGTTTGGCGGCGGGTAAAAACTCGGTATACGCTTCGTCGAGCACCACCAGCACATGGCTTGGGCATAACTCTAAAAATTCAATCAAATCACCCGGGCGCGCCAAGGTACCCGTGGGATTGTTCGGATTAGCAATCCAAACGATTTTAGTGCTGGGCAAAATGGCAGCGCGCATGGCGTCTAAATCATGGCCGTAATCAAGCGCCTTGACGCACAGTCCTGTCGCCCCCATGGCCTGTGTGGCCAAAGGATAGACGGCGAATGCGTATTCGGAGTACACCGCAGTATCACCCGCCTGCAAAAAGGCATGTGAGATCAATTCCAGCACGTCGTTCGAGCCATTGCCCAACACAATTTGCTCGCTGGCTACGTGGTATTTTTCGGCGATTTTAGCTTTGAGCTCAAAGCCATTGCCATCGGGATAGCGCGCTAAGTCAGCGATTGCTTGTTCAACTGCCGCGCGGGCTTTAGGCCCCATGCCCAGTGGGTTCTCGTTCGATGCTAGTTTAACGATTTGGGCGGGATCAAGCCCCATTTCACGCGCCAGTTCAGCAACCGGTTTACCAGGTTGATACGGCGCAATCGCGCGGATATATTCGGGGGCAAGCGTCAACATCGTCATCCTTAGTCGTTCAAGCTATCGGCCGTGGCAAGCTCATGGCCGAGGTTTAATTTTTTTATCATTCGAAAGCTCGCCGGTAGCTTAAACATCGCCAAGCGCTGCACCGTCGATTCAACTAATACTTCAAAGCCATAGCGCTGATAAAAGCGCACCGCTGCCGTATTGGCGCTGTCGACATCCAAATGCAGGCTAAAATAACCCGCTTGGCGAGCCGCCATACAAACTTGCGCCAACATGCGCTCGCCTAAGTGCTGGCGACGACAATCCGGATGCACAGCAATCGTGCGCAAATACCACGCGTTTTTAGGTACATGTGGGAATAAAAAATCCAGCTGCGATTGGCGATCCTGCAAAATTTGTAAGTCGAGCGCTAAAGTACCTAATTCAAACGCATCACTCACTTGCAATTGCGCACCAAAACCTGCCGAATAATGAAACACCAAGGCAATCAGCTCATCGTCGCTATTACGCAACACTTGCGCGTTTCGATAGCTGTAACTGCCGGTTTCAGCTTGCCAAAGTTGCGCTAAATTGAGCACCACCAATTCAGGCGGCAAGGCAAACCAATAGTCATAAAAAGGCGCATCTGACTGATAAATCAGTGCCGCAGCCCGCTTGGCATCACTGGGTAAAGCATGCGTTAAGTTTTCCACCATTCACCTGCGCGACGAGAAGGTTTACTTTGCAATAACTCAATCAGCTCGATGGGATCATTGGCGCACAGCAATTGAGCCGCATCACTGCCACTCACAAAGCCCTCTTCTACCGCTTGTGCCACCATGGTTTGCAATGGCGCAAAATAATTCGCGGTATTGAGTAGACCAACAGGTTTTTCGTGCAGACCGATTTGCCCCCAAGTTAAAATCTCAAATAACTCATCAAACGTACCAAATCCGCCCGGCATGGCAATAAAGCCATCGGCTAATTCCGCCATTCGCGCCTTGCGGGTATGCATCGAATCGACAACTTCTAATTGGCTGCACGCGCCATACCCCAGCTCACGCTCAACCATAAACTGCGGAATCACGCCGATCACCTGACCACCGGCATCTAAACACGCCTCAGCGACAGCGCCCATTAAGCCAACATGACCGCCGCCATACACTAAGGTTAAGCCACGTTCGGCCAAGCCGCGACCTAGTTGTTGCGCTTGGTGACGATAGACTTCTTTGCTACCAAAGCGCGCACCACAAAAAACGACGACTGATTTCATGACATACCTACTTAGCGGATTGAAATTGACGGTACTACACTACGACGCCAACATCACCATTAAATGACAGCTTGCGGGTATGAGCCCAAGACTTTGACAAATGCCGCTACGTCTTGCAAATCTTTTAACGCCGCTTGCAATGGCACGTCATCGATAAAGCCATCGACATCGGCAAAAAATACATATTCCCACAGGCCGGTTCGACTTGGGCGCGATTCAAATTTACTCATCGAAACGCCATTTCTGGCTAGCGGCTCCACCAAGGTATGCAAAGCACCAGGACGATTAGGCGCTGAAATCACCAACGATGTTTTGTCTTTACCTGAGCGCGCAGCTTGCTGATAACCCAGCACCAAGAATCGGGTGGTGTTATTCGGTTCGTCTTCAATATTGACAGCGAGTTTATTCAGGGCGAACTTCTCCGCAGCCGAATCACCCGCAATCGCCGCGCTGCTTGGGTCTAAGCTGGCTAAACGCGCACCTTCGGCATTACTGGCCACCGAAATACGCTCGACCTCATCACCCAAATGTTTATTAAGCCATTCATGGCATTGCGCCAAGCTTTGTGCGTGCGAATACACCCGCTTAATGCTCACCATATCGGGCGTTTGTCGCAAGAAATGATGATGAATCCGTAGCACCACCTCACCACAGATTTGCAGTGGTGTAGTCACCATTAAATCCAGCGTGCGGCCGACAGCACCTTCGGTCGAGTTTTCCACTGGCGCAACGACATAATCCGCACCGCGCGCTTCAACCACGCGAAACGCTTCGTCAATTGAAGCGCATGCCAAGGTGGATGCCGCATGGCCAAAGTGCTTAATCGCTGCCGCTTGAGTAAATGTGCCCTCTGGCCCCAAAAAGGCGATGGTTAATGGGCGTTCAAGTGCCAAGCACGCCGACATGATTTCACGGAATAAGCGTGCGCAGGTTTCACCCGACAACGGCCCCGGATTGGTTTCTTTAATGCGCGTGAGCACTTGCGCTTCGCGTTCTGGGCGGTAAACCACGCCGCTGCCTTTAATTTCGCCTATTGTGCGGGCATGCTGGGCACGTTGATTGATCAAAGCGAGAATTTGCTGATCAATCGCATCAATTGCATCACGGTGTTGTTTTAACAAATGATCTGACATGTCTAAAGCTCAGTAAGAGTGATTTAAAGCCTTCAGCGCGCCGCGCTTTAGCTGGCATTTTATTCAGGTTTAAAGCGTGCGGCGTCAATAATCGACCAAAAATGAATGATCCAACCGAGCAAAATAAACCAAAGTATCGCCGCTGCAACAAACATCAGCGCCGCCTTTAATACCCGACCTTGTAACAACTGCCCCAAGCCGGGAATAAAAAAACTGGCTAATGCGGCAAGTACATTGCCGCCAGAACCTGGACCCGCCATCGATTAACCCTTCATCTTTGCAAATTCATTCATATAGTCGGCCAACGCTTGGCAGCCGGCCAATGGCATGGCGTTATAAATCGAAGCACGCATGCCGCCCACCGAGCGATGCCCTTTAAGCTGTAATAAATGCCGTGCTTCGGCCCCTTCGAGGAAGGCTTGATCGAGCTGTTGATCGGCCAAAGTAAACGGGATATTCATTCGCGAACGATTCGCCAACGCCGTTGGGCAATGGTAGAAGCCATTGGATGCATCAATCGCCGCGTAAATCACATTGGCTTTCTCGATGTTTTTCGCCTCCATCGCCGCCACGCCACCCTGCTGCAACACGTGCTTGTAGACCAAGCCCGCCACGTAAATACCAAACGACGGTGGCGTGTTATACATCGAGCCGTTATCGGCATACGATTTGTAATTGAGCATCGTAGGTGTATCGCTGCGCGCCTTGCCCAGCAAGTCGCTGCGAACGATACTCACCGCCACACCGGATGGTCCCATGTTTTTTTGCGCGCCAGCATAAATCATTCCGAACTGGCTCACATCGAACGGACGCGACAAAATATTGCTCGACATATCACAAATCAGCGGCACGCCATTGGCTTGCGGAATGTGATTGAACTCAACGCCGCCGATGGTTTCATTGCTGCAGTAATGCAAAAACGCGGCATCCGGCGTGCGCTGCCAAGACGATTCATCTGGCACATAGCTAAAGTTTTTATCTTCACTGCTGGCGACAATATTCACGTTGGCGTAGCGGCTCACTTCTTTAATCGCCACTTTTGACCAATGACCCGTATTTACAAAATCCACCGTACTGCCAACAGGAGCGAAATTGAGCGGCAACATCGCAAATTGCAAATGCGCCCCGCCTTGTAAAAACAGTACTTTGTAGTTTTCAGGAATCGCCATCAGCGTACGCAAATCCGCTTCGGCTTCAGCCAAAATTTGCCCAAATTCAGGCCCGCGATGGCTCATTTCCATCACGCTCATGCCCGAACCATGCCAATCGAGCATTTCGGCTTGGACTTGCAGCAGCACTTCATGCGGTAAAACCGCAGGGCCAGAGGAAAAATTAAACACTTGCGTCATGGGTATTCTCTTAAAACATGAATAACGAAATGATTGAGGCTAGCAAAAGCGCGGCAAAACCAAATCACTTCATTGGAACATCGTCGCGGTTTTGTATTCTGCTGCCAGCCCAAATAAGCACACCAAGATATTTTGCGCTGAACTTTGAAAAGACTCGTGGTGAGTGTTAGCCGATTAGCTCAACAAGAAATGCGCCCGCGCCGTGGCGACAGGTTTGGATTCATCCTCTTGCCATGCGGTCATTAATACATTGGCCACCCGCTTGCCTTGGCGAACAATTTCGCAACGCGCGTGTAAATCCAGTGCTTTGGCCGAACGCAAATAATCAATCGAAAAGTCGATAACGCGGGGAATGCCATCGCTTTCTTGCGCCCACATTAAATGAAGTACGGCGGCGTTTTCTAAAAAGCCACCGATGACACCGCCATGAATGGCAGGTAAAAGCACATTGCCGATATTGTGTTCAACAAAGGGAAGATAAAACTCAGGCTGTCCATTTTTTTCAATGGCTTGAATCCCTAGCAATTTGGCATAGGGTATTTGATCCAAGGCTTTATTTAGACTATCGAAGCAAGCAATACCCTCAGCCATTATGCAGACTCCTTGGTGATTGCCATCCGCGCAAAAGTAGACACTGAATGCGCAATCGGCTTATCAGGGTCGGCCTGATACGCCGTTGCCCGCATGAATGCAATCGACTCAGTCAGGCGATAGCATTCTGCAGTGCAATACAGCGGTAAGTCGGGCTTAGCTGGCCGCAGGTAATCGATACGTAAATCGAGCGTTGCTGCAGCCTCTGGTTGATCGAGCAAGGTATATAGCGAAATGCCACTGGCGGTATCAATCAAAGAAGTGACCACGCCGCCATGCAAAACGCGCGTTTCGGGGTTGCCGATCAGCGTGTCTTTAAATGGCAATTTCAGCGTTACTTTACCGCGTCCTGCGGTAACCAATTCCAAGCCTAATGTTTTGCAATGCGGTAACGCCATAAACCATGGCGCAACTTGGTCAAAAAACTCAGGTACTGCAACAGGTAACCACAGTCCGTTCATCGCTGGCCTTTATTCGCTAGGGGTTGCTGGATCAATATCGACTACGTCGGTTGGTGCCACTGCAGCATCTGCTGCAATACCTTCTATTGCGTCAGCACCCTCTTCAATCAACTCAGATTCATCACCTTCTGGTTCATCCACTTCGGCGACTTTTTCTAAGCCAGATAAATGCTCACCTTCATCCAGATTAATCAAACGAACGCCTTGTGCCGAGCGGCCCGTTTCACGAATTTGATTGACCTTAGTGCGGATCAATACGCCACCCGTGGTGATTAACATGACGTCATCCGATTCTTCAACCAGACTTGCGGCAACCAGTTTCAAGCCGGTTTTGTCGGTCAAGTCCATCGCAATCACGCCTTGCGTACCTCGGCTGGTATGACGGAAGTCGCCCACCGGAGTGCGTTTACCATAACCACCATCACTGGCCGTCAACACCATCTGCTCGTCTGAATTAGCGACTAAGAGCGAAATGACTTTTTGTCCTTCAGCCAATCGCATCCCACGCACACCAGCGGCAGTTCGGCCCATGGCGCGAACATCACCCTCGGCAAAGCGCACCGATTTACCGGCATCAGAGAACAACATCACTTGATCTTCACCGTGCGTAAGCGCCACACCAACCAAGTAGTTACCTTCATCCAGGTTGATAGCAATAATGCCATTACGTTTCGGACGAGAGAAGTCAGCCAATGAGGTTTTCTTCACCGTACCGTCAGCCGTTGCCATAAAGATATATTGATCTTCTACGAACTCTTTAACTGGCAAGATGGCGTTGATTTTTTCGCCCTCTTCTAGTGGCAACAGGTTCACAATCGGCTTGCCACGGCTGGTACGACCACCTTGTGGCAATTCATAGACTTTGAGCCAATACACGCGACCGCGTGAGCTAAAGCACAAGATGTAATCATGCGTGTTGGCAACAAATAGACTGTCAATAAAATCATCGTCTTTGGTTGCTGCCGCTTGCTTGCCACGACCACCGCGTTTTTGTGAGCGATATTCATCTACCGCAGTGGCTTTCATATAGCCACCATGCGTCAGCGTCACCACCATGTCTTGCGGGGTAATTAAGTCTTCCAAACAGATATCTTCGCCATGCGCGATAATTTCTGAGCGACGGGCATCGCCATAATTGGCTTTAACTTCCAGCATTTCATTGCGAATGATTTCAGTCACACGCTCTGAGCGCGCCAAGATATCGAGTAAATCAAGGATTTTTTCAACCACTTCTTTATATTCAGAAATGATTTTGTCTTGCTCAAGCCCAGTTAAACGCTGTAAACGCAGCTCCAAAATCGCTTGCGCTTGCACATCAGAAAGACGGTAACCGTCATCAGACAAACCGAAGCATTCGAGTAGGCCTTCTGGGCGTGATGCATTGGCATCAGCACGTGCCAGCATTTCACCGACTAAGCCCGATTTCCAAACGCGGCTCATCAAGCCAGTTTTGGCTTCCGCTGGCGTTGGCGCGGCTTTAATCATCGCGATGATTTCGTCCACATTGGACAATGCAACCGCCAAACCTTCAAGCACATGACCACGATCACGCGCTTTACGCAGTTCAAATACGGTACGGCGAGTCACCACTTCACGGCGATGCTTTAAGAAGCACTCTAAAACTTGCTTTAAGTTCAATAACCGCGGCTGACCATCAACCAGCGCCACCATATTGATACCAAAGCTATCTTGCAGCTGGGTGTGTTTGTAGAGGTTATTAAGCACCACATCGGCCATTTCACCGCGTTTGAGCTCAATCGCTACTCGCATACCCGATTTGTCTGACTCGTCACGTAGGTCAGAAATACCTTCGATGGTTTTTTCGCGAACCAATTCGGCGATACGTTCTAATAGACGCGCTTTATTGACTTGGTACGGTAGCTCATCGACGATAATGGCTTGACGATCACCATTTTTACCGCATTCTTCAAAATGGGTCCGAGCACGCATCACGACGCGGCCACGGCCAGTGCGATAGCCTTCACGCACGCCGTGAATACCGTAAATAATACCGGCAGTTGGGAAGTCTGGCGCTGGAATGTAATCAATCAACTCATCAATCGTTAGCTCGCTATTATCGAGCAAGGCCAGACTGGCATCGATTACTTCATTGATATTGTGCGGCGGAATATTGGTCGCCATACCCACCGCAATCCCTGACGAGCCATTCACTAATAAATTAGGAATACGCGTAGGAAGAACGGTTGGTTCAAGTTCTTTTTCATCATAGTTTGGCGTGAAATCGACGGTTTCTTTATCGATATCGGCCAAAAGTTCACTTGATATTTTTTGCAAACGACATTCGGTATATCGATAGGCCGCCGCGCGGTCTCCATCAATCGAACCGAAGTTACCCTGACCATCGATCAAGGTGTAGCGCAAGGAGAAGCCTTGCGCCATCCGCACCAATGCTTCATAGGCAGCAAAATCGCCATGTGGGTGATATTTACCCAACACATCACCAATCACGCGAGCACATTTAACGTAAGGGCGATTCCACACATTACTACTTTCGTGCATCGCAAATAAAATACGACGGTGAACGGGTTTTAAACCATCGCGTACATCAGGCAGCGCTCGTCCTACGATAACGCTCATGGCGTAATCGAGATAGGAATGGCGCATTTCCTCTTCGAGGCTGACGGGGATCGTTTCTTTGGCAAAGCTGAATTGTTCGTGCATTGATAAGGCCGGTTAGTGAAAAACGTAGGGACTATCAAAGCCAACACTAAATCTGAATTCAGTGTGGCGAAATTTTAACTGTCTTTTGGAAACTTGGTTACAAATAAACACTGACTAGTCACGTTTAACTATTCTATAGTTAACATCAAGTTTACCACGTGGATGCCTCTGATCCAATTTTTGCGTAAATGATGCAGTATTACATTGTGCAATATTACAAAATCTTTAAGATTGCGCCACCGCAAGCATTTTATTTGCGTCAAAATTACCTAAGACAGTAGAATAGGTACTGGTACAGTATTATGGTTTACTATAACCAATAGTAAGTTACATTCATTTTTGATTTATAAACGGGGAATCCACATGCTGACAATCAAGCAAACTCTGACATCATTCGCTATCGTTGCTGCATTTGCTGCCGCTGGCGCTCAAGCTGCTACTGAAATCTACGTAACTAATAGCACCAACGTTTCTGAAGCAAACCCAGAAGGCGCTGTAAAGATTTCTGATGGTACTTGTGTACAAACTGGCTCTTGGACTGCAGAAGCAGCTAAGAGTGTTAAAGGTTGCCAAGGTTACGTGGCTCCAGTTGCACCTAAAGCTGCTGTTGCTCCAGTTGTTCCAGCTCCAGTTAAAACAACTAAAACTTTCGAATTGAAAGCGGATTACTTGTTTGATTTCAACAAATCTACGTTGAAACCAGCTGGTAAAGATGCATTGGATGCGCTGTTTACTGAAGTTCAAGCAATGGATCCTAAAGATGGTACTGCGACTGTAGTTGGTTACACTGACCGCATCGGTTCAGACAAATACAACATGGTTCTATCTGAAAAACGTGCAAACACTGTACGTGACTACCTCTTGAGCAAAGGCGCTCCAGCAGACAAAGTAACTGCAATCGGTAAAGGTAAAGCTGATCCAGTAACTGGCGACACTTGCCAACAAAAAAATCGCGCTAAATTGATCGAGTGCTTGGCACCAGATCGTCGCGTTGTTGTTGAAATCACTGGCACTCAAGTTGTTGTTAAGTAATTAGCATTCAACAATACTAAGCCCCGCCTCGGCGGGGCTTTTTTATTATTCAAACGGATAAGCGATTCGATAATGAACAAACTACTTCAGCTCGTTTTAGTGGGAATAATCACTCTATTCCTTACATCTAAACCGGCTTTTGCTGATAACGTATCAAAAATACAACAATACCTCAGCGGTACAATGTCACTAAACGCTCGCTTTACTCAAGAAGTAATCTCTAAAAACAATAAAACCCAAACCTCAAGTGGGCAACTTAGCTTACTGCGTCCAGGCAAGTTTCGCTGGATCTACGAAAAGCCCTATCCACAAGAAATCATCAGCGATGGTAAACAAGTTTGGCTCTACGATGCCGACTTAGCACAAGTAACGATAAAACCAGTGAGCAAAGCCCTTGAGGCAAGTCCTGCTGCAATTTTGGCAGGCGACAACAAACTGGAAACCAATTTCAATATCAAAAATTTACCTAGCCGTGCGGGACTAGATTGGATTGAATTAATCCCTAAGCAAAATGACAGTAGTTTTGCTCGAATTCGGATTGGCTTTAGCGACAACAATCTCAATCTATTAGAATTAGATGATCATTTTGGTCAAACCACTAAAATACAGCTCAAGCAAATCATTCGAAACCAAGCGATAGATAGCAAACAGTTTAATTTCATCCCACCCAACGGGAGCGATATCATTCGTGAGTGATCTTTTTACCCGCAAACCGATACAACCCCTTGCTGAAATATTGCGCCCCAAGTCAATTGACGCCATTGTTGGGCAACAGCACTTACTCGCACCAGGCAAACCCCTTGCCCTTGCTCTCGCTGGAGGAAAAGCGCACTCAATGATTTTTTGGGGGCCACCTGGGGTCGGAAAAACCACCTTGGCTCGTTTATTGGCCGACGCCTTCGATTGCGAACTCATTGCACTCTCTGCTGTTTTTTCTGGTGTAAAAGACATTCGCCTAGCAATGGACGAAGCTGAACGAAATCAGAAAATCAACCGTCAAACTATTTTGTTTGTTGACGAAGTGCATCGCTTTAATAAATCGCAGCAAGATGCATTTTTACCGTTTGTTGAGTCGGGGCTGATCACTTTCATTGGTGCGACAACTGAAAACCCCTCATTTGAAGTCAATGCGGCATTACTTTCTCGCGCCCAAGTTTATGTTTTAAATCCGCTCAATGCACATGAACTAACGCAACTCATAGAAAGAGCCCAATCACACCTTACTCCCGCACTCACGCTCAGCGCAGATGCACTTCCCGTTCTAGTTGACCTTGCTGATGGCGATGGACGACGCTTACTTAATTTATTTGAACAAGCCAGCCAAGCCGCTCACACCTGTAACAGAACAGACATAGACGCAGCATTTTTAAGCGAAGTGCTTAGCATAGGCAGCCGTCGTTTCGATAAAAACGGCGATCATTTTTATGATCAGATTTCAGCCTTACATAAATCGGTAAGGGGCTCTAACCCTGATGGCGCACTCTACTGGCTAAGCCGAATGCTCGACGGTGGAGCAGATGCAAAATACTTAGCGCGCCGGATTGTACGCATGGCTTGGGAAGACATCGGACTTGCCGACCCTCGTGCAATGCAAATTGCCAACGATGCTGCCACAACATATGAAAGATTGGGCTCGCCAGAAGGTGAATTAGCCCTCGCTCAGGCGGTCATCTATTTAGCAGTTGCACCAAAATCCAACGCAGGCTATCTCGCCTTCAAAGCAGCAAAGTCACTCGTCAAGCAAGACAAGTCTCGCGAAGTACCTTTGCACTTGCGTAATGCACCAACCCCATTAATGGCAAAGCTAGGACATGGCCACGAATATCGCTACGCACATGACGAAGATGAAGCCTATGCTGCAGGCGAAACCTATCTACCTGATGGCCTTGAAAAAATACAATTTTATCAGCCTAGCCCGCGAGGCCTAGAACAAAAAATAAGCACCAAGATGGCGCATCTTGCTGAGCTTGATGCAATCTGGTTAGAACAAAATAGGACCGCAAAAAAACCATCCGATACATAGATTGGCCCATTCACTCTGTTCAAACTTGCTTAACGTCTATTCATGGCTATATTTATTTGCACATAAAACATTCTAGAAATAGGCAAGAAACAATAAAGTAGTGCATTCAATTTTGAACAACAAAAGCAAATGCAAGCATTAGAAAACAAGACCTAGATCTTGTTAATTGTTGCCTAGTAACTACGGGTCCGCTGCTGTAAATTTCAATACGTGTAAGTACTGAACTGTAAATTGTTTTGCCGTTTTATATCCTTTGTACTGATTCATTCGTAAATTTTGCGTCAGTACTTTTCTAAAAATGAAAGTGGAAGGTAAATATTATGAGCACAGCTGAACGCAATGGTGAACGCGCACTAGTAGCGCCATTAGCAACTCCGACCGATCTTGGCGCAGATGCCACCCGCGACATCACAGCGGCCATGAACTTAATCTTGGCCGATGTTTTTGCACTTTATTTAAAAACCAAAAATTTTCATTGGCATGTAAGTGGACCACACTTTCGTGATTGCCATCTAATGCTCGACGAGCAAGGTGACGAACTCTATGCAATGACTGATCCAATTGCTGAGCGCGTACGAAAAGTTGGCGGACGTACACTCACTTCGATCGGGCATATTGCACGTACTCAGCGCGTTCTAGATAACGATGCTGAATATGTACAACCACTGGATATGCTTGCCGAACTTTGTGACGACAGTAAAAATCTAGTCGCTCGCATGCGAGAAGCACATAGCGTTTGTGATGAATACAACGATACCGCTACCGCTAGCATGCTCGAAGAATGGATTGATCAAGCAGAACGGCGTACTTGGTTTCTATTTGAATCAAGTCGCCGAGGCTAACCCCCTCTCAACACATTGAATCGTCATATAACAATCAAAGCGGCATCAGTAACAATCTGGCGCCGCTTTTTTATTGCATAACAAATAATCAATACATATATCGCACACACAGCCAAACACCGTAAATATAGCAAAATCACGCAATAGGCTTCGAGCCAAGCATGCCTTGGTGTAAAATCAGCTAACCCTATTTCAGTGATAAATAAAATGCTCGACATCCAACTTTTACGAACCGACCTCGCCGCAGTCACCGCTCGCTTAGCTGAACGAAAGTTCGTACTTGACGCGGCCACATTCCAAAAACTAGAAGATGAGCGAAAAGTCTTGCAAACTCAAATGCAAGATTTGCAAGCCAAACGCAACGCCTCATCCAAGCAAATTGGTGCGGCCAAAGCCAAAGGTGAAGACGTCAGCATCATCATGGCAGAAGTCGCGAGTCTGGGTGACGAGCTAAAAGCAGCAGAGTCGGCCTTCGCCCAACTCGCTGAACAACTCAATACATTACTACAATTGATTCCAAACTTGCCCAATGAATCAGTTCCCGCCGGTAAAGATGAAACCGACAATGTTGAAGTGAGTCGCTGGGGAACGCCGCGCGCATTTAATTTCGAAATTAAAGACCATGTTGATTTAGGTGCACCATTGGGCCTCGATTTCGAAACCGGCGCAAAATTATCTGGTAGTCGCTTTAGTTTGCTTCGTGGCTCAGTTGCTAAACTTCATCGCGCCCTCGCGCAATTCATGCTAAATACGCACAGCAATGAACATGGTTACGAAGAAATGTACACGCCCTACATCGTTAACGATTCGGCGCTCTTTGGCACGGGTCAACTCCCAAAATTTGCCGAGGACATGTTCAAAGTCACTCGCGGTGGTGATGAAGACGGCAATGTAGACCAATACCTGATCTCAACCTCTGAGATTACCTTAACCAATACCGTCGCTGGCGATATGCTCAAAGCTGAGCAGCTACCAATTAAACTGACCGCCCACTCGCCTTGCTTTCGCTCAGAGGCTGGCTCTTACGGCCGTGACGTCCGTGGTTTGATTCGCCAGCACCAATTTGACAAAGTAGAAATGGTACAAATTGTTCATCCAGATCATTCTGATGATGCCCTTGAAGAACTCGTAGGTCATGCAGAAAAAATCTTGCAACTACTCGAACTACCCTACAGAAAAGTATTACTTTGCACTGGAGATATGGGCTTTAGCAGCCAAAAAACCTATGATTTAGAGGTTTGGCTGCCTGCACAAAATACCTTTAGAGAAATCTCAAGCTGCTCAAATATGGGCGCATTTCAAGCTCGCCGCATGCAAACACGCTTTAAAAATGAGCAAGGCAAAAATGAACTAGTCCATACCTTAAATGGCTCTGGTCTGGCAGTCGGTCGCACTTTAGTCGCCGTACTTGAAAACTACCAAAATGCAGATGGATCAATTACCGTACCTGCAGTGCTTCGCCCTTACCTTGGTGGTCGTGAGCTACTGAGCGCCTGAATTAATTAAGGAATTACACAAAAGCGCACGTTTACGTGCGCTTTTTTTGCACCTTACTCCAAGCTCCGCTACTCTGTAGGCTCAACCATCCCTATCTGGCACCGTTCATGAGCTCGACCAGCATATGGCTTACACTAGCTGTAGTACTCTGTATTCTCGAAATATTCTCAAGTACTTTTTATATGATCGCCATCGCAATTGGTTTTCTTGCTGGCGCCGCGGCTGCTGCCTTCCAATTACCCCTGCCATTGCAAAGTAAGCGCTCAGCCGCTCCACCGCCTTGACGCTTAAGTTTCTGCTAGCGCTCTTAGCGGTAATAATTCGTCGATGCGGCTGTTCGGCCAAGTGGGGAGCTTTTCTAGGGTGTCGGTGAGCCAGGCCATCGGGTCTAGGTCGTTGAGTTTGGCGGTGCCCAGTAGCGTTTGAATTGCGGCAGCGCGTTGACCGGCGCGCTCGCTCCCCGCAAATAACCAGTTCTTTTTGCCAATCGCAATCGGCCGAATGCTGTTTTCGACCGGATTGTTATCGATTGGCGCAATGCCGCTTTGGGCGTAGCGTTCAAGCGCCGTCCAACGCCGTTGGCTGTAAATGATCGCTTTAGCGAGTGCGCTATTGGGCGCAACTTTGCTACCGGTTTCATCCAGCCAAATTTTGAATTCGAGCAGTTTAGGTTGCGCTTGTTGCTGCCGTAGCGCTCGGCGTTGTTCGGGGTTTAAATCTTTGGCCTGCGCTTCTAGTGCATACAGTTCGCCAATACGGCGCAGCGCCTCTGCGGCAATCGGGCTGCCGTTGGCTTGATGCAATTCGAAGAATTTGCGCCGTGCGTGCGCCCAGCAGCCCAGCTCAATCACGCCGGTTTTGAACAGCGCTTTGTAGCCGCCATAGTCATCGACCATCAATTGACCTTGCCAATCGGCCAAGAAATCGCGGACGTGTTGACCCGAGCGACCGCCTTGGTAGTCGAACAAAATGATCGGCGCACTGCCACTCAAAGGCGTGTTGCGATACCCCCATAAATACGCGGTTTTGGTTTTGCCTTTGCCCGGATCAAGCTGTTTGACTGGCGTTTCATCGGCATGCAGCACCGTTTCGCCTTTCAATCGTTCACGCAATCGATCCGCCAACGGCTGCAACCACCAGCCGACTGTGCCGACCCAACTGGCCAGCGTGCTTTCTGCTAACGGCACGCCGCTGCGTTCGGCGATTTGCCGTAGCCGATACAGCGGTAAATGATCAATGTATTTGCTGACCATCACCCACGCCAAAGTGGCCGCAGTGGGTAAACCGCCATTGATGATCGCCGGCGGAATCGGCGCGGCGCTCATCGTTTGACAGCTGCGGCAAGCGTATTGCGGGCGAATGTGGCGCAACACGCTAAACACCGCCGGTTGCACATGCAGTTGCTCGCTAATGTCTTCGCCGACTTTAACTAAACCCTGACCACATTGGCCGCAACTGCATGATTCAGGCTCGTGAACCATATCGGTACGCGGCAAATGCGCCGGTAAGGCTTGGCGACCTGCACGAATGCGCGGCTTTTTATCGCTGACCTCGGGGGTGTTGTTGGCTTGCTCGGCGGCGAGTTTGGCTTCCAGCGCCGCCATATCGGCATCGAGGGCTTCTTCAAACAAATCTCGCTGCTCGCGATTCATCACTTCGGTCTTAGCGCCATAACGCATGCGGCGCAGATAGGCCAATTCCATCGTTAGCGCTTCGATGGTTTGCGTTTTATTTTGGATGTCGGAGACGTATTGTTTGAGTTGTTGATCTTGCTGAGTGACTAATTCAGTATGCTGAGCAAGGAGTACCGACTGCGCCAAAATCGCCGCGCGGACTGCGGCGGGTAGGTCTAAATTGGCGAGTTCTTGAGCGAGATCCATGTGTTGATTTTACAGGGTATTGCCATAAGAATTATATATTACATGCTGTATAGCGCAATACTGCGACAACTATTTTATCCATCCTCATCGTGAATTAGTAGGCGTATTCTGGTAGCGGTGGCGGCGCGAGTCGTTGCCAATCGACCCCACTCACCAACCATTGCCACTGCGCCGCATCCAGCGTAAAGATCACATCGCCCGCTTGCGGCCAAACAAACCGACCTTGATGCAAACGCCGCTGTGCCAACCACACACCGGTGCGATCCCACAGCAACACCTTCAAGCGATTACTGCGCTGATTGCGAAACGCATACGCCACACCTTCGATGGGGGAACGCTGCAAACGGGCATGAATCTTGGCCGACAAACCCTCGATACCAAGGCGCATATCGACCGGTTCGACGACCAATTGCAGCGAAGTGAGTGGCGGCATCATGTCAAAGCGCGCAATAAAGCTGCGACCCAAGCCGGATCGGTCGCCGCTGGCAAAGTCAGGGTCACGCCGGAGGGGAAATTCAACTGCAACTGCGCCGCAACGGGTGCGGGCCATTGTGCGGGCACGATGCTTGACGCCGATGGTTTCGGGGCGATCTGCGGTTCGGTGATTGCAGCTGAAGATGCGTCGGCAGATTCGAGGCGGCTACGGCGCAGCCAACTGGAAAAAGTAGTGCGTTTAAGCTGGTGCACTCGGACAAACTCGGCTTGAGTTAAACCGCTAGCCTGCCAACGTTGCACCCATTGCAAAGCATCAATCCACCGTCCCATGCTGCGCTCCCAAAAATCAAAAGCGCAGCATGCCTGAATTAAAACGATAATTGAGGTGGAACGGCTAAGCCCTTACATTGCAAATAGTCACGAGCGCACTCTTTGCATTAGTGAGCGCATTTTTTATTCGCCACTGGAAGCTGACTCACTTACAAAACGACGTCAATGATATCCATGATGAAATTGGCCAACGCGTCAGCATTGAAACTTGGCAAGATGAAAATCATGCCCGTGTTCGCTACCGAGGCAGCCAATGGGATGCCGTTCTCGCTCATGATTGCCAACGCGGCCATGATGACCATTGGTACATCACAGCACAACACGGCGCAACACTAGAAATATCAAATAAGAAGCCACTTTAATCAGCCAAGGGAAACGTTATGCCATTTCAATTCACGTTAATTCTGCTCATTGCCGTTATTATTTTTATCGCCAAAACATTCAAAATCGTGCCGCAACAAACAGCCCTCATCATTGAACGATTAGGCCGATTTCATGCAGTACTTGCCCCTGGGTTAAATTTTGTCATTCCTTTTGTAGATCGTGTCGCCTATAAACATTCCCTCAAAGAAATCCCACTGGATATTCCCAGCCAAGTTTGTATTACTCGTGACAACACACAACTTCAAGTTGATGGCATTTTATACTTTCAAGTTGTTGACCCAAAAATGGCATCCTACGGCACGTCAGACTTTGTAATGGCAATCAGTCAGCTAGCGCAAACGACCCTGCGCTCGGTCATCGGCAAGCTTGAAATGGATAAAACCTTTGAAGAGCGTGACGACATTAATCGCACCGTTGTCGCGGCTCTAGATGAAGCTGCCACGAGTTGGGGGGTCAAAGTACTCCGTTACGAAATCAAAGATCTGACTCCGCCACAAGCTATTTTGCATTCGATGCAACAGCAAATTACTGCAGAACGTGAAAAACGCGCCCGTATCGCCCAATCCGAAGGCGTTAAACAAGAACAAATTAACTTAGCTACAGGACAAAGAGAAGCTGCAATTCAAAAATCACAAGGTGATATGCAAGCCAATATCAATCAATCAGAAGGCGAGCGTCAAGCACAAATCAATCGCGCCTCAGGTGAAGCTGAAGCGCTACGCTTGGTTGCGCATGCAACAGCAGAAGCCGTTTCGGTCGTCGCCAAAGCCATCGAATCCCCCGGCGGACTAGAAGCCATTAACTTAAAAGTGGCCGAACAATATGTATCTGCATTTGGCAATATCGCCAAAACCAGCAATACGATGCTCCTGCCTAGCAATGCTGCTGATGTTGCAGGCATGGTTGCTACTGCGATGAGTGTTGTGAAAGCTGCAAACAAAGAAAAAACAAACTAAAGTAAATGCACCAACGCAGGAGCTTACTCATGGCTGATGAAAAATTTCGTTTAGTAACCCGCAGTGACTTTGATGGTCTGGTTTGTGCTGTACTACTCAATGAACTTGAGATGATTGACGATATTTTGTTTGTTCATCCTAAAGACATGCAAGATGGCAAAGTCCCGATCACCAATCGGGACATCACCACCAATTTGCCCTATGTTGCTGCAGCTCATTTAGCTTTTGATCACCATTTTTCAGAAACACTTCGCAACGATGGCCAACTTAACAATCATATTATTGATGCCAAAGCTCCATCAGCAGCGCGAGTCGTGTTTGATTACTACGGTGGCAAGAATCGATTTACTGACATCAGTGACGAAATGATGCAAGCGGTGGATAAAGCCGACTCAGCTGAATTTAGCCGTGATGAGATTTTAAATCCAAAGAATTGGGTGCTACTCAATTATCTAATGGATGCGCGAACTGGACTGGGGCGCTTTCGAAGCTTTCGGATATCTAACTACCAATTAATGATGGATTTGATCAAATACTGCCGTCATCATGGTATTTCAGACATTCTTACATTGCCAGACGTCGTCGAACGCGTTGAGCTATATATGGAGCACGCCCCACTCGCCAAAGAGCAAATTCAGCGCTGTAGCCGAATTTATGACAATTTAGTGGTGCTTGATTTGCGTGAAGAAGAAACCATTTACGCCACCAATCGTTTTATGATCTATGCACTTTACCCACAATGCAATGTTTCAATTCATGTGATGTGGGGCCTGCAAAAACAAAACACCGTTTTTGCCACCGGCAAGTCAATTATCAATCGTTCTTCACAAACCAATATTGGCGAGCTGATGCTTGAATACGGCGGCGGCGGTCATGAAAATGCCGGCACCTGCCAAATCGAAAACAATAAAGTCGATGAAGCATTGCGTGAATTAGCATTAAAAATCACCGCTGATGGCTAAGCTCAACTCGACTTTCTAAACCAAATAATGCCGCCCTGCGGCATTATTTATTTTGGATATCTCGCGCCCTGCGTCGCCAACACACCATAGCGACCAATACAGGGCTGATAATCCACTTCATGATAAGGAATCAATGCTTGATCAAGCTGTTGGTATAAATCGCCCAACGCCACCACCTGATATCCTTGCTCAATCCAACCTTTGAGCAAACGCATAAAATCATCCGCAGCCTGAATGCCATCAAAATCAGCCGCAGCGTTATATACATGTCCCCAAGGGCTTTCGTTTTGCGTTTGTGACAAAATCGACTCAACCCGCTCATGGCTTGGCAATTCTTCTAGCATCGGCAAAGTAACTGGAAGTTGTAAGCAGCGCGATGTTTCAGCATTGACCACCGGCCAAAATGGATGGCTTCCACGGGTATCGCTAGCAAAGCGCCAGCCCATCATCTGTTCAAAGCGATACACGGCCTTATTGGCCTGCCAGCCCTTGGCTGAAAACGCGACAGGCTCACCTTTCATGCTTTGAGTAAACTGCGCATAGGCCTGTTTTAAATGCTCAGCAGTCATCTCTGCAGGCAGTGATCTAATCTCGTTTTGCCAAACATCATTGCGTAGTGGTCGCAAAGCATGCTCAAACGAATCCAAGTCTTGCCGTGCCAACGCTGCAGTTTTCGTGAGTGATGGGGCTGGCCATAAAGCCCCCCGACATAAGGCCTTAACACCAAAGCGGTGCTTCAACGCCAGCATACTTGAACCGGAGACTCGCCTTAAGCGACTGCCTGGGAGTAAAAAACGACCGTTCTTTTCTACCCCTAAAGACCAAAAAAAAGTCGCACCACACGCATGCTCAGTTAAAATTTGCTGCAATCGAGGCAAGCCTCGTTCCATGGCCGATAAATTATCGACATCAATCTTTAAAGCAATTAGTTTCATTTGAGATTCGAGAAAAACAAGGGCAACAAAGCGTAAGCAGCACGCTTGACAGGCTGGTAGTGTACTACGAGAAGGGGTCAAACTGCTGCAATTGAATCGCCATGTAAATCAAATGCAGCAGTAAGGGTCAAGTTGAATAAAGCTTATTGGTAGACCTGAATAATCTCCAAACCCAATTCATATAACTGCAATGCGGCAACGCGATGACTACGTTTAACACGAACTCGAGCAGAAAATGGCTCATTGCGTAAATCAAACGCCTGCACCGGCATAATGAAAATATCAAACTCCTCATCTGGGCGTGGCACGTACATTGTTTGTATTGTCATTCCAGTTACACTCAAATCAATACAATCGCCATAAAAAGGCAAGCCCAAACCCAAAGGACGAATTTTAACTTTGCAGCACACTTGCATTCGTAAAGCAACGCGCTGATCTTGCTCACGCAGGCCAATTTTCATATTTACGCTCTTATCGTCAAACGGCAGCTAAAGTCACTATTGCAGCTTAAAGCCCACTTCATTAAATGCAAAGCACCGAATATCAGACCACGGCAAAAAGTCGACACCCTTCTCCAAGCCAAGCAAACCGCCAATAAATCACCACAAACCCCCAACACCGCGAAAACCCAAACGAACCTTCGTCCAATGCCAATACCATTTTTCTAGATTAAAACCATTTTTTTGATACTTTTTTAAATTTTTTTAACACGATTTAATCAACTGATTCATAAACACTTTCTAACAAAACAACCATAAAATCGCACTTAGCCAACGATTTTTAATTACAAAAGTGGTTGACGACCGAATCTGAAAATGATTTAATTCGGCCTCTCTCGAACGAGGGGTCGTTAGCTCAGTTGGTAGAGCGCCTGCCTTACAAGCAGGATGTCGGCGGTTCGACCCCGTCACGACCCACCAGTTTTTTAGTTTTTGCTTTTAATAGCTAAAAACTTTTGTAGTGCAATACCACTGCGGATAGTCAGTTCAAGCGGCGTAGATTAGCTCTTTGAATTGTGTTGATGCAGCGTAGCATATTAATACCACTGCGGAGTGGTAGTTCAGTTGGTTAGAATACCGGCCTGTCACGCCGGGGGTCGCGGGTTCGAGTCCCGTCCACTCCGCCACTAGTTTCAAAATGGGTCGTTAGCTCAGTTGGTAGAGCGCCTGCCTTACAAGCAGGATGTCGGCGGTTCGACCCCGTCACGACCCACCAGTTTTTAGTTTTTGCTTTAAATAGCTAAAAACTTTTGTAGTGCAATACCACTGCGGATAGTCAGTTCAAGCGGCGTAGATTAGGTCATTGAATTGTTTTGATGCAGCGTAGTATATTAATACCACTGCGGAGTGGTAGTTCAGTTGGTTAGAATACCGGCCTGTCACGCCGGGGGTCGCGGGTTCGAGTCCCGTCCACTCCGCCACTAGTTTCAAAATGGGTCGTTAGCTCAGTTGGTAGAGCGCCTGCCTTACAAGCAGGATGTCGGCGGTTCGACCCCGTCACGACCCACCAGTTTCTATTAAGTTGTTTTCAACAGTGTCGACTAGCCTGTTAAACAATTTATTATGCAGATCAGTTTATCTTTACCACTGCGGAGTGGTAGTTCAAGGCGGCGTAGATTAGCAACTTGAAACACTCGGCAAAGACAAGTTTAGTTAGTACCACTGCGGAGTGGTAGTTCAGTTGGTTAGAATACCGGCCTGTCACGCCGGGGGTCGCGGGTTCGAGTCCCGTCCACTCCGCCAAATCCCATCCAGCATCCTGTTGTTTCTCCTCGTATTTACTTAAAATTTCATATTCAAGACATAGCAATCACGTTAAGATTGCAGCCATTCTATCCATTCAAATGGCATGTGCTCATTGCTTATGACCCCAAATCCGTCTACGTCAAAACTCAAAGCACGCAGTCAAATTGGGCCCGTACGCTTGCTCATTTATATCGCCATCAGCATGAGTCTGTTTATTTTGATAATGACTTTTGCGGCGCAAAGCCAGACCACATCAAGCCAAGTGTTGATTGGCATTAATTTGGTGTTAATTTTAGCCACACTGATCACCGCACTAATTATTTCAAAACCCAAGCCAGAAAAAGCCCCAGCAATTAGTCAACACAGCACGATTGTTCCTCCAGCTCAAGCCACAGATACACTCGCCGCTTTACCTGACTTAATTTGGACCATCGACTATGCCAGTCGTCGTGTCACCGCACAAAACCAAGCGCTTAACGACAATCACCCCGACGGCGTAGCGCAAAGCAAGCTGGCCATCTTGTTTCCTGCGCGTGTTTCACGCCAATTTTTAGAATGTTTAATTAAGATTCAAAACACCCAAACCGCACAACGTTTTGAGTATCAGTTAGACAATACCGAAATCACTTTTGAAGCGCGCTTAGCCCCGCTCACTTCGCGCAGTTGCGTGGTGATTATTCGTGACATCTCCACCACCAAAGCGATTGAAGCTGCGCTTTTTCAACAACAACGCTTTACTCAACAAATTTTAGATGCCAATCCTAGTCTAATTTTTGTTCGAGACAAGCACCGCCGGTTTTTATTGGTCAATCAAGCAACGCAATCCTTACTCGGGCATGAGCTGCTAGTCCAATCGCATATGGGCCTAGACGAAGATACCTCCATCCTAACTGCTGGCGACGAGGATGTATTGCAATATGGCAATACTGTGCGACTAGAAGATCACTGCACACTACATAATGGGCGCACGCATTGGTTTGACCTCACCAAAATTCCGCTGGAGCGTGAAGGGCAAATTTATATTTTGACCATTGCCATCGACATCACGCATCTGAAAGAATCCGAACAAGCTCAAGTCGGCACCAGCCATCTGGTGCGCGCTATGGCCGACGTATTGCCTCAGCCTTTCTTATTGGTTGAAAACGAAATCATTCAATTTGCCAATGTTGCCGCCTGCACCCGTCTTGGCCTAAGTGCAGATCAAATCATTGGTGAGTGCATTAGCCAACTGGCGATGGGTGAAAATAAATACGCCAATCTCACGCACCTAAAAACCCCGCAAGGCGAAGCCATTCATTGCGAGCTGTATAAAGTGGATCGTGGCAATCAAAATACCCACTTAATTACGCTGCATTAAGCCTTCTAGCTAGGGTCTGTTGACGTTTGGTTTCCCGCCGCGCTGGAGCGCTTTGGGTTTGGCGGCTTTTGGCCTGATGCTGCGTTACAAAGCGCTGGCGTAGAATGACTACGCTACGCGCTTCGTGCCTTGCCTCAGGCCAAAATCCGCGCAAACGCGGTTGGCAAACTAAACGTCAACAGACCCTAGAATCAGCGAGCAACATGCTAAAATTGCTGCTTTAGTGCCTTTTAAGCCTCGCTGCAATGAATCTGGATTTTCGCGCCCTACGCGCACACATCGCTGACTGTCTATCCAATGACTACCCCACGCTTTCTCGCCAACTCCAGCAATGTGGTGATCGGCAGAAAAAGCAGCAAGATTTCGCGCCGCAACTGGCCGAGCTGACAGCCGGAATCGAGAGATCTCTCGCCAAGGCCCAGCTTCGCCGAGAAAGCCTACCCAAACCTGAATACGACGACAGTCTGCCCGTCAATCAGCGGCGCGATGAAATTAAAGCAGCGATTGCCAAGCATCAAGTAGTGATTATTTGCGGCGAAACCGGCTCGGGTAAAACCACCCAATTACCGAAAATTTGCCTTGAACTGGGCCGTGGTGTCCGTGGACTGATTGGTCACACTCAACCACGTCGCCTTGCAGCGCGCTCGGTGGCCAGCCGTATCGCGCAAGAGCTGCATAGCGAAACCGGCAGCATCGTCGGCTATAAAGTGCGCTTTACTGATAAAAGTTCACCATCGTCGTACATCAAATTGATGACCGATGGGATTTTGCTTGCCGAAACGTTGTCTGATCGCTACCTCAATCAATACGACACTATCATCATCGATGAGGCGCACGAACGCAGCTTAAATATTGATTTCCTGCTCGGCTACCTCAAACAATTACTCCCGCGCCGCCCAGACCTCAAAGTCATCGTCACCTCGGCGACCATTGACTCGGATCGCTTTAGCCAGCATTTTAACAATGCGCCGGTACTCGAAGTCTCAGGTCGCACCTTCCCGGTCGAAGTGCGCTACAAAGCACTGGGCAGCACCGATGAAGACGACCAAGAAATCGAAATGGAAGAAGCCATCGCTCAAGCGGTGGATGATTTGTGGCGTAAAGACGGTAGCGGCGATGTGCTGGTGTTTTTACCCGGCGAGCGCGAAATCCGCGAAACAGCCGAAGAATTACGCAAAGCCAAGCTGCGTGATGCTGAAATTTTGCCGCTATTTGCCCGACTCTCCAATGAAGACCAGCAGCGGATCTTTCGCCCCAGCAGCACTGGCCGACGTATCGTGCTGGCGACCAATGTGGCCGAGACGTCCCTCACAGTACCCGGCATCCGCTATGTAATCGACAGTGGCCAAGCGCGAATTAACCGCTATAGCCCACGCGCCAAAGTCGAACAATTACTGATCGAAAAAATCTCACAAGCGTCAGCTCGCCAGCGCGCTGGTCGATGCGGGCGCGTCGCCAGCGGTATTTGCGTGCGCTTGTATTCTGAACAAGATTTTTTGCTGCGTTCGGAATTTACCGACCCAGAAATTACCCGCTCCAGTTTAGCTGGCGTTATTTTGCGCATGGCCGCGCTTAAACTGGGCAATGTCGATCAGTTTCCATTTTTAGAAGCGCCGTCGAGCAAACTCATCTCTGATGGGTATCAACAGCTACGCGAACTAGGCGCTGTTACCGAGAGTGATACCCTCACTGATATTGGCCGACAATTGTCCCGCCTACCGGTAGACCCACGCGTTGGCCGCATGCTGCTGGCAGGGCGTGATGAGGGTTGTCTCAAAGAAATGCTGATTATTACCTCGGGCCTGTCGCTGCAAGATCCACGCGAGCGTCCGTATGATGCGCGCGCTGCAGCCGATCAAGCGCATGCCAAGTTTAATGAAGAAAAATCCGACTTTTTATCCTATCTGCGTTTGTGGGATTTCTTTGAAAAACTACTGGCCGACAAAACCACCAACCGCCAATTAGTACAAGATTGTCACCGCTCGTTCTTGTCCTACCTGCGCTTACGTGAATGGCGCGAGCTACACAAACAGTTGTCCGATATGGTGATTAGCGATGAAGCTGCCGATTCGCGCAGCCGCAGCGCACCGTTTCGCCTGAACGAAAAGCCTGCGACATTTGAGCAAATTCATAAAGCTTTAATTACTGGTTTGCTTGGCAACTTGGGCTTTAAACAACCGGAAAACGACGAATACCTTGGTGCTCGTGGCCTTAAATTTAATGTGTTTCCCGGCTCTAGCCTAAAAAAAGCCCGTCCCAAATGGATTGTTGCCGCGGAATTGGTGGAAACCAGCAAGCTGTACGCACGCTGCGTTGCAGTGATTGAACCGGAATGGGTAGAAAAACTCGCGCCGCATCTGATCAAAAAACAATATTTTGATCCGCACTGGAGCAAAGACAGCGCGCAGGTAAATGCATCCCTACGTATCACGCTGTATGGCTTACCGATTGTTGCGCGCCGGCAAGTACACTACGGGAGCATCAATCCCGTTGAAGCGCGCGAGATGTTTATTCGCGAAGCCTTAGTGCGCTTTAATTACAACTCAAAAGCCAAGTTTTTTGAGCATAACTTTGCCATGCTGCTCGACGTTGAAGAGCTCGAGCACAAAGCGCGCCGCCAAGACGTCTTAGTCGATGAAAATGCCTTATTTGCTTTTTTTGACAGCCGCATTCCACAAGACATAGTCAATGGCGCAGGCTTTGAAGCTTGGCGTAAAGGTGCAGAAAAACTCAATCCGCAACTGCTGTATCTGCAAAAAGACGATTTAATGCAGCACAGCGCAGCGGCGGTGACTGAGGAGCAATATCCTGAGTTCTTCCGACTACATGATGTCAAACTGCCTCTGGGGTATCGCTTTGAACCCGGCCATATTCTTGATGGTGTGACCATTACCCTGCCCTTGCATTTACTGAATCGCGTCAATCACGCCACTTTTGAATGGCTGGTACCGGGGCTGATTCGCGAAAAAATCACGCTATTGATTAAGTCACTCCCCAAATCAATCCGCCGCCTTTGTGTACCGGTGCCTGAATTTGCCACCAAAATGCTCACGGCACTGGAAACAGCCAGCCGTGAAGAGCCGTTATTACCGCAACTGGCGCAATGCATTACACGTGGTGTGGGGCAACCCGTGAGCGCTGACGAGCTCAATCCCAATGATTTACCGCTGCATTTGCGGATGAACTTCCGGGTGATCGACGATGCGGGGCAAGAACTCGCCCAAGGCCGTGACTTGATCGCGATTCGCGCCCAATTGGGCGAAGCCGCCCAACTCACCTTCCGCGATACGGCCGATGAAACCACCGGCATTGAAAAATCGGGCATCACCAAATGGGATTTTGGTGACCTGCCAAATAAACTGAGCTTTAAGCGTCACGGTAAGACCATGACTGGCTATCCTGGCCTCGTGCCCGACGAAGAAGTCGCCGCCGACGGTAGTCGCAAAGACTGCGTGGCCATCCGCTTATTTGATACTGAACATGCCGCCAATGAAGCCCACCGCGCCGGCGTGATTCGGCTATTGCAATTTGAGCTCAAAGATCACCTCAAACAACTGCCAAAAAGCTTACCGAACTTTAATCAACTGGCGATTCATTTTCGCAGCCTTGGCAATAGCGACGAGCTGATGACCGACGTCATTGCTTGTATTTGCAATCGCGCTTTTCTCGGTGACGATGAAGCGCCACGCAAAATGAAAGAATTTAACGAGCAAAAAAGCCGCGCTCGCGTGCGCCTACCCTCGGTGCGAGATGGCGTATTGCGGATTCTAAATGAGATTGCTCCTGACTTTGTCGCCCTCAGCGGCTTATTAGCCAAAGGTGGCAATATTCAAAATGAGCTTAAAACCCAATTGGCCACGCTGATTTATCCGGGATTTTTAAGCGCAACCCCGTGGGAGCAAATGCCACGTTTGCCGCTGTATATCAAAGCGATGAAAATACGCTTAGAAAAACGTGCGCAAAATCCATCGCGAGACGGTCAACGTGGTGCCGAGGTCAATGAGTTAATGGCGAGATATATCGCTGAAATCGGCAAGTGGCAAAAAGAAGGACGTGATACGGCCAAATTACTGCCATTTAGATGGATGATTGAAGAATTGCGCATTGGCCTTTTTGCGCAAGAATTAAAAACACCGTATCCAGTTTCGCTCAAGCGCTTAAACAAAGTCTGGGAAGAACTGACTAAGCGCTAAATTGAAGCCCATTTTAATCTAGAGCGTATGTTAGAAAATCAGGGTATTACCAGCTTGGCTTTTATTGAAAGCACCTTGCTGGCAATACCCTGTTTAATTATTGAGTTATTGACGGTGCCGTTTGACGACCAGATGTCGCACTAGAGCATTAAATTCAATCAAAAAAAATCAAAACAATTCATTCGCGCTGACTTGGCTCGCATTCTGGCGCCACAGATTGATTTGGAAAGGCACTTTTTTTCCACGGCAGTAGCCAAGCGGCAATTGGAAAAAAAGTTGCGGCAAAAAGCACTAACATAAACCAGGTTTCGTCAGACATGATCGCCTCCTACGTGGGATTCACGTTTTTATATTAAGTGAGCGACGCGTGTTTTTTTATAAAAAAGTCAGCTCAGCTTCTAAAAATGACATAAAAAAGACAGTTCAAACGTAATAATTTCATTAATACAGTAAGCTGGCGTTAGCAAACCAGTGTGATCCCTCCTAAGCTAAAGCAAAGTGCCTAATGTCAGCGTAAATATTACCCTTACCCTCCAAATAGTCGAACCGAACAAAGCCAACCGCAGGCTTTTATGGCAGCATTGCCCCCCTTCTGATTGAGGATAACGTTTTGATTGCTCTTGAATTATTAGTCGTCTTATCGGCGATCTTACTCGGTGCGCGAATATCCGGAATTGGCCTTGGCGTCATGGGCGGCCTAGGCTTGGCGATTTTGGTATTTGGCTTTGGTTTACAACCCACCTCAGCCCCTATTGATGTCATGCTGATGATTATCGCGGTCATCACCACAGCGGGCTGTTTACAAGCTGCGGGTGGTATGGATTTTCTGGTGCGTATTGCCGAGAAAATTCTGCGCCGTAATCCTAAGCGAATTACTTTTTTTGCGCCTTTAGTCACCTACTGCTTCACTTTATTTGCCGGTACTGGCCATGTGGCGTATGCCGTTTTGCCGGTGATTGCCGAAGTCGCGCATGAATCGGGCGTTCGCCCTGAACGACCTTTGTCGATTGCAGTGATTGCATCACAAGCGGCGATTACTGCCAGCCCAATCTCTGCGGCAACTGTGGCGCTATTGGCCTTATTGTCGCCAGCGGGGATTCATTTGGGCGATATTTTGCAAATCGCGATTCCGGCCACCTTAATCGGCACGATGGCCGGTGCTTTAATGGCCAGCCGCCAAGGGTGCGAGTTGCATTTGGATCCGGTGTATCGCGAACGCCTTGAGCGCGGTGATTTTGCGCAAGAAAAAGACCGCGAACAAAGCGCATTGCCGAAGGGGGCTCGCCGTTCAGTGTGGCTGTTTTTTATTGCCGTCGTCAGCGTGGTTTTGCTGGGCTCATTCCCTGAGCTGCGTCCATCGTGGGTGGTTGATGGAGAAACAATCAAACTCAATATGTCACAAGCCATCGAGATGGTCATGCTCTCTGCTGCCGCATTGATTTTGATCTGCAGTAAAGTGAACCCAGAAGAAGTCATTAAAGGCTCAGTGTTTCGCGCAGGTTCTGCCGCGGTGATCGGGATTTTTGGTGTGGCTTGGATGGGGGATACCTTTATTCAAGGCAATTTGGCATTCTTCTCTGGCTCAATTAAAGACATTGTGACTGCGCAGCCTTGGCTATTTGCCGTGGCGCTCTTTGGGATGTCGATTTTACTGTACTCGCAAGCGGCAACGATTCGCGCCATGCTGCCACTCGGGATTGCTTTAGGGTTACCAACGCCAGCCTTGATTGCGATGTTCCCAAGTGTGAATGGTTATTTCTTTATCCCCAACTACCCCACCGTCATCGCTGCGATCAATTTTGACCGCACCGGAACGACGAAAATCGGCAAATACCTCCTCAATCACAGCTTTATGCTGCCCGGTTTAGTTTGCTCAATTACGTCAGTCGGTAGCGGTTTTATTTTGATTAAGTTTTTGTTTTAAAAATTAATCCTTATGCCAGTTCGCTCGATAACACCATTGGGCGACTGGCATCACTACACCACTCACTCCAAGATCCGGCATATAAGCGCCCGCCTTTGAATCCTGCCAATTCCATTGCCAATAAATTATGGCAAGCAGTAACACCACTACCGCACTGCTGCACCCATTCTGTGCTTGGGATATCGCCCATTAAATCGCGCCATTCATTGTGTAATTGTTCGCTCGATTTAAAGTAGCCTTGATCCAAATTCAGCATAAAAAAGCGATTTTTAGCCCCCGGAATATGTCCACCGATAGCATCGAGTGTTTCGCCGCGCCCGGCAAAACGCTCGGCACTACGCGCATCAATCACGGTAAATTGCGGCACGCTTAAATTAGCCAACACCGCATCGACATTCACAATGTAATCTGGCTGCAGCTGAACGAGGAATTCTTTTTGAGCTGGCATTGTTGCAGGCCCTGACGCGAGCGCGCCTTCGGCTTGCAGCCAAGCGGCCCAACCACCATCGAGTACTTGGCAACGTTCAAACCCGAGCCAACGCAGCAAAAACCATAAGCGTGCAGCAAATGGGCCGCCGCTGGCATCGTAGGCAACGACATGACTCTGTGCATCAATCCCTAAAGCACCGAGTTTTTTGGCCAATACCGCAGGGTCAGGTAATGGATGGCGACCATTATGGCCAGTCAATACGCCAGCAAGGTCTTCATCCAAATGCAAAAAATAGGCCCCCTTAATATGCGACGCCAGATAGGCATTACGTCCTGCTTGTGGATCACTTAAATCATGCCGGCAATCAATAATCACCAGTTTCGGGTCATTGAACTGCTGTTGTAACTGCTGAACGCTAATCACTGCATGCATGGGTATTTCCTTGTCATATAGAAAATCTAAGGCTGGCTTGATCATACCCCTAAGCTTGATTCAATACCGTAGCTTCGCACTCATCTGTCGCTACCAGACAACGAATCTAGGAATAAAAAAAACCGCCTTAACTTCAGGCGGTTTTGCGGTGAACATCAATTTAACAAGGGCATTTACTCAGCTTGCCGCTTTTGCCCGGATAACGCGCGTCGATGGCCGCACGATAAAAAGCTTTTTTATCCATTGGCGTTAATTCCGGATGCTTGGCTGCCATATGCGCCAAATAGTGCGCATAATCTTGCACTCCAACCATCAAGCGAAAAGTCTGCTGAATGCGCTGCGCTAACATCAACAACGGCGCCTTAGGCATTGGCCGGTGCCTCATCGCCACGCAATTGCAGCTCAGCCTCTTGTACAGTTGAGTGCTCGGCCTGCCACGCTTGATGAATCACCCGCAGCGCCGCCAACAGCATGGTAATGACAATCGCCATAAAAATGGCGCACAGACTGGCATTGACATAATCATTGACGATAATTTGCTGCATTTGCACTGCTGTTTTGGCTGGAGCGAGTAATTCACCTTGTGCCAGTGCCCCTTTGAATTTATCGGCATGCGCCAAAAAGCCGATTTTCGGACTGGCATTGAATAATTTATGCCAGCCTGCCGTCATCGTAATCACCAAAATCCACAGCGTAGGCAGCAAAGTCACCCAGATATAACGCTGCTTTTTCATTTTTACCAAGACTGTGGTCGCCAAAATCAGCGCAATCCCTGCCAGCATTTGATTGGCAATCCCAAATAAAGGCCACAAGGTATTAATCCCGCCGAGCGGATCAATAACCCCTTGGTACAAAAAGTAGCCCCAGCCCGATACTGCCAGCGTGGTGGCAATCAAGTTTGCTGGCCAGCTTTGCGTATTGCCTAATGCCGGAACAAACGTGCCGAGTAAATCCTGAATCATAAATCGGCAAACGCGGGTACCGGCATCGATGGTGGTTAAAATAAACAGCGCTTCAAACAAAATGGCAAAGTGATACCAAAAGGCCATCGCCGTAGGGCCGCCAAAAACTTGGCTTAAAATATGCGCCATACCCACGGCGAGTGTTGGCGCGCCACCGGCACGGCTCAAGATCGTCGTTTCACCGACATCTTTGGCCATTTGCGTTAGCATTTCGGGGGTAATGATATAACCCCAACTCGAAATCACCGTGGCCGCTTCCGCTGCGGTTTTGCCAATCAGCGCCGCAGGCGCATTCATTGCAAAATAAATCCCCGGCTCAAGCACGCAAGCGGCAATCAAAGCCATCACCGCCACAAAGGATTCCATCAGCATCGCGCCATAACCAATCGGACGAATATGGCTTTCGCGTTCGATCATTTTTGGCGTGGTGCCTGACGCCACCAGCGCATGAAATCCCGATACCGCACCACAGGCAATGGTGATAAACAAAAACGGGAAAATATTGCCGGCAAACACCGGACCAGAACCATCAATAAACTGCGTCACACTTGGCATTTTTAGCGTCGGTGCCACATAGATAATCCCAATAGCCAAACCGACAATGGTGCCGATTTTTAAAAAAGTCGACAAATAATCCCGTGGCGCGAGCAATAGCCAAACCGGCAATACCGAAGCGACAAAGCCATAAATAATCAGCGACCAGGCCAAGGTTTCGCCTTTGAGCGTAAACATCGCCGCCATCGTTGGGTTTTGGGCCACATCGCCGCCGTAAATAATCGCCAGCATCAATAAAACAAAGCCAATAATCGAGATTTCAGCGATTTGTCCGGGCCGGATATAGCGCATATAAATGCCCATAAAAAAGGCAATTGGGATCGTCGCCGCAATGGTAAACGTGCCCCAAGGACTACCCACCAGCGCCTTCACCACCACCAAGGCCAAGACCGCGAGCAAAATCACCATAATCAGCAAAATGCCAATCATCGCAATCACCCCAGCCACCGAGCCTAATTCGGCCTTAATCATTTCCCCCAAGGACTTACCATCGCGCCGTGTCGAGATAAATAAAATAATCATATCCTGCACCGCACCAGCCAGCATCACGCCAGCCAGCAGCCATAAAGTGCCGGGCAAATAGCCCATTTGCGCCGCAAGCACCGGCCCCACTAAAGGCCCCGCCCCCGCAATCGCTGCAAAATGGTGACCAAACAACACCCATTTATTGGTCGGTACATAATCTAAGCCATCACTGTGCTTTTCTGCCGGAGTGAGGCGTTGATCGTTGAGCTCTAATACTTTCTGTGCAATAAAGCGGCTATAAAAGCGATAAGCAATCGCATAACACGACATTGCAGCCACAATCAGCCACACCGCGTTAATGGATTCACCTCGATTGAGCGCAATCGTGCCAAATGCGGCCGCGCCCATTAAAGCAATAAAAAGCCAGATGGCTTTTTCCTTGATGCTCTGCATTTTTCAATTCTCCTGAGACTCAAATAAAAACGCTTATGTCTGCGTCATTACGTGATTTCTCGCACCAACTTACCGTTCGAGTCAATAAAAGTAATTTAACTGTTGCTTTAGAGGCTGATTATGCAGTTGCTCCTCCTACTCAATTCACCATATTTAAATCATGGCTGCGGCGTGATTTACAGCCATTCAATCCAGCGCAAGCTAGGCATAAAACGCAATGCAACACCTTGTAAGAAACAGTTGTGATGCCAACAAGCTAATGCTAAATTAGCGCCGCTTAGTTGAGTTATTCAATATTATCAAAAGCTTAAATAGCAAAGACTAAGAATAAAAAAATGGATACTGGAGAAGACAAATGAATAAAAAACAACTTTCTGGCTTACTGGCCAGCAGCTTTTTAGTTTCAAGCGGCGCACTACTCATGCCGCAAATGGTTTCAGCTCACGGCTCAATGGAAGTTCCGGTGAGCCGCGGATTAAGCTGTTTTAATGAAGGCCCTGAAACACTCAAATCAGCCGCTTGCGAAGCCGCTGCTGCCACCTCAGGCAAGCAAATGCTTTATGATTGGCCGGGCACCAGCCAATTGCCTAATGGCAATCACCAAGCCTTTGTGCCAGATGGCCAGTTGTGCGGGGGTGGTCGTAGTGACTATGCTGGTTTAAATTTAGCGCGCACCGACTGGGCGACAACGCCAATAGCGCCTGATGCTAACGGTAATTTTGAGTTTATTTTCAACGGTACAGCACCGCATCAAACACGCGATTGGCAGTTGTTTGTCACTCGTGATGGCTGGAATCCAAATACCGCATTGAAATGGGCTGACTTAGAAAAGTTTTGCACCTTGGGTAATGTGCCTGTCGACAGCAATAAACGTTATAAATTGCAATGCAAACTCCCAGCCAAAAAAGGTCAGCATATTATCTATTTGGTTTGGCAACGTAGCGACAGCGCAGAAGCATTTTATTCTTGCTCTGATGTCAACTTCACCGGTGGCGTATCGACCTTTAAAGAGCTAGGGCAAATTCGTTCGGCACAAGACTTAAGCGCCAACACCAAGGTCACTTTCCGCTTATTTGATCAAGATGGGCGCGATCTAGAGAGCACTAGCACTACCTTGGGCTTTGATTCGTTCACTGGTTTACAAACCAATCTCGCGGCGAACTGGCCTTATACCTTGGCGCAACAAGTCAATAGCGTTTCCAAATATGTCAGCATTGGCGTATTGCAAAGCAATAACACCATTAACCCAGTAAAAAGCACACAAGATAACCGCGTTTACAATCGCAGCGGCTTAGCAGTGAGCTATCAAATTGATATTGCATCGCCTGGCGGCACAACACCAACGCCGGTACCAACAGCGACGCCGACCGCCAAGCCAAGCGCTAGCCCAACGCCAACTGCTACACCAACGGCGATACCAAGCACCAGCCCAACACCCACTGCAACGCCAACGGCCAAGCCAAGCACTAGCCCAACGCCAACTGCAACACCGACGGCAACGCCAGTGACACCAACGACTAGCCCTGCTGCGACTTGCGCTCCGGCTTGGAATACTGCAACCACCTATGCCGCGCCTAATACCAAAGTGAGCTATAACGGCCGCCTGTATAGCAATAAATGGTGGACTGCGGGTGAAGTGCCTACGGCTTCTGGCCAATGGGGCGTCTGGAAAGACCTCGGCATCTGTAAATAATCGTTTCTAAGTAGCAAATAGCCCGTTTTAAACGGGCTATTTTTTTTAAGCGTTCTGCATCGCCGCTAAAGCCAATTGATGTAACACAGGCCCATTACTTGCAATCACCTGCCCGACCGAGTTTTTGACTAAAGTTTGCCCTTGCCAATCGGTCATCATGCCGCCAGCAGCAATCACCACCGGTGCAACCGCGGCAAAATCGTGCAGTTTTAAGCCTTCTTCAATAACCACATCCAAGCCACCCGTAGCGACCAAGGCATATTGATAGCCATCGCCGCCATACACAGTAAAGCGGCCCTGTGCTTGAAATGGATTAAATAAAGACCAGCTGCGTGCAGAAAAATATTGCGGACCTGTGGTGCCTACCCGTGCTCGCGCTAAATCATTAATTTGGCTCACGGTGATCGTTTCACCATTGAGAGTGCAACCTTGGCCAATCACACCGAGCCAGCGCTCTTTAGCAATCGGTTGATTAATCAGCCCTAGCACGGGTTGACCTCGGTAGAGCAAACCAATCAAAGTCACAAATAACGGTCGCCCAGTGATAAAGGCCTTAGTGCCATCAATCGGATCGAGTACCCATACCCAATCGGCGTTCTCTCGCTCAGCGCCAAATTCTTCGCCAATAATCCCCTCGTCGGGCCGTTCAGCCTGAATTAAAGCGCGCATGACTTGTTCTGCCTCACGATCAGCTTGCGTAACTGGGCTGTCGTCGAGCTTATCGTCAATGGCCAAGCCGGTACGGTAATAACGCGCAATCACGGCGGCACTAGCATCGGCTAGTTTTTGAGCAAAAGCTATTTGTTGTGGGCTGGGAATCACGGCCATCTCCATTGGTAAAAAATAAGATGATTTTACGGGGAATTGATGACAGGCAGTATGCCCATAGCAGTAAATTGGATTTAATTCTCATGCTAGCGGCTAAATGCATCCAAGATTGGTGCTGATCTTCCACCAATCAGCGCAAATCACAAAGCATTGAAATTCCCGACTAAAAGAGTACACTTTTACAAGTGCAGCAAGCGAGCTGCCCACTTGACTGTGCCGTAATGACTGAGCATCCCGCAGTCGTTGCAATTGAACGCAGCACGCGCGTCATCAGCTCAAGCAAGACACGAATAAATACTTTTTGGGGCTGCCGTCATGATGAAACGACACGAATCACTCAGGCAAGCCCCCTTCTAGCCTCTGGAGCGAACAATGCAAGGCGATAAAAAAATACTCAAAATGCTCAATAGTGTGCTGGGCAATGAATTAATAGCCATTAATCAAACCTTTTTGCACGCCCGAATTTATAAAAACTGGGGCTATCAACACCTCAATAGCAAGGTTTACCATCAATCAATTGATGCCATGAAACAAGCCGACAAACTCATTGAACGTATTTTGTTCTTAGAAGGTTTGCCCAATCTGCAAGAACTAGGCAAGCTACTGATCGGTGAAGATGTTGCCGAAATGTTAGCCTGTGATTTAAAACTCTATAGCGGCATGCTCGGTACGCTACGCGATACGATTAAGGCGTGTGAACAAGCGCAAGACTATGTCAGTCGCGATCTGCTGGCGCATCTTTTAGAAGAGGAAGAAGAGTACGTCGACTGGCTAGAAACCCAACAAACCCTGATCAAAGACATGGGTTTAGCCAATTATCTGCAATCACAAGCTTTTGGCGAATAAGGAAATACACCATGCAAGGTCATCCAGCCGTTTTACAAGCGCTCAATGGCTTACTCGCTGCTGAGCTGAGCTCAATTGATCAGTATTTTATCCATAGCCAGATGTATCACAACTGGGGTTATGACAAATTATTTACCCGCATCGATCATGAACGCCAAGATGAAATTGGCCATGCCACACTACTCATTAAGCGCATTTTATTTTTAGACGGCACGCCGAATATGGCGGAGCGCACGCCATTACGCATTGGACAAAATGTCGCGCAAATGCTGCAGCTTGATTTAGAGACCGAATATGACGTGGCAGCAGCACTGAAAAAATCGATCGCGATTTGCGAAAAAGAGCACGACTATGTCACTCGCGAAATTTTAGTGACTTTGCTCGACGATACCGAGCAAGACCACGCGCATTGGTTAGAGCAACAATTATTGTTGATTCGCCAAATCAGTTTGGAAAACTACCTGCAATCGCAGATGTAATTCACCCTACCGCAAGCAATAAAAAAGACTCGATCTATCTCGACTAGATCGAGTCTTTTTTATGCCTTAGGTATTTAGCTATAGCGAATAAATTTAAACGGCTACAGCGTAATACCTCATAATTACATATCTAATTCATTGATATTGCGATGCCGTGATAACGACAGCGCAACAAAAAACACCTTAAACCATGGGTTTAAATGGTAGAACACCATGGCGATGGGTATTTTGCCAATAAACCCCTTTTATTTTGAGTCTGCAATGGCATTGAGTGTCTTACTTAAAAGCATCATCAGCAGTTTTTTACTACCACCGGGTAGCTTGATTTTATTATTGGCGCTGGCTTTTTCATTACGCCATCGCGCGCCAAAATTCAGTTTATGGCTATCTTGGTCCACGTTGTTGGCCTTGTATTTATTGAGCACGCCGCTAATGAGTAATGCACTGGCGAGTCGCGTAGAATTAAAACCATCGCTTGATGCTGACACCCGCGCTACAGCCATCGTCGTGCTGGGCGGAGGCAAACGTTTTGGTGCGCTAGATAGGCCAGAAGGTGAAACCATAAATAACGTGACTTTGTCGCGCGTCCGTTATGCCGCACAGCTTCACCGACTACATCAATTACCCATTTTGGTCAGCGGTGGCTCGCCATTGGGCGGTGAGAGCGAAGCCAAATTTATGCAACACAGCTTACAAAATGATTTTAATGTCAACGTCGCTTGGCTTGAATCGGGCTCAAATGATAGTGCCGACAATGCCAGCCAGAGCGCTAAATTATTGCTGCCACAACACAAAAACATTCTGTTAGTCAGTTCAGCCGATCATTTACCTCGCGCAATTCGCAGCTTTGAAAAAGCCGGCTTTACGGTTTTTCCTCAGCCAACTGATTATCACCACCATGAAACATTCAGCATCTTAAGCTTTGTACCGCGCGCCAAAAATTTAGCCACCAGCAGCAATGCACTGCGTGAATTACTCGGGCAGACGTGGTATCAACTCAGGAACATATAAGATAGGTATTGTCACCAAGCAGACAATCCAAATGCATTACAGCGCAATACCTAGGGTCTATTGACGATGTGTTTCTATGAAAAAGCAAAATCTGGGTGCCAGACGATTTCCCAAATATGGCCATCCGGATCGGCAAAAAAGGCGCAATAGGCGCCCCATTTCGCCCAGTGCGCCGCCTTGAGTAAGACTGCACCACCTTGCAAGGCTTGCTGCAGCAGTTGATCTACCTCGCTCGCGGTGGCGACATTATGCGCCAAGGCACTGCGCCCTAACCCTGCAGGCGCTAATGTTGTACCCAAGTCGCTCGCCAAAGCATCAGCACAATACAGCGCCAATTGTAGCGTTGAAAAATCAAAAAAAACCACTTGCTCAGTGACTTTACGCGGCGTTAACCCCAACGCATCACGGTAAAATATCAATGATCGATTTAAATCTTCCACCGCCAAGGTAATAAAACTAATTCGAGCTTGCATTTATCGAGGCTGATGACTGGCTTGGGCTAATTCATACACGGTTTTACCCTGCAATTTAAAATACTCGACAGCATGGTATAAATTTTCTGAATGCCCAACATAGAGTAAACCCGCCGTTTTCATTAACGGTGCAAATCGCTGCAATATTTTGAGCTGTGTTGGTTTATCAAAATAAATCATCACGTTGCGACAAAATATGGCATCAAATTGTCCACGAATCATCCAATTGGCTTCAATTAAATTAAGCTTACGAAATACAATCATATCGCGCAGCTCTTGCTTTAATTGATAACGCCCATCGGCTTGCTGATTAAAAAATCGACTCACCCGTTGTGGGCCTAATTTTTGCACTTCATCAGCGGGATAAATCCCCAAGCGTGCAATATCGAGCACATTGGTGTCTAAGTCGGTGGCCAATACTTTCACAGGTGGGCGCAAACTATCAAATGCTTCGCAGGCGGTGATGGCAATTGAATACGGTTCTTCCCCAGTGCTTGAGGCTGAGCACCAGATATTAATGACACCCACGGTGCGCAATGTTTTTAATTGCTGATTAAGAATATCAAAATGATGGGCCTCCCGAAAAAAGGAGGTGAGATTCGTCGTTAATGAATTGGTAAATAATTCAAATTCTTTTTGATCGCCGCGCTCTAAAACATGCAAATAATCATTAAACGATTTTAAATTTAATGCGCGCAAGCGTTTTGCCAATCGCCCATAAACCATATCTTGTTTTGAGCTGGCCAGCGCAATACCGGCATAGTTGTAAATCAAGGCACGCACTTTTTCAAAGTCCGCGTCGGTAAATTGAAATTCACGATGATTAGACAGCATATAGGCATTTCCAGAAATAACAACGGCGTATTCGAGGCGGTTCACATTAGGTCTGATTATATGGGTATTACTGCTCAGTCGCACAATTGATGTCTAGCCCCTGACCGCAATTACACCCACTAAGCAGCTCAACCCAGCGCTAACTGACGTTTAGCGATACAACAAATTTTATTTCAAGCCTAAATCATTCCAAATCGCATTAATTCTGGCTACAGCGCCAGCGTCACGTTCAATCACCCGCCCCCATTCCCGATGGGTTTCACCAGGCATTTTATTGGTGGCATCCAAGCCCATTTTGCCGCCTAAACCCGAAATTGGACTGGCAAAGTCCAGATAATCGATTGGGGTATGCTCAACCAACGTGGTATCGCGGACTGGATCCATTCGGGTGGTAATGGCCCAAATGACTTCTTTCCAATCGCGGCAATCGACATCATCATCAACAATAATGATGTATTTAGTATACATAAACTGTCGCAAATAAGACCAAACACCAAACATAATGCGCTTGGCATGGCCTGGATATTGTTTTTTGATCGAGACAATCGCCATCCGATAGCTACAGCCTTCGGGGGGCAAATAAAAATCAACAATTTCTGGAAATTGTTTTTGCAAAATCGGTACAAACACCTCATTGAGAGCCACACCCAAGATGGCGGGTTCATCTGGCGGTTTACCGGTGTAAGTGCTGTGATAAATCGGATCCGGCCGGCTGGTGATACGCTCAACTTCAAACACTGGAAACCAATCTTGCTCATTGTAATAACCCGTGTGATCGCCATACGGGCCTTCTAGGGCATGCAAAAAGCCATTCACTTCTTTGAGCGGTGTGCCATGTTCAGAAAAACCAGTAAAGCCCGTTTCGCACGCTTTAAGCACGCCCTCTAAGATAATTTCTGCGCTAGCTGGTACTTGTAAATCAGAGCCGATGCATTTCACCAATTCGGTTTTGCTACCCCGCAACAGTCCGGCAAATTGATATTCACTGAGTGAGTCAGGTACCGGCGTCACCGCGCCAAGAATAGTGGCTGGATCACACCCCAGCACCACAGCGACGGGATAGTCCACGCCAGGATTTTGCTTGGCATGCTCACGAAAATCCAATGCGCCACCACGGTGAGCGAGCCAGCGCATAATTAATTGGTTTTTTGCAATTAACTGCTGCCGATAAATACCTAAATTTTGCCGCTTTTTATTCGGCCCACGAGTGACCACCAAGCCCCAGGTAATCAACGGCGCAATATCACCCGGCCAGCAATGTTGAATCGGTAATTGCGTTAGATCGACATCCGTTCCGGCAACAACGTTTTCTTGGCATAGCCCTTTGCGCACTTCTTTGGGCGCCATATTGAGTACTTGCTTTAAGAGCGGCAGTTTATCCCACGCGTCTTTAAAACCTTTTGGTGGCTCAGGCTCTTTTAGATAAGCCAAAGTTTGACCAATCTCTCTAAGCGCTGAGACTTCTTGCGCGCCCATCCCTAGCGCCACGCGGCGTGGCGTACCAAAGAGATTCGCTAGCACCGGCATGGTATGACCGGGCACATTCTCAAACAACACCGCAGGGCCTTGGGCGCGCAAAATACGATCACACAGCTCGGTCATTTCTAATTTTGGCGAAACCGGAATTTGAATCCGCTTTAATTCGCCTTGCACTTCCAGCTGCGCCATAAAATCACGCAAATCATGGTACTTCATAACTAGCCACCCAAAAAAATGCCCGGTGATGACCGGGCGTAGTCGTCGTTAATGCGTTAATTTAAACAGATAAGCGCATGGTCGCGGTATGTGCTTCACCCGCAGCGAGCACAATGGCGTTATCAAATACATTGCCGCGTTCAACACAGACAAAAGTTTGATTCACACCCGCGCCAATATCGCCAATATTGGCCGCATGTGCGCCCGGATTCCAAACAACGGCACTGTGCGTATCGCTAATAATTTGGATGCTACGCTGAGCAGTCACAATTTTTTGCTCGGCAGGCACATTTAAATACACTCGGTCGGTGGTGCCAGTAAAAGTCATATCGCCAGTTTGCAATAAGCGGACATGCTCACCGACGGTATCAATATATTCGCAGCCTGCCAAGCCTTGCACAGCAACCTGGGTATAGTCTTCAACCGCAAAATAGCTATGGAACGCGTAGGTATACGGTAGAGATGTATCGCTGCGATTTTCGATTTTTAAACTTAAATCCAAACAACGCCCTACTCGGACGGTCAATGCAAACACAAATGCATGTGGCCAAATCGCCAAGGTCTGCGCATTGTCTTGCAAGCATAAAACCAGCTCAGTACTACCGTCAGCTAAATTTTGTGCAGAACGCAATTGCCAATCCATTGCACGGGCAAAACCATGCGAAGGTAAACCATCAGGGTGGCCACCAAACCATGGCATACACAAAGGAATTCCGCCCCGGATTGCTTTAGCGGGCTTAAAAATGGCATTCGGTGATAACCAAAGCAAATCTTGGCCTTGCGCAGGAATGTATGAAATCAAGTGCGCACCTTGCAGCGCCAACACGGCCGAGCCCAAGGCATTTTCAACCACCAAGAGGGCTAAGCCCTCGCCCTCGGTTTGATAATAAGCACTAGACGTTGTCAGGCGTACACCTTTGACTTGCGCTAACATTGCTTCGATTTGCTTCATTTTCAAAAACTCCATCGCCATGCGGCTTATTTTAATTGACAGCCGCACTCAGGCGGCATTACTTTTGCTCTGGGACCCAGACCAAGGCATCTCCAGTCAGCACGACCTCGCCTTTAACCCAGCATTCCGTCAATAATTTTACTCTTTGCTTGTCGAGTAGTACTTCAAGTACTGTGACCCGAGCAGTCACAGTGTCCCCGATCCGTACAGGCTTCACAAAGCGCAAATTTTGCCCCATATAGATACAACCCGGGCCGGGCAATTTGGTACCAATCACGGTTGAAATCAAACTAGCGGTTAACATCCCATGGGCAATTCGCCCTGCAAACTGAGTTTGACTGGCAAACTCTTCATCAATATGCATCGGATTATTGTCACCACTGAGGCCTGCAAATAACACAACATCGGTTTCAGTCAGCGTTTTACGAAATTCATCTGAATCACCAACAGCGATTTGATTCAAAAATCGAGTCATTGCAAACCCCTTATGCAGATTGGTTAAAATTTCAATCAGCTACATTAACCATCGTACAAGCGATGAGCAATCCTTTTATTAATTCAGCGCAAAATTAAGGCAAAGTGCTCGGCGGAATACCTTGAATACTGCGTTCAGGATCAAACCAGCGCGAAATCCATTTAAATGAGCGTCGCCAAGCATCTTGTGCCGCAACGGAATTAGGATTGGCGCGTTTATCCCCTAATTTATTCATTTGAGCTTTGTTTTTGAATACTTCAGCATCAGCAAAGTCATGCTCTGCATCGGGATAGCTCACTTGATGAAATAGGTCTTGCCCTGATTTTTCACCTAAGCGCCGACAAAATTCGGCGGTGCTTTTTTTCCCTTCTTCCCCAACCAGCAATAAGGTCGGCGCCGCCACGCGATAAGGTGAGCGACCTAAAAACATTTGGCAGTTTGGATAAAATGCCACGGCTGATTTTACTCCAGGCTCACGTCGATTCATTAATGCCAGCACCGTGCTTGCACCATCAGACCAGCCAATCACTGCAATTCGGCTAGCATCGACTTCATTTCTCGCTTTAAGCCAAGCAATGGCAATCTGTGCATCATTGGCTCTTAAACCAGTGTTTTTTCGTTTATTGCGGCTGGAAAAACAGCCTTGGCGCTTTCCTTTTGGGCCATCTTCGTCGAGCATCAAAATACCAAAATTCATTTCTTGCAATAACGATGCCATTTTCATCAACCGCTCATGATTCGCCGCTTGGTTTTGATCCAAAGGATTGCAACCATGTAAAAGCAAGATCGCCGGTCCCATTGGTTTGGGCGGAGCAAGAAAAAAACCAGCAAGACTCACCTTGCCAGAATTAATGACCACTTCTTCTGCAGCAGTAGAGACGGAAACAAGTAATAAGAAAAAACTCAGAACAATTTTCATTTAAGCAATCAAACGTAGTGCAAAAGGAAATCGATAGAGCCACCCTTTTCTTGCATTAATGGCTCCCAAAATACAACAAACAACATGGATACAATACAGCAACCCCGCAAGCAGCCAGCCAACAAACGGAATGAGGCTCAATACAAAGCTACAAAGCAGCATTGTAATCGACCAATTGAGCGCTTCTTTACCTGTGCTCAATACAAAAGCGTCATCACGCAAAAATACATATACCACTAAGCCTGGAATAACGCTGAAAAACAAAGTGAAGAGATAAACTAAGAGCGACACATTTTTACTGTGCTGAGAAATTGCAGTTTGCGGCAAAAAAGAAGGCTGCATCAGTAAGAGCTTTGAAGACCAAACGAGGTCTGCGACTTTACCACAGCGAGCACAATGAACAAAGTCAATACGCTCAATGCTTGTGCCAAACTCGACGCTCATCGGGTTCTGCAATTGAAATAAAAATCTCCTAGCGCCAGACGAATTTCTACACTAAACAACCTAGGAACTTCCTATTTAGGAAGCAAAAAACAACGTCGAGGGCTACATAATGGATCAAACAATCTATTGCAATATCGATCAACGCGGTATTGCAACAGTGACCCTAAACCGCCCCGCCACCCGAAATGCAATTGATGAAGTTATGATTAGCGAACTGACAGCCCACTTAATTGCTTTGCAACAAGACAGCCAAATCAGAGCAGTTATTCTTCAAGCCACTGGTCATTGTTTTTGCAGTGGTGCCGATTTAAATTGGATGAAGCGAGGTGCATCAGCGGATGCCGATCTTAATTTTGAAGACGCCATTCAATTAGCAACCTTATTGCGCACACTAGATCGACTTCCGGTGCCAACAATAGCCCGAGTTCATGGTCCAGCCTTAGGTATTGGTTTGGGCATTATTTCATGCTGTGACTTAGCAATTTGTACCGAAAATGCATGGTTTATGATCCCAGAAACAAGGTTAGGTCTCATTCCTGCCATTGTTGGGCCTTATATCATTAACCGGATTGGCAGTAACGCTGCGCGCCGGTATTTTTTGACCGCCGAAAAATTCAATAGCGTCGTTGCCCAGCAAATTGGATTAATGAATGAGCAGCATCAAGATAATGAACATATGGATGCACACATTGAGCACTGGTTAAGTGAAATTGGGAAAAATAGCCCGCACGCACTATCGGCAACCAAACGATTAATTACTTCAGTCAACCATCGTGCGATTGATGATGCCATGATCTCAGACACCGCACACCGAATTGCCCACATTCGGACTCACGAAGAAGCACAAGAAGGACTCAATGCGTATTTAGAGCAAAGAGCCCCTTATTGGCAGACTCAAATTAATTCACAGTAAGCCATGGTCGCGGCCGAGGAATCGGCTGCTTTTCTTCTGATTCTGCAACAGAAAGCAAACGCAAAGCCAATTGCTGCGCATTAATTTGCTCATCTAATATGGATTTAGATCGTACCTCACTGCTAGCGCTGAGTGCTCGGCCAGTAGCCATATCCAAAATAGTCGTCATGGTGTGCTCCTCCATCAGGGTATTACGCATTGAGGAACGAAAAACAACTCGCCTTACTGTTTAATATATCGACTTGATTACTTAAAAATGCAATTTTTATTCAAAAAAAAACGGCAGCTTCACGCTGCCGTTTTTAGATCAATCACTCGTTTTATTCTGCTTTAGGCTTTGTTTGATACTTCACTTTTACATCTTTACGAATCGCATCAATAAAGGCAGCCATTTCAACTTGGCCATACATTTTGGCTAAATTCTCTTGCATACGGAACTGATCTTCTGCAGAGAGTGCCGGTGCATCAATCGCTTTAATCACTTTATAAATCACATAGCCACGGCCAGGAACAGCCCCGCCCACATACGCGGGTAGTTTGCTAGTGTTGGCTTTAAAGATCGCTTTCAAATTAGCGTCAGAGACACCCTCTACGGCCACCCGAGTAAAGGCTTGAGCCTGCCCCCACGCTAGATTTTCAACCTGTCCTGCTTGCAAAGCCGCTAATTTCTTAGCACCGTCAGCTTGCGCCAAGGCCAGCGCTTTTTCTTGCTTAAGTTTTGCCGTAATCATTGGCGTAACTTCAAGCAATGTTTGAGTACTTGCAGGTTTATATTCTAAAACTCGTGCCGATACCCATTGACCAGGCGCTAACTCTAAAGCTTCAGAATTATGTTTCGCTTTCAATACATCATCTGAATAAATCGCCTCAATCATTTTCGGATTGCCCAGCAAAGGGTCTGCCGCATTTGTACGCGTCAACCAATCACTTTGCTTCACCGCTAATTTCAATGCATCAGCAGTCGGTTTTAAGCTATTTGATTGCTGGTAGACCAACTCGGTGAATTTCTCAATTTGAGCAGGAAATTGACTTTGTGTTTTTTGTTGTTTTAACTTCTCAACCACACTCGGTTTTACATCGGCCAGCGATGTTGACTTCACATCATTGAGTTGAATAATGTGAAAACCAAAATCCGTTTCAACCAAATTACTGATTTCGCCTTTATTTAATTTAAAAGCAACTTCATCAAATGGTTTAACCATCATCCCTTTGGCAAAAAAGCCAAGATCGCCACCATTAACGGCTGAGCCTGGATCTTGTGATTTTTGCTTTGCCAGTTCAGCAAAACGAGCCGGATTGGCTTTCACTTGCGCTAAAATTTCTTCAGCTTGTTTACGTGCTGCCGTTTTATCGGCCGCTTTCGCGCTCTTATCAACTGCAATCAAAATATGGCTAGCTCGGCGCTCTTCCTTGGCCAGCTCTTGTCGATGCTCTGCAAAGTATTTTTCCACCTCAGCGTCGCTCACGCTTTGCGCTGCCGCTAAATCACTTTGTGACAACAATAAATACTCAACTTTGACCATTTCTGGTTTTTTGTAATCCGCTTGGTGAGCATCAAAATATTTTTTTACTTCAGCATCCGAAACCGTCACTTGTGGCAAATATTGCTCTGCAGAAATCGTTGCAGTAGCCACTTCACGCTTTTCAGCCATCAATTGATTGAGCTGCTGCATTGCCGCGTTTGAAACAAACCCAGTTTGCACAAAACCATCCATCAGCTGACGCATAACAATGTCTTGGCGCATTTTTTCTTCAAAAATAGCCGGACTCATTTGTTGGGAAGCTAATATTTCCTGATAACGTTGATCATTAAACTTCCCATCAACTTGAAATGCAGGAATTTGCATAATGGCATTACGAACCAATTGATCTGGCGCTGCTAATTTAAGCGCGACAGCCCGATCTTGTAGTAAACGCTGGCGAACTAACTGCTCAAGCACCATCGGTTTCATATTATCTGGAATGGCCTGATTACCAATAGCCTCTTCAAGATGTCGATCAGTAATCGTATAGCCGCCTACTTTAGCTAAATAAGGCGTGCTTTCATCATCCATTGCGGTGTAACCAGAAAGGCCCAAACCCACTACCAACCCCAAAGAGACCAAACCTAGTACCACGGTCACTGCGGTTTTATTCTTATTTACAATATCAAACATACCCAGCTAACTCCTGCTATTCATGCGCGTTATCATGCCATATTGCAGCGGCACTGTCTGTAAGCGAGTGGGATTTGCATCGCAAAATAAAAAAAAGGACAAACTTGCGTTTGCCCTTTGATTCATTTGGCGGAGTGGACGGGACTCGAACCCGCGACCCCCGGCGTGACAGGCCGGTATTCTAACCAACTGAACTACCACTCCATATCAAAAAATCACAGACAACGAGCCATGCTCATTGCAGTTATTTCAAATACCATGCAGCAAAAACAGCTTATTGAACAGCGTCTTTCAGTGACTTACCAGCACGGAATTTAGGCTGCTTTGCTGCTGCAATCGTGATGCTTTCGCCAGTACGTGGATTGCGGCCTGTGCGCTCTTCACGCTCAGACACATAAAACGAACCAAAGCCAACTAAAGTTACTTCGTCGCCACCTTTGAGTGCACCAGAAATAGCTTCAATAGTTGCATCCAGCGCTTTACCAGCAGCGGCTTTTGATAAGCCAGCAGATTCAGCGATTGCATCGATGAGTTCAGATTTATTCACTTACATCCCCTTTCAATTTAATTAAATTTAACTGTGATTTCGTTTGCTACAACGGTTATATCAAGCAGTAAAAATACGTGTCAACTACGCTTGATACTTTGTTGGGTAGTTTTAACGTCAACAACCCGTGGCAAAAACCCAAACTCAAACGCTTAATGTTTAATGCTTGGTTGCGGGGCTTCAGTTCCTTCAATCACAGGAACTTCCACAGCAATAACAGCCGCAGCCTCAGGCATACGCTCTAAAGCATGCGCCAATACGTCATCAAACCATTTGACGGAATGAATAGCAAGCCCTCGCTTCACATTGTCGGGAATTTCAGCCAAATCTTTGACATTTCCCTCGGGAATCAAGACTTGTTTAATCCCGCCACGATGCGCTGCGAGTAATTTCTCTTTCAAACCGCCAATCGGAAGAACTTCACCACGTAAAGTAATTTCGCCCGTCATCGCGACATCACAACGAACAGGTATCCCCGTCAACACTGATGTCAATGCGGTTGCCAAGCCAATACCAGCCGAAGGTCCATCTTTTGGTGTTGCACCTTCAGGCAAGTGAATATGCATATCATTTTTTTGGTAAAACTCAGGATCAATCCCCAAGCTCACTGCACGGCTGCGCACCACAGACAATGCTGCCTGTATTGATTCTTGCATCACATCGCCCAGTTGCCCTGTTTGAATCATTTTACCTTTACCCGGTAATTTGACCGCTTCAATGGTCAGCAACTCACCGCCCACTTCAGTCCACGCCAAACCGGTTACTTGGCCAATCTGATTTTTTAATTCAGCAACGCCATATTCAAAACGATGCACACCGAGATATTTATCTAGATTTTTACTTGCTACCGTGATTTTCTTATCGCTTGGCTTCATTAGCAATGCTTTAACCACTTTGCGGCAAATTTTTGCGATTTCACGATCCAAACTACGCACGCCCGCTTCACGTGTGTAATAACGAATAATGTCACGCACTGCGGTATCTGCAATCAATAACTCGCCGTCTGCAACGCCATTGTTTTTCATTTGCTTAGGCACGAGATACTTCAACGCAATATTGACTTTCTCGTCCTCGGTGTAACCCGACAAACGAATAATTTCCATCCGATCCAATAATGGCGCTGGAATATTGAGCGAATTTGCGGTCGCCACAAACATCACGTCCGATAAATCATAATCAACTTCAAGATAATGATCGCTAAATGAGTGATTTTGTTCTGGATCTAATACTTCTAGCAATGCAGAGGACGGATCACCCCGCATATCGCTGCCAATTTTATCCACTTCATCGAGTAAAAATAGCGGGTTTTTAACGCCCACTTTACTCATGCTTTGTAAAATTTTACCTGGCATTGAGCCGATATAAGTACGGCGATGACCACGAATCTCAGCTTCATCCCGAACGCCACCTAAAGCCATACGGACAAACTTGCGATTAGTAGCCCGTGCAATACTTTCGCCCAGGCTGGTTTTACCCACGCCAGGAGGGCCAACTAAGCACAAAATCGGCGCTTTTAATTTTTCGACGCGCGTTTGTACCGCCAAATACTCAACGATTCGCTCTTTAACCTTATCCAAACCATAGTGATCGGCATCTAAAACCGTTTCTGCTGCGGCCAAATCTTTACTAATTTTGGTTTTCTTTTTCCAAGGCAAAGCAAGCATAGTGTCGACGTAATTACGCACCACAGTGGCTTCTGCCGACATCGGCGACATCATGCGCAGTTTTTTGAGTTCAGCTTCGGTTTTATCCTTCGCTTCTTTACTCATACCCGCATTTTTTATTTTCTTTTCTAACTCGTCTAAGTCAGCACTTTCATCTAGCTCACCGAGCTCTTTTTGAATCGCTTTAACTTGTTCGTTTAAATAATATTCACGCTGGCTTTTTTCCATTTGCCGTTTCACACGGCCACGGATACGCTTTTCTACCTGCAAAATATCAAGCTCAGACTCAAGTTGCTTGAGCAAATGATCCATACGTGTTGCCACGTCGTCCATTTCAAGTACGGCTTGCTTTTGCTCTAATTTCAACGGTAGATGCGCCGCAACGGTGTCAGCTAAACGCCCGGCCGTTTCGATGCCCGCCAATGAAGTTAAAATTTCCGGTGGAATTTTTTTATTCAATTTGACGTATTGATCAAATTGCGTCAGCAACGCACGGCGCATACCTTCTGCTTCATGATTGCTTTCATCGGCCAAGCGCTGTGGAGTTGCTATCGCTTGATAAAAGCCATCTTGATCTTCTAAAGACTCGACGACTGCGCGTTGCAGACCTTCGACTAAAACCTTAACCGTGCCATCGGGCAATTTTAATAACTGCAAAACAGTTGCAACAGTACCAATCGGGTACAAATCGGCCATCGACGGTTCGTCTTTAGCAGCATTTTTTTGTGCCACTAATAAAACATGCTTGTTGCCTTCCATTGCCGCTTCGAGTGCTTTGATCGACTTAGGACGGCCCACAAACAACGGAATAACCATATGTGGGAATACCACGACGTCACGCAATGGCAGCATTGGGAACGAAGTAGATTCAACCGGTAGTAATTGATGCTCAGACATATTGGGATGACCTGATCGAGAGTATGTTCACAATATGTGGTCACTGCGCTTAAATTCAATTGCAGAGCCATAAACAATAACGCCCGCATTCAGCTCCAAAACAAGGAAACCGCAGCGGGCGAGAAAAAAACTACTTATTTGCTAGCTGTATCAATTTGCGGCGTAGCAGCAATAAACTCAGGTTTTGCTGCGGAAGTAATCACTTCTTTGCTAACAACAACCTTTGCAATACCTTCCATCACAGGCAGCTCAAACATCGTATCAAGCAATGTTTGCTCAACGATCGAACGCAAACCACGTGCGCCAGTTTTGCGCTCCATCGCCTTGTGTGCAATCGCCGCTAACGCGTCAGTACCAATCTCTAGCTCAACATTTTCCATTTCAAACAATTTTTGATATTGCTTGATTAAGGCATTTTTGGGCTCAGTCAGAATGGTCACCAATGCAGCCTCATCGAGTTCAGCCAGCGTTGCAACAACCGGCAAGCGGCCAACGAACTCTGGAATCAAACCAAAACGAATTAAATCATCTGGCTCAACTTCATGCAGCAATTCACCGATGTTTTTACGCTCGTCTTTGCTTTTTACTTCCGCACCAAAACCAATACCACCTTTGACTGAGCGGTTACGGATAATTTTATCCAAACCTTCAAACGCGCCACCACAAATAAATAAAATATTGGTGGTATCGACTTTAGGTAAATCTTGATTTGGATGCTTACGACCGCCACTTGGTGGCACCGAAGCCACCGTGCCTTCAATTAATTTCAACAACGCCTGCTGAACACCCTCACCCGATACATCGCGAGTGATTGATGGATTTTCAGATTTACGTGCAATTTTATCAACCTCATCGAGGTAAACAATGCCGCGCTGCGCTTTCTCGACGTCGTTATCGCACTGCGCTAATAGCTTGGCGATAATGTGCTCGACGTCTTCACCCACATAGCCAGCCTCAGTCAGCGTCGTTGCATCGGCAATCACAAACGGTACGTCAAGCAATTTAGCCATGGTTTGTGCCAGCAAGGTTTTACCCGAGCCAGTTGGACCAATGAGCAGAATATTAGATTTAGCCAACTCAACATCATTACCCGCGCGACCCTTGGTCGACAAACGTTTGTAATGATTGTAAACCGCAACCGATAAAATCTTTTTGGCTCGCTCTTGGCCCACAACATACTGATTGAGCTCATCGCGAATTTCTGTTGGTTTAGGTAAACGCTTACCCTCACCCGTCGTGATTGAATCAGCGGTTAAATCAGTCACTTCTTCTTGAATGACGTCATTACACAAATCAATACATTCATTACAAATAAAGACTTGCGGACCTGCAATCAATTTTTTTACTTCATGCTGACTTTTGCCGCAGAAGGAACAATACAATAATTTTTCTTTATCAGACATGAACAGCCATTCCGAATATAACTCGCCGAGGAAAGAAAAGCCGCCAGACTCGCTGGCGGCTACTTAGAGATCGGCTTGAGGTTAACCTGCCAAAGTCGCCCGAGAAACCAAGACTTCATCTACTAAACCATATGCTTTAGCTTCATCTGCATTCATGAAATTGTCACGATCTGTATCACGCTCAACCGTTTCAATATCTTGCCCGCTATGTTTGGCCAACAATTCGTTCAAAGTACGTTTGGTCTTAATTAACTCTCGCGCATGAATTTCAATATCCGAAGCTTGGCCTTGTAAACCGCCAATCAAAGGTTGATGAATCATAATCCGCGAATTTGGCAAAGAAAAACGCTTGCCTTTCGCTCCGCCAGACAATAAGAATGCACCCATTGAAGCCGCCATACCTACACATAAAGTAGAGACATCGGGCTTAATAAATTGCATCGTATCGTAAATCGCCATCCCAGCAGTTACCGAACCGCCAGGAGAATTGATATAGAGCGAAATATCCTTATCTGGATTTTCCGACTCTAAAAACAATAACTGAGCGACCACAAGATTGGCCATTTGATCATTCACTGGACCGACCAGGAAAATGACCCGTTCTTTCAGCAAGCGTGAATAAATATCATACGCACGTTCACCGCGGCCGCTTTGCTCAACGACCATAGGCACTAGACCGATATTTTGCGGATCAAATTCCATTCTGGACATTCCAACCTCTCAGTTTAAATTATTGACCTTGTTGGCCCATCAATTCATCAAAGCCAATCGCTTGTTCAGTTACTTTAGCTTTTGACAATACAAACTCAACCACATTGTCTTCCAAAGCCATATTGGTTGGGCCAGATAAACGATCAGCGCTTTCGTAGTACCAAGCAACCACTTCGCTTGGATCTTCGTAGTTTTGTGCCAAATCTTCAATAATGGCTTTAACTTGTTCTGGCTGAGTTGACAGTTTTTCGATTTCAACCAATTCAGACAAAGCCAAACCAAGATGAACGCGGCGTTTAGCTTGTGCTTCAAACATCGCAGGTGAAAACGGTACTGTCGCAGGATCGATGCCGCGGTTTTGCAAATCGCCCTTCGCACCTTCAACCAAACGGCCAATTTCAAGCGCGATCAAGTTACGTGGTAAATCCATTGGCGTCGCTTCAATCACCGCAGTCATTGCGCTTTCTTTGATGCGTGATTTAAGGCGGAAACGCACTTCGCGTTCCAAATTACCTTTCACTTCTGCACGCATTTTTTCTACGTCGCCGTCTTCGATACCCAAGCTTTTTGCAAAGTCTGCATCAACCGCTGGCAAGTTTGCAGCAGCTACGTTTTTCACAGTAATTGCAAATACGGCAGTTTTACCGGCAACATCTTTACCATGGTAATCGGCTGGGAAAGCAACGCTAACGTCTTTGCTTTCTCCTTCTTTCATGCCAATCACGCCAGCTTCAAACTCTGGCAACATTTGGCCTTTGCCGATCAAGAAAGCGTAGTTGTCTGATGAACCACCTGCGAAAGCCACGCCATCGATCGAACCTTTAAAGTCGATGATCACGCGATCACCGGTCTCTGCAGCACGCTCAACACGTTCAAAACGAGTGCGTTGGCTACGTAAGATATCGATGGTTTTGTTAACTTCTTCATCGCCAACGACTAACGTTGGTTTTTGAACTTCGATGCCGCTCAAGTCACCCACTTTAACTTCTGGGTAAACTTCAAACGTTGCTAAAAATTCAAAATCGCCTTCGGCACTTGAATCTTGCTTGGCTTCAAAACGTGGGTAGCCAGCAACTTGTAATTTTTGCTCAACGACAGCTTCGCCAAAAGCGCGCTCAACCGTTTCACCTAAAACTTCTTCTTGCACACGGAAACCATGGCTTTGTGCCACGATATTCATCGGTGCTTTACCAGGACGGAAACCGTCAATTTTTGCAGTTTTTGCAACGCGCTTGAGGCGGGCATTCACTTGCTGTGCGATTTCTTCGCGTGGCACCGAAATGGACAGACGACGCTCAAGAGCGCTCAGGGTTTCCAGTTGTGCTTGCATTACCAGTATTCCTCAAACGTATTTCCAGATGAATTTCATCCAGAAGAAATTATTAATCAATAAAATATAAAACAAACGGATCAAAGCCGATTTGGCCACCGTATTGCCCTAATCATGCCCATAAAGCGCCATTCTGACAGCTTTACTCAGTAAAGCTCAACATTATAGCAAAGTCTTTACAGCATGACCATCGACCACCGCACGCGCTGATCGGTATCAAGATAGCGAAAAACAGAGCAATACAGAACAAATCGGATTAAAAAGCGTAATTTCAAGATGGTGGTTTATTTTTTTCAAACGCAAAAAAGCCACTTGCATACGCTAAGTGGCTTTTCAGTTTTGATGCATTGCATCGTTGTTCTGGTGGGGGATAAGAGACTCGAACTCTTACACCTTGCGGCGCTGGAACCTAAATCCAGTGCGTCTACCAATTCCGCCAACCCCCCCCAACAAGACCCGCATCTTACAGAACAAGCCCCGAGTGGTCTAGTCTTTTTGTACTTTTTTATTAAAAAATACTGCAATTAAAAAATATTGCTTTTATTTTCAAGCAGCTAGGGTCTATTGACGTTTGGTTTCCCACCGCGCTGGAGTGCTTTTCGCGGCGAATCAAGGCGTAGTAAGCGATACATAGTCATTCTATGTGAGCTTGCTACAACACAGAGTCGCCGCGAAAAACGCCCAGACCGCAGGGTTTGGCGGCTTTTGACCTGATGCTGCGTTACAAAGCGCTGGCGTAGAATGACTACGCTGCGCGCTTCGTGCCTTGCCTCAGGCCAAACTCCGCGCAAACGCGGTTGGCAAACCAAACGTCAACAGCCCCTAACCTTTATCACCCCACAAATAAAAATCATGCCTAAGGCTTAATACTGCAAAAAGGCCGGTTTATTTGCATTCCAGTGTCAAATAAACCACAGCACTTGGCGTGATTTAGCCGACCTAGTTATACTCGGGCATCACCATTGACACTTTAAACGGAATGCCGCATGAAAAAGATCGAAGCGATTATCAAACCATTTAAACTGGATGAAGTTCGCGAAGCTTTATCTGAACTGGGCATTTCCGGCCTCACCGTCACTGAAGTTAAAGGTTTTGGCCGCCAAAAAGGGCATACCGAGCTCTACCGTGGCGCCGAATATGTGGTCGACTTTTTGCCAAAAGTTAAAATCGAAGTGGTTTTATCGGACGACCAAGTGGAAACCGCCATCGAAGGCATTATTAAAGCCGCCCACACCGGCAAGATTGGTGATGGCAAAATCTTCGTCAGCCCAGTTGAGTACGTAGTTCGTATTCGCACCGGCGAAACCAACGATCAAGCCGTATAACAAGATCAACAATACAAAATGCCAGCTGATGCTGGCATTTTTACGTCTAATCACGCTACTTAAAATCCACTCAGGTTTAATTTAGCAAGGCCGTCCCTTCATTCGTGGCGTAAGGGTATACAAACACAAGCTAAATAAAACAAATGCTAGGCAGATATACCCTAAACCTCAATTGGGTCAACATCTAAACTCCAACGCACTTTAGCTAGCTTCAACGCAGTAATCGTCGGCAAAGCCTCATCGAGCACCGCTTGCAGTTGCGCCTTGGATTGCGCGGCAATCAATAATTGCGCCCGCTCTACGCCCGCCTTTTTGAGCATCGTCGCCGCCACCGGCTGATTGAGCAATAAATGTGGCTCAGGAGCAATACACGCCCGAATTTGCGCCAATGCCGACAAGGCTTGCTCTAATTCGGGTGCATCGGCACGAAACAAGGCCCAAGCATTGGCTGGCGGCAACAACATCATTTGCCGCTCATGCAAAGTACGCTCGGCAAATGGCGCAAAATCGCGCGCCAATAATTGATGATAAAACGGATGATCAGAAAAAGCGGTTTGGATAAATACCTCGCCAGGCAGCTCACGCCGTCCTGCTCGCCCGGCCACTTGCGTCAATAATGCAAATAAACGCTCTTCGGCGCGAAAATCAACGCTATATAAACCCGTATCGGCATTAAGTACGACCACCGTCGTGAGCAAATCAAAATCATGCCCTTTAGCCAGCATTTGGGTGCCAATCACAATATCAACCTCGCCAGAATGCACTTGCGCTAGCGCTGCATCCAATTCGCCTTTTTTACTGGTTGAATCGCGATCGATTCGTAAGATTTTTTTGCCCGGAAAATGCAGCGGCAAAGACTCCTCCATCCGCTGCGTGCCCTGCCCAACTGGTTTCAAATCATGATTGCCACAGTCTGGGCAAGCCGGCGTAATCGCCTGCTCATAACCGCAATGATGGCAGCGCAAACGGCGTTCTTTTAAATGCAATACCAAACGCGCCGAACAATGCGTACAGCAGGCCATCCAGCCACATTCACCACACTGCAATACAGGGGAAAATCCACGGCGATTTAAAAAAATCAACACTTGCTCACCACGATCGAGCGCGGCATGCATCGCAGCCAGTGCCATCACATGCAAGCCATCGACGAGCCCAACATTTTTAACCGGTAGCAAAGTGATTTTTGGTAAGACGGCGCCGGGCACTGCGCGCTCAGACAAAGTGAGCATGCGATAGCGCTTCGCTTTGGCATTGGCCCAACTTTCAATACTCGGCGTGGCAGAACCGAGCGCAATCGGCACCTTGGCCTGCCGTGCACGGTACACGGCGACATCGCGCGCCGAATAACGCAGGCCTTCTTGTTGTTTGAATGAAGGATCATGCTCTTCATCGACGATAATCATGCCCAGCTGCGGCAAAGGCGTAAACACCGCCAAACGCGTACCCAAGACAATTTTGGCTTCACCACGCAGTGCCGACAGCCAATTGACCGCACGCTCGGTATCGTTCAAGCCACTATGCAGCGCCGCCATCGGCACACCCGGAAAGCGCGCACGAAAGCGCCCTTCTAATTGCGGCGTCAGATTAATCTCGGGAATCAACACTAAAACTTGCAGACCTCGCGCCAACACTTGCGCAATGGTTTGCAAATACACTTCGGTCTTGCCACTACCGGTAATGCCATACAGCAAAAACGGCACAAAACCACGCGCCGCCGTCAGCTCAGCAACGACCTGACTTTGTTCAGCATTGAGCGCCAAATCTTCGCTGGCCTTAGCGACAACTTTGGCCTCAAGTGCTGACTGCAGCCAGCCCTGTTCATGCCATGCTTTAACCCAGCGCCAAGCGCTGTCATGCAAACGACGCAGTGCCGCTGGGGTATGCGGTACAGACAAACACGCTGCGACACGGCGCTGCGCTGGCGCTCGCAAAGAAATGCAACTCAGTAAATGCGCCGGTTCCTCGGCAAAATACACCAAACTTGGCGCAGGCTCGCGAAACACGGTTGGACTACGAAATACTTTAGGCAGCGCAGCGGCGATTACTGCGCCAATCGGATAGTGGTAATAACTCGCAACAAACTGACACAACTGCAAGGTTTCGGCAGGTAATGGCGGCAAATCATCCAAAACCGCCAAAATCGCCTTAGGCGTCCCTTTAAAGTCTGCCGCATCGTCGCGTAATTCAAGCACCACGCCCGAAATGCGGCGAGGACCAAACGGCACCAGCACCCGCGAGCCGACAGCAGGCGTAAACCCCGCCACCGCATAAGCGAACAACCTTTTAAGCGGTACGTCAAGTGCAACCAAGGCAAAAGCAGCCACTTTCTCTCTCTTTATCACGCAAAAGCTTTCGCCAGCAGGTTATGCACAGTTTCTGTGGATAATTTTGTGGGCAAGTTGCAAAAAAGCCTAAAAACCCCAATAAAGCTGTACCTATGCTTAGGTTGCACAAAAATTGGACACAAAAATAAATCCAATAAAATCAACAACTTGACTTTGTCAACGATTTACATCAAATTTTTAACAGGGGATTGACAAGTTAAAAATCACCAATTTAACAAATGTGCATAACTTGATGTAACTTCACAAGAAATGACTACACAAACCCACTGCAAAGTATTGATTTTCATCGCAATTACAACTTACCAACACCCGCCCTAAGTTAATCCTTACGCGACAAGCGATGCACCGCCGCAACCAAAGCCGCAGCATGATCTGGATTGGTAAATTGCGAAATTCCGTGTCCCAAATTAAATACATGACCGGTACCGCCGCCGTAACTAGTCAAGATGCGCTCAACTTCTGCTTCAATCGCTGCCGGCGGCGCAAACAAGGCCACGGGGTCAAAATTACCTTGCAGCGCTACTTTGTCACCCACCCGACGACGCGCTTCGCCAATATCAGTGGTCCAATCCAAACCAATCGCATCGCAACCAATCGCGGCAATGTCTTCTAGCCACTGACCACCGCCTTTAGTAAACACAATCACCGGCACACGACGGCCATCGTTTTCACGCTTCAAACCAGCCACAATGCGCGCCATGTATTGCAAAGAGAACTCTTGATATTTGCCGTATGGCAAAGAGCCACCCCAGCTATCAAAAATCTGTACCGCTTGCGCACCGGCTTCGATTTGCGCATTCAGATAATCAATTACTGTAAGGGTATTAACCTCTAAGATACGATGCAACAGGTCTGGACGCGCATACATCATGGTTTTGATTTCACGATAATCGCTAGAGCTGCCGCCTTGCACCATATAACACGCCAAGGTGTACGGGCTGCCCGAAAAACCTATCAACGGTACGCGGTTATCTAGCGCCTTGCGAATTGAGCTCACCGCGTCAGTAACATACTTCAACTCGGTGCCGACATCTGGTACGAAGAGTTTGGCAACGTCTTCTTCAGTACGCACAGTACGTTCAAATTTCGGGCCTTCGCCTTCGGCAAAATACAAACCCAAACCCATCGCATCCGGCACGGTCAAAATATCCGAGAACAAAATCGCCGCATCAAGCGGGAAACGCTCTAACGGTTGCAAGGTGACTTCGGTCGCCAGCTCAGTGTTTTTGCACAATTGCAAAAATGAACCAGCGTTTTTGCGCGTCGCGCAGTATTCCGGCAAATAACGCCCCGCTTGGCGCATCATCCACACTGGCGTGTATTCAACAGGTTCACGCATTAAAGCGCGCAAGAAAGTATCATTTTTTAACATTAAAAAAATCCAACATATACGTAGGGTCGGCTTTAGCCGACAAAACAAGGTCGGCTAAAGCCGACCCTACAATAATATCTAAGACAAAATCGCCAGCGACCACTGCCCCTGTCCATGACAATCGAGCACTTGGCGGTGGTATTCAATCAGACCCGAGCGATGCCCTACGCTCACCATCACGCCTTTTTTCATGCACTCGGCAACGGCGGCATAGAGCTTGGCTTCGCCAGCCGCATCGAGTGCTGAACTGGACTCATCCATTAATAAAAAGTCCGGTTCCAGCAATAAAACACGCAGTAAAGCCACGCGTTGCTGCTCACCCAAGCTCAGCACGTGCGACCATGAATCCACTTCATCAAGTCGCGGCAATAGATGACTAAGCCCTGCTAATTCAAGCAAATCGGCCAGCGTTGCGTCTTCGTTCCGTGCGACTTGCGGGTAGAACAAAGCGGCGCGCAAAGTGCCCAATGGCATATACGGTTTTTGCGACAAAAACAACGCTTGCGTTGTTGTTGGCATCGCCAACTCACCCGAAGCATAAGGCCATAACCCGGCTAAGGTTCGCAATAAACTCGACTTACCGGCACCCGAAGGTCCTCGAATCAACACCGAGTCACCCGCACGCAATTGCAAATTCAAATTATCAATCAACAATTGACCATTGGGTTTACTGACGCAAATCTGCCGCCACTCAATACCACCCTCTTTGGCTGTCACCGCCAAACGGGGCAAGGCTTGTGCCGCTTGTAAACTGGTTTCAAATGTCGACAAACGATCAATAATAGCTTTCCAATTGGCCAAGGTGCTAAAGCTGCCGATAACAAAATCTAAAGCACCATACACCTGACCAAAAGCCGAATTAATCTGCATTAGGCCGCCAAAAGAAATTTCTTTGGCAAAAAAACGTGGTGCAGCAACAATCAGCGGAAAGATAATCGCCAATTGTCCCCAAAACGACGTAAACCAAGTAAGTTTTTTATTTCGGCGCATCAGCGCCCAAAAATTGCCCACTACCGCATTAAATCGCTGCGATAAGCGCTGCTGCTCTTCTTGATCGCCATGATATAAAGCAATCGACTCGGCGTTTTCGCGCACGCGAATCAAGCCAAAACGAAAATCGGCTTCAAAGCGCTGTTGCAAGAAATTCAAACTCACCAAAGGCCGGCCCAATAGCACGGTAATCAACGAACCAATGACGGCATAAATAATCGCCACCCAGACCATATAGCCATGAATGGTGATTTCTGTGCCCGCCAGCATAAAGCTAATCGGCCCCGATAGCGTCCACAAAATACCAATAAATGACACCAGCGTGACCAATGCACGCAATAAACCCAAAGACAAAGACAGCGAAATCGCAATAAACTGCCCCACGTCTTCGGCGATACGCTGATCAGGATTATCTGTGCCTTGATCGGTCAATTGAATCCGGTAAAAATTATTATCCGCCAACCAGCGCGCCGTAAAATGCTCCGTTGCCCAGCGTCGCCAACGGATCTCCAGCATTTGCTGAAACCACATCGTGTACACCGCAATCACGATATAGATAAACGCCAGATAGCCAAATTTATATAAAGCCTGCTCAAAACCCTTTTTATCGAGGTTTTGCATCGTGTCGTAAAATTCTTTGTACCAGCTATTAAACTGCACACTCATAAACACCATGCCGAGCGATAGCGCAATAATCAGCGCCAATAAGCCCCAAGCTCGATATTTTTCTTCTGACACCCAATAAGGTTTGGCCAATTGCCAAAAATTGCGAAACAAATGATTCACTTTTGGCGCTTGCGCGGCGTTTGTATTCATTGAATTGAGCTCAACTAGGTCAAAAACGATAGCAATAAAAACGGGGGTTACCCCCCAGTTTGTCGAATTACCCCGCTACAACAACGCGGCCAACAGCGTGATTTATTGGCAGGGTTTTTGCGTCCAGCCTTTATTTGCTGCACGTCGACATTGCCAATCTTGCTTTACGCTGTCGATCAACCACACATTCAATTCATCATTAAAGTGAAGCGCAAATTGATAGCGCTGCGCTTTCACTGAGTCATCAAGCAGCCCTTGCATTTGCAAGGCCAAGCTGACTTTTTTGGTGTCTTCGGCACTGGCTGATTTTTGCTGAATCAGCAGTTCGCGATATTCGCCAATCCCATACTCATTGGCCACCCGATCTTTCAAATAATCAAAAGCCACTTGCACCGGTGCATTACCGACTTTACCGGTGTAAATCACAGGAGAGGCTGTTTCAGCCATTGCGGTGCCACTCAAAGCGGCCAGCAGCAAGACAAGCATTGATTTCATCTGAATTCCCAAAGTATTAGAGAGTAAATCGGGTTAGACCAAGGCCTAACCCGGCATCGCAAACAGGCCAATTCACCCGACCAACAGGATGATTACTTCGCCCAGCTGTCTTTCAACGTCACCGTGCGGTTAAACACTGGCGTGCCACCCGCTTGATGCAGATGACGATCGGTAATGAAATAACCCAAACGCTCGAACTGATAACGGGTTTCTGGTGCCGCATTCACTACGCAGCTTTCGACATACGCAGTGATAGAAGTCAGCGACTCAGGATTGATAAATTGGGTGAAATCAACATACTGGCCATCGTCACCACGCACCGCATCAGGGCGCGCTTCGGTAAACAGGCGCTCGTACAAATTCACCGTTGCTGGCACGGCGTGCTCAGCAGAAATCCAGTGAATCACGCCTTTCACTTTGCGGCCTTCTGGGTTTTTGCCTAGCGTTTCGGTATCCAAACTGCAACGCAGCTCAATCACTTTGCCGCTCGCGTCTTTCACCACTTCATCACACTTAATCACGTAGGAATAACGCAATCGCACTTCCGAGCCAACGGTCAGACGTTGCCAGCCTTTGGGTGGGACTTCAGCAAAGTCGTCTTGCTCAATCCAGATTTCACGCGCAATCGGGATTTCACGCTCGCCAAATTCTTCGTGATGCGGATGGAACGGCGCACTACGCGAACCGGTTACGCCCGCTTCAAAATTAGTCAACGTGACTTTAAGTGGATTTAAAACCGCCATCACGCGTGGGCTACTGCCTTCAAGCTGCTCGCGCACCGCGCCTTCAAGCGTGGTGAAATCAATGATGTTTTCGCCTTTGCTCACGCCAATGCGCTGCGCAAACAAACGGATGCCTTCAGGGCTATAACCACGGCGACGCATGCCGCTAATCGTCGTCATGCGTGGATCGTCCCAACCCGAAACAAAATTGCCGGTCACCAATTGATTGAGTTTGCGTTTCGATGTGATCGAATACAGCAACTCAAGGCGCGAGAATTCGATCTGCTGTGGATGGCATTCCAAGCTGATATTGTCGAGTACCCAGTCGTAGAGCGGACGGTGATCTTCAAATTCCAAGGTACACAAACTATGGGTAATGCCCTCTAAGGCATCAGAGATGCAGTGTGTGTAGTCATACATCGGATAAATGCACCAGCTATCGCCGGTTTTGATATGCGTCGCGCGTTTAATGCGATAGATCACTGGATCGCGCATATTTAAGTTTGGCGATTGCATATCGATTTTAACGCGCAGCGTTTTGCTACCGTCGGCAAATTCGCCCGCGCGCATGCGGGTGAATAAATCTAAGTTTTCTGCAGGCGTGCGATCACGGAACGGGCTGTTGCGGCCGGGCTTTTGAAAATCGCCACGGTAGTCGCGCATTTGCTCGGCGTTCAACTCACACACATACGCTTTGCCAGCGTTGATCAATTCAACGGCGTAGCCGTAAAGCTGCTCAAAATAATCTGAGGAGTGGCGCACATCGCCATTCCATGCAAAACCCAACCAGCGCACATCGTCTTCAATGGCTTTGGCGTATTCGTCGTTTTCTTTTTCTGGATTGGTGTCATCCATGCGCAAATTGCACAGACCTTTGTAATCTTGAGCGATGCCAAAATTCAGGCAAATCGATTTAGCGTGGCCGATATGCAAGTAGCCGTTCGGCTCAGGCGGAAAGCGCGTCTGCACCGCGGTGTGCTTGCCGCTGGCTAGATCGGCATCAATGATTTGGCGGATAAAATTACTGTTTACAGGTGCGGTTTCTGCACTCGCTGCAGGGCTCATTTTTTCACTCATTGCGGCTCAAACTCTGGAGTTGTCTTTTATAAGTAGCGATTCTACCAAATCAACGCGCTCACTGCCTTCTCTATCGCAGCGCGTGGTATAAAGTGGCCATTATTGGAATGAGCATCTGCCATGCAAATCGCAAATATTCCTTTTGGCGTCACCGACTGGGCCAATATCGAAAAAACCGCACACCCCGGCATCACAGGGATGGCGTATTGGCGCACCCAGCAATTTGATGCGATTCGAGTCAGAATGGTCGAATATAGCGCAGGCTATCTCGCCGATCATTGGTGTAGTAAAGGCCACATTTTATTGTGTTTAACGGGCGAGCTTTACACCGAACTTGAAGACGGGCGCAGTTTTACACTGAGCGCAGGCCATAGTTATCAAGTGGCAGATCACGCCGAAGCCCATCGTTCCTCAACCCGACTCGGTGCCACGCTGTTTATTGTCGATTAAACACCGCCCCACTTTGCATAAACGACAGGCACAAAAAAGCCGCTATCGCGACTAGCGCAATAGCGGCAGGTAATGTTCAAATTCGGTATTGATGCTGTGCCGTGCTCGTCGAGCTGGGGCTTAAAAACCCGTTTAAGCGCACCGAGTGAGGAGAGAGACAAACAGCTATATCGTTTGGCTCACGACGATCGAGGGCATCGGGGACCGATGCGCGCTCGGGGCGCCTTTCTTTCCCCCTCTTTCTTTGGCGAGTCAAAGAAAGAGGGTCCCCGTCGCGGACTGCGACTGTAAACCACCGTGCCGCAGGCACTTAAAATCATCAACACCTAATCTAAATATCAGCCAGCTGATCTTGGGTATTTCAATCTAAGTTATTAAATATAATACATAGACAACAATACCCTTAAATATCTTGCCCTTCAACAATTCCGTCGTGGTGCTTATCGGCTGGCAGCAATAGATTTAAAGCAATCGCCAATACACTCACCAAGCCCACACCAGCCAAGTTGAAATTACCCACTTGCACCATCAAACCACCGATACCACAAGTGAGCACCACCGACACAATCACTAAATTACGTGGCGCCATTAAATCGAGCTTACTGTCGATCAAGGTTTTCAAACCAATAGAAGCAATCGTACCGAATAACAGCACCATAATACCGCCCATTACTGGCAATGGAATCGATACCAAAATCGCATTAAATTTGCCAAAGAAAGCCAAAATCACCGCTAAAATCGCTGCGTACGTCATGATCACCGGATTAAAATTACGCGTAATCATCAGCGCGCCAGTCACTTCAGAATACGTCGTAATGGGTGGGCCACCGACCATACCAGCAAAACATACACCCAAGCCATCACCGGCTAAAGTACGGTGCAAACCCGGTTTCTCGGTGTAATCGGTACCGGTTACTTTACCTACCGCCATCACTGCACCGATATGTTCAATCGTTGGCGCAATCGCCACTGGCAACATAAACAAAGCAGCAGCCCAATTGATTTCAGGCTTCACAAAATGCGGCATCGCAAACCAAGGCGCAGCGGCAATGCTCGATAAATCAACCACGCCTAAAAAGATTGCCGCAACATAACCCACGACGACACCCGATAAAATCGGCACCAAACGCAGCATGCCGCCAGCAAATACCGATACCGCAATCGTCGTCGCCAAAGACAAGGTAGCTAGAAATAGCGATACACCGTAAGGCACGATCTGCTTACCGCCGCCTTGACCCATCGCCATGCCAGAAGCCGCGACAGCCACCGACAAACCAATCACCATAATCACCGGACCAATCACCACGGGTGGCAGTAATTTATGGATAAAGCCCATGCCGCGCCATTTAATTAAACCGGCGATGATGAAATACATAAACCCAGCAAAGAATAAGCCGAACTGCGTAGCGGCCTGACCCCAAGTTTGCATGGCAAAAATAATTGGGCCGATAAATGCAAATGACGAACCTAAAAAAATCGGCACTTGCCGACGGGTAATCAACTGAAACATCAAAGTACCGACACCGGCACCGAGTAGCGCCATCGCCGGATTCAGCCCGGTCAAAAGTGGCACCAGCACCAGCGCGCCAAAGGCAACAAATAAAATTTGTGCCCCAGATATAAATTGTTTTACTTCGGAAAACATGATTTCTCCCCAAGCGGTCACGCCAACATGATTCATGTTCGCGTGCCGTCATTGATTTTATTGATATGTCTGAATTAAATACTGCAGTCGGGCCTGCAGATGGCTGTTTCGGCGCTAGCAAGGCAAAAAGCATTAAACCTGTTTTTGCCAAGCCAAGTACGACTTACTTAGAAATTGTACCGAAAATCTTGTCGCCAGCGTCGCCCAAGCCCGGAATGATATAGCCTTGCTCATTTAGATGCGAATCGAGTGAGGCGGTCACAATCTGCACATCAGGGTGTTTTTCATTCACTAGCTTCACGCCCTCAGGTGCGGCAACCATCACGATGGCGACAATTTCTTTGCAGCCATTACGTTTAAGCATATCGATCGTAGCCACCAAAGAGCCGCCTGTTGCCAGCATTGGATCAATAATCAAAGCTAAACGATCTTCTAAATCGCCAACGAATTTTTCAAAATACGGTACTGGCTGCAAAGTTTCTTCGTCGCGCGCCAAACCCACTACGCTGATTTTGGCCGAAGGCACTAAATCGAGCACGCCATTGAGCATGCCCAAACCAGCGCGCAAAATAGGCACGACGGTGAGCTTTTTGCCTTTAATTTTTTTAACGGCCACTTCACCGCACCAGCCATTAATCGTCACGTCTTCGAGTGGCAAATCACGTGTGGCTTCATAAGCCAGCAAGCGCGCCAACTCTTCAGTCAGCAAGCGAAATTTATTGGTCGAAACATCAGCTTCGCGCATTAAAGCCAATTTATGTTGAACCAAAGGGTGATTAACGACAGTAATCTGCATGATGCGCTTCTCGATATAGGAATGCCGCCATTGTAGGCTTTTCAGCGAAAAGTGCCATCGTAGTAATTGTGCTTACATGCATAAAACCAAGCGATCTTGATCCAGCTCATTGAGCACTTCACTCGCGTGATTTGGCGCACTTTCACCGTTTAATACATTCTTTGAACTGAGAGTACTACGGGCATGTCACTTTTTGAGCGATCCAATAATGCGCGGTGCTGCATTAAGACCTTACCAAATCGCGCGCCCATCTCGGACCAGAAATATTGGCTTTTTACTGTCAGCAATTGCGCGGGTACTTGCGCTTGAACTTCCTTGGGTAAATGCCCAATTAAATCGGCCGGGCTATTGAAGTATTGGCTTCTACGCTTTGATAGGGCTTGCTCAGCGGCCGATACCGTTAATTGAGGCACCCATGCCGCCAAGACTTCGGGCGAAGCAAAATTGACATTGAGTGCCGTTGCCACCGGCAAGGTCACAATACTGGGCTCAAGCTGACGTATAACCTCGGGCGTATATCCCGCTACATTCGCCAGTTCATGGCCATCAATCAGCGGCAGCCAGATTTTCTTTTCGCCCTGCTGCACCGCATGCAGCACGAAATATTCGCGCAAGTTGTCCGCCAAATTACTCGGCAAACCTAAATTGGCCAATAAACGCGGATAAGCCGCCCAAGCCGCAGCAACGGGTTGGCCGTTTTGATCGATTAAATTACCTAAATTAAAGCGGCCATTGAGCTCAATTAAACGACCACTCATGGCGCCATTTTCTATTTTTATTTCCGGAATCGGCACCGCCCACGGTTTACGTAAATGATCGGGCTGGCCAGCTCGAGCATCGTCGCGCAAGGTGAGACGCACCAATTGCAGCACCGACCACGTCGCCGCACGCGCTTCGGCCGTGTCTTTACGAATCTCTAATTGCTGTAGCGCCCGTTGCTGGCGCACCATCAATAAGCCCGCGATGGATGCAACTAAAGCGGCGACCATCAAGGCTGCGATAATGGCAACGCCAGTTTGCCGAAATAGTCGACGATTTAGATTGATATTGCGCTTCATGGCAGTAAAAAAATCCGTTCAAAATCGCCTACGCGCTGCGTAAAGGCGAGCCGAATGCGGATCGCCCGCGGCCGGCTACTGGCCTCAGTCCATTGCAGACGCCACTGATTTTTAGCGTCGAGAAAATCAATCTCGCAACGCGTTAATTGCGTCAGCAGCTGATGCGTCACCGCCTCATCACCAGCTTGCAAATCTGCGCGTGGATATAGTTTCAGATTCAGCGCTTGATCTTGGCACTCATAAATGCCATGTAATGGCGCTCGATCGCCATCAAAGCGAATAAATTCCAAACCCACCGGCGCCTCGCTACGGCTTACGCTACGCAGCGGCGGATTGAGTCGCCCCGCCGCATCGCGCCAAGGGCGCGGCGCGATTTGGCTTAAATCGCTTTCCATTCGTTCAAAAGCCAAGGTGAGCTCGCGCCAATACTGCGTTTCACTGACCACCGCGCTGCGCGTATCAATCACCATACTAACGCCGCGATACGTGATCAAACTCATGATCGCAAACACTGCCAGTGCCACCAAGACCTCCAGCAAAGTAAATCCACGTGCCATCGGCTTAATCCACCCGCGCAGCATAAAACACCTGTTGCGCCAAAGCATGCTCAGGGTCGCTTGGCACCGAGACTAAAAGCTCAACCCGGCGAAAACTATAATTGGGTGTTGGGCTGACATTCATTCGATAAATAAACGCCTCCCCGCCTTGCTGCACTTGCCCTTGTGTGGAGCCGGTTTCTGGAAACACCCGCATCGCCAAATGTTGATTAACCAAATTACTCGCCACCCAGCTGGCCAATGTGCGGGTGCGATAGGTGATTAAGGTGTCGGTCGAGCCCATCACCAATTTAGCCGCCGCCGCCAAAGTAATGCCCAACACCGCCAGCGCGATCAAGACTTCCACCAAGGTAAACCCCCAAGATCGACGTGACATTAATTAGCCTCTACCGTTTTAACTTTAAACCGCCCCATCACATCGCCTGTAATTTGCCATAGGCTATCTCGCCCCTGTAGCTCAAGCTCAAAAGATTCAATCACCCCATCGGCGGGGAAAATAACTTTGTCGCCCAAAGGGCGATTTTGCTGATTGATTTTTTGCCAACGCACCTGCACACCGTCTGCCCACGGCAAGGCACGTAAGCCTTCACGATCTTTTAATACTTCCCACTCTTGGCGCTGATTTTTAAACCAAAACTGATACGCCGCACCATCGCTAGTCCAAGCCAAAGCATGGCCGCTGGCCAAAGCCTCATCGCGCGCAGCTTCAAATTGCAGCACCAAGCGCTCAGCCGCAGCTTGCGCGCCATCCCCCCGATTAAAATGAAACACCGTCACACTGGTGACAATCAAAATAATCGCCGTTACCACGAGGATTTCGAGCAGCGTGAAACCCGACTGTCGATCCGATGAAATGTTTTTTTGAACGATCAATGAGAATTAATTTCCTAAAGGTATCGTTGCGTTCGCAGTAGCAGCGATTTTGCGTAGCGAGAATCGCAAAGACCAGCCATTGCGAGAAGAAAAACCGGAATTTACATCAAGTAAATGAGGATTTTTCCCCGCAGCAATAACGCAGGATTTGCGGTTCGCAGTAGCAAAAATCATTATTGCCATGAGCCGATCAAATTCTCGGGCTTATCCGCTCCCGCTTGGCCTTCTGGGCCATAGCTCAAAACGTCAATTTCGCCGTGAACACCGGGATTTAAATACACATAATCTTGGCCCCATGGATCTTTCGGCGTTTTCTCGAGGTAACCACCGGATTTCCAATTCATGGGAACTGGGTCTGTAGTTGGTTTTTGTACCAAGGCTTTGAGGCCTTGCTCAGTCGTCGGCAGGCGACCGTTGTCTAATTTATATAATTTAAGCGCCGCCATAATCGACGATACATCTTGCTTGGCTGCGACTATGCGCGCTTCATTCGGTCTATCCATAATTTTGGGCACAATCAACGCACCCAAAATCGCCAAAATCGAAACCACCACTAAAATCTCAATCAAAGTAAAACCACGGCTCTTTTTCACATCCTCTCCTTATGGGTATACGTCCCAAAATCAATCAAAACAAAGACTAAATTCATATACTTCACATGATGTAGCAATATGCAAATTTGGTATTGATGTGCTGCCACCCTCGTCGAATATCACAAGGCACTATTTCACCAACTGATTCATCTCAAACACCGGCAACAAGATCGCCATTACAATCACCATCACCACGGCGCCCATCACTAACACCATCACTGGGCCGAGCAAACTGGTGAAGGCGGTAACTTTGCGGTCGAGCTCTTTGGTTTGCTCAATCGCCGCCCGATCGAGCATCAATGCCAAACGTCCCGTCGCTTCGCCGCTGGCAACCAAATGCAGCAATAAAGGCGGAAACACCGCTGCCGCTTTCATCGCTCGCGCCAAGCTGACGCCCTCTCGCACTTGGGCGGCGACCTCGACCACCGCGCTTTGCAGTTTGAGGTTACTCATTACGCCTTCGGCGGCATCGAGTGACTTTAATAAAGGAACGCCGCTACCGGACAAAATCGCCAAAGTACTGGCAAAGCGGGCGGTATTGGCAAGGCGATCTAAATACCCCAAGAGCGGCCATGTTAAACGCCAAACGTGAAAGCGTAATTTCAATTCAGGCTTTTTAAGCGCATAAAACGCCGCCACACTGGCCAAAATCAAGGCGAGCAACACCCAGCCGCCGATACTTTGAATCGCAGCGCTCGTCCACAATAGTGCCCGAGTCAATAGCGGCAGTGTTTGTTTGGCCGACTCAAACACTTGCACCATTTGCGGCACCACCCAGGTGAGCATGCCCAAAATCACCAAGGCCGATACCAGCATCACCACCGCTGGATAAATAAACGCAATCGCAATTTTGCTATTTAAATCGCCCCGCGCCTCTAGGTAATCGGCCAAGCGCTGCATCACGCCAGCGAGCTTGCCCGATTCTTCACCGGCTTTAACTAGCGTGCGATACAGCATTGGGAAAACGCGCGGAAATTGCGTCATGCCTTGTGACAATGGCATTCCGGCCATCACGTCTTGCCGCAACCCTGCGAGCACTTGCTGCGTTTTGCGATGCTCGGTTTGCTCGGCCAATACAATCAACAGCTCGTCAATGGTTAAGCCAGCATCAAGCAGCGCCGAAAACTGCCGCGTCAGCGTGGACAATTGCTGGCTCGATAGACTTAAACGGGCAGATTGTTGCTCGACATTTTGCGCTGGCTGCAATTGCGTGGCCAACAAGCCTTGCTCGCGCAATAGGCTGCGGGCATGACGCGGCGAATCGGCATCAATTTGCCCACGACGTTCTTTGCCACCCGCAATCGGCAGCGCTTGATAAATAAATGCAGTCACGAGCGTCACATACAGGGGCGAGTATCGCCCTAGCCAAAAATTGCTAATTAAAAGAGAATTGCCATATTACAGTCATTTAGTTGTGATTCAATGTCTGCACTCAATAAATTTTTCTATGAAATAATGACCGAGGATGTTAAATTTTCTGTTCACAGCAATCGTTAAAATCCTAATCATCGCCAATTAATGCTTAGAAAAACCAGATTGAAGCCAGTAGTTTACCTTGCAAAAATGACAACACATCGATTTGACATTTTTGGCAGCAAATCACTTTACCCACTGCTTTGAGATTATTCTTAGCGGGCAAAGTGATGATTAAATTGCGCGAATAAAAAACAACTGCGTATCAAATCACCATAAATCGGGATTAAACGACTCAAAACAATATGAAATTCAATACCTTTACCGTCTTATCCGCTTGATGTCTTTTTCCTTAAAACGACTCCCCTTGCTAATCCAATACCTGCTCGCTGCGGTATGCATTTGGTTGTTTGCTGGCTTAATCTGGCAATGGATTGCCCTCCGCACCAGTAGCCCTGCACTGCGTTTGGCTTATGCTGCGCCCAAAATACAGTCTTTTAACCCTGATGCCGTGGTGAAACTATTTGCCGCTGCCTCAAATAGTGTTGCCAACGAAGCATCGCAGTTGTCATTGCGCGCCTTGGTCTCTGGCCCACAAGGCATTGCGATTATTGATGGATTGGAAGCCAGCGCAGTGGCGGTTAAAGTTGGAGATCAAGTCGGTGCATACGGCCAATTGATTGCCGCACAGCATGATCACATCGTGCTCGATCTGCACGGCGTACAGAAAAAAGTCTACTTACCCGCCGCAGCCAGTACGCCCTTAGCCAACGCGGTTGCGCCACAGGTAAACCATACCGCAGCACCTGCTGCACCAAGCCGAGTCGAAGCCGCGGTAAGCTTAACGCGCGGCCAGCTTACTGGGGTTTTGCAAGGCGGCAACTTGGCTAATTGGAGTAAAGGCTTAGGCACTAGCGCAGCTGGCGGCATTGTTGTTGAACAAGCTAACCAACAACAATTAGCGCAAGTACTGCAATTACGCGATGGCGATATTCTTAAAGCCATTAATGGCCGCCCACTTAATAAGCTCGACGATCTCTCTTTGCTCTACGGGGCATTTAGCCAACAAACTCAGCTATCTTTGCAAATTCAACGGCAAGATCAATCTCAAACTATTAGCTATACCGTGAATCCATGAAAAAATTAATTATTGGCGCACTTTTATGTAGCCAATTGGCATTGGCTGCCGACGCTGACGAAAAAGTCATGCTCAATTTCATTAATTCCGATATTGAAACCACGGTAAAAGCCATTAGCTTGATTACCGGCAAAAACTTTATTATTGATCCGCGCGTTAAAGGCACCATTAATATTGTTTCTACCCAACCGGTATCCAAAGATTTGGTCTACCCGATTTTGCAATCGGCGCTGCGGCAAGCCGGATTTAGCACGGTGCAAGCCAATGGCGCGATCAAAATTCAGCTCGAAGCCGACAGTAAAGCGCTGAGCAATAAAACACTGGTTCGTGGTGAAAATGCCAATGGCGAACAAATTATCACCCAGATTTTTGCCCTCAATAATGAAGGCGCCAATCAAATGGCGACCATGCTGCGGCCACTGGCTTCACCGAGCAGCCTGATTAGTGCGTATCAATCGGGCACCAGCAATACTTTGGTCATCACCGACTACGCCGACAATATTCGTCGCCTATCGCGCATTATCGACAATATCGATCAGCCCAAAAATACCGACGTTTTTACCATCAAACTCACTAACGCCTCGGCGCTGGATGTGGCGCAAAACATCGCTCGCCTCATGCCCGAAGTGAGCGTGCAAGTCGGCGGTGCGCCGATTCCGAGTAATGATGGCGTGCGGCGCTCGATTGTGGTGCCCGACCCGCGTGGCAATCGCTTAATGGTACGTGCACTCAATGCCGCACAAACCAGCCAATTGCGACAACTGATTACCAATCTGGATGAAGCGGCCACCAGCGATAGCACCATTAATGTGGTGTATTTAAAAAATGCCGAGGCCAGTAAATTAGCCGCGACACTCAAAGGCATTTTGACTGGGCAAGAAGATTCATCCGGCATGAATGCAAATGCCAATCAAAACACCAATAACAGCGCCAACACCAATAGCAGCAATGGCGGAACCAATAGCGGTGGCAATAATTTTAATCCGGTCAATACCAATACCGCGACCAATGTGCAAATTGCAGGCGCTACAGTCAGAATTCAAGCCGATAGCACCACCAATGCCTTAATCATTACAGCGCCGCAAAATATTTATAATAATCTGCGCGCGGTGATTGAAAAACTCGACGTTCGCCGCTCGCAAATTTATGTAGAAGCGATGATTGCCGAAGTCAATTTATCCAAACTATCTGAATTTGGTTTTCAATGGCTATTGGCTGGTGGCAACGATAAAATTGGCGCGGGTGGCGTAACCAATATCAACCCCGGCAGCGGCGGCTTGGGTAATATCATTGGCAATATCATTAACAAAACCCCAGCTGGGATTCCTGCCGGCCTGACTTTGGGCATTTTTAATGGTGACCCACGCAATGGCAGCGCCAGCTTAGGGCTATTGGCCTCGGCCTTACAAAGCAGCGGCAACGGCAATGTGTTATCAACACCCAATTTGCTGACACTGGACAATGAAGAAGCCAAAATCACCGTCGGGCAAAACATCCCGATTATTACCGGCTCTCAATCATCGAGCACCAATAACACCAATCCATTTGTGACGGTGGAACGCAAAGACATCGGGATTAAACTGCGCGTTCGCCCCCAAGTGTCCGAAGGCGGTGTGATTACGCTCAATGTGTATCAAGAAGTCTCAAGCATTGATAACTCGGTGAATACCGCCGGTGCCGGTTTGGCGACCAAAATGCGTACGATTGAGACTAAAGTTTTGGTCGACGACGGGCAAATTGTAGTACTTGGTGGTTTAATTGAAGACCGTATTGGCAACAAAGGCAATCAAGTTCCAGGCTTGGGCGATATACCCCTTATTGGCAACTTGTTTAAATATGATAGCCGCGAATGGCAAAAAGTCAGCCTGATGGTGTTTTTACGCCCTGTGGTGATTCGCGATAGCGCTGATAACAACCGCCTAACTGGTGATCGCTATCAATATTTACAAAAGCAACAGGGCGACTTCAAAGTCGATGGCCATGTTTTCTTGCAAGACATGCCTAAAGTGCAGTTACCCGATCGCGCGCCAGACAACAGCCCATCCGTCAACGCAGTACCCGCAGCAACACCAGCACCGGCGAAAGAGAACAATAGCGCCGTAAACATCCCAGAGCCTAAAGCGAAGGCCGAACCGCAGAACACAGTCGCAACAGCGCAGTCGCATACCGTTAAAGACGGCGATAATTTATATCAAATTTCATTGCGTTATGGGCAAAGCTTGCGGGATTTAGCGCTGTGGAATCAGCTAAATAATCACAACGACATTAAAGTCGGCCAAGTTCTGCGCCTTACCCCGCCACCTTTAGCCAATGGCAATTCCTAATGAGCGTTGTTTCATATATGTATGCGCGTGAATTTGGCCTGTTTGACGGCCCAATTCACGATGGCATCACCCCGATTTATTTGCGACAAGGCGCCAGCGCAGCGGCGCTTGGCGAAGTTCGCCGCCAATGTGGCCCGACACAATTGCATATTTTGCCGGCAGCCAGCTTTGATGCGCGCTTAACGCAGCACTTTGGCAACGGCAAAACCAGCGCCATCAATATGGTGGACGATATCGAAGAATCGGCCGATCTAGCCCGCTTGATTCAAGATATGCCCGAAGTATCAGACCTGATGGAGGCCGAAGAATCCTCGCCGGTCATTCGCCTAATTAATGCGATTTTTACCGAAGCGCTACGCGAGAATGCCTCAGACATTCATATCGAACCTTTTGAAATGCGCTCAGTCGTGCGCTATCGAGTTGATGGCACATTGCGCGATGTGGTCGAGCCCAATCGCGCGCTGCATGCCGCCTTGGTATCGCGGATTAAAGTCATGGCGGCGCTGGACATTGCTGAAAAACGCTTACCGCAAGACGGTCGCATCAACCTGCGGATTGCCGGTCGTCCAGTCGATATTCGCGTATCAACGCTGCCCACCGGTCACGGCGAGCGCGCCGTGCTGCGTTTACTGGATAAATCAGCCGGCCGCTTAGAGCTGGCGAAACTCGGCATGCGCGATGCCACGCTTAAACCATTAAATCAATTACTCGCCGCACCACATGGCATTGTGCTGGTGACCGGCCCAACCGGTTCGGGTAAAACCACCACGCTGTACGCTGCGCTGGGCAGTATGGATGCCAAAAACAGCAATATCATGACGGTGGAAGACCCGATTGAATACGACTTAGACGGCATTGGCCAAACCCAAGTCAATACCCGCATCGAGATGAGTTTTGCCCGTGCGCTGCGGGCAATTTTGCGGCAAGACCCCGACATTATTATGATTGGTGAAATTCGCGATTTAGAAACCGCACAAATCGCCGTTCAAGCCTCGCTTACCGGTCATTTAGTGCTCGCCACCTTGCACACCAACGATGCCGCCAGCGCCATTACCCGCTTGGTGGATATGGGCATTGAGCCATTTTTACTCGCCTCATCGACCATCGGTGTCTTGGCGCAGCGCTTGGTTCGCACCTTATGCACCGACTGCAAAGCACCGTATCTGGCTAGCCATGACGAATTAATTGAGCTCGGGGTCAATACCCAAGAAAAAATCACTTTGTATCGCGCCGTAGGCTGCCCGCATTGCGCCCAAACCGGCTATCGTGGCCGTAGCGGGATTCATGAATTACTCGTTGTAGATGAAGCGATGCGAACGCAAATTCATAACTCGGTCAACGAGCAAGATATTCGCAACTATGCCGAAAGTCTCGGCATGACTAGTTTGCGCAGCGACGCTTCAGCGCGAGTGCTTGAAGGCGTGAGTAGCTTTGAAGAAATGCTCCGAATCACCCGCAGCAATTAACCCCGCAACAGGTACATGATGATTGCAACATTTAGGGGCAGTTGATTTTTATCCAAAATAAAAGGGTATTGCCATCAGAGCTTTTTAAACAAAGCCCCAATGGCAATACCCTTAACATGAATCTAGTTCAGTTTTACTTCTGTTTACCGTCACCGCCTACCATTTTGTACACTACGCCCGCAATTGCGGCACCAATCAATGGGGCGACCCAGAACAACCAAACTTGACTCAATGCGGCGGTATCAGCAAATAAAGCCACCGCCAAACTACGTGCCGGATTCACCGACGTATTGCTCACAGGAATAGAGATCAAGTGAATCAAGGTCAAGCCCAAGCCAATGGCAATCGGTGCAAAACCCGCTGGCGAGCGCGCATCGGTTGCGCCCAAGATGATGAATAAAAACATAAACGTCATCACCACTTCACATAAAAATACCGCAGTGATTGCGTAATGCCCTGGCGACAATAAATCATAACCATTGCTGGCAAAACCGCCCGCAACAAAACCGGGCTTACCCGTCGCAATAAAGTACAACACCGTCGCACCCAAAATCCCGCCGATCACTTGCGCAGCAACGTAGGGGAGTAAATCTTTGGCGGGGAAACGACCGCCAACGACCAAACCAAATGACACCGCTGGGTTTAAATGGCAGCCATGAAATATGGCCAATAGCAAAAGCCATTGTTAACACCGTCAAGCCAAATGCCAAAGCCACACCGGCAAAACCAATGCCTAATTCCGGAAAAGCCGCCGCCAAAACCGCACTGCCGCAACCGCCCAAAACAAGCCAAAATGTGCCGATGAATTCAGCAGCTAAACGCTGATTTAATGTATACATGGTGATATCCTTTTTGTTTTTGCTCATATTGCTGACTAAGAAAGTAACAAATTAATTGGATTTACTATTTACTTGCTTACTATGAACCAAAAATATGAAACGGCGCACATGATAGAACATTTTTATGACCACAAAACCAAAAAAATACCGTCTCCTATGGTAAATATTCTATTTTTAAGCAGTTTATGACGTTTATTACTCATTTGCTGCGCAGACCCGAGTCGATTTCATGCCGTTTGTAAGTTACATCAACAGCCCAGCGGTAATGTTACACTCACTGTCTTTAGTAATGCTTATTCTGTCAAAATAATGGGTAATATTAGTCAGCAAGTTGCATTACCGCTTACTGATTGATTGGCAATCAACACTGACTGATGCAGGTAAACAGACTATGAATCACTATCTCAACGTACTGAATATCAACCAAGAAGAGTCTTTATTTCATCTACTGTTTCATGATGCGATCATTTTTTGTTTTCGGCTTTTTTTGTTTGCATTGATTATTTTTGCTGGTTCTTACTTGGTAAAAAAAGTCGATAAATATTTTTCTAAGGTCTACATCCTCAATACCGACGAAAACACCAAACAATTTAGCCGATCAATGACCAAGCTAGGTTTATATATTGCTTTTTTCTTACTTGGTTTACTTGCTTTTGGCTTTAGCGAGCGCTCTATAGCCACGATGATTAGTGCCATAGGCTTAGGAATTGGTATTTCTTTAAAGGAATTTTTATCTAATTTTGCCGGTGGAGTGGTGCTGTTTTTTTCTCGCCCTTTTGTCATTGGTGACTTTATTAAAGTCAATGGCGTGATGGGCAATGTGACTGAAATTGAAATATTCTCCACCCACATCAACAGCCTTGATGGACGACGAATTATCATCCCGAATAATGTCATGATTAGTGGCAATATCATCAACTACGACACCAATCCAATTCGCAGAATTAAAATTACCGTTTCTGTCGCTTATGATTCCGACATGAAAAAAGTGCTGCAAATTTTAGAAAATATTGCCGCCAGTTATCCAGGGCTAGATCAAAACCAAACGCCGTTTATTCATGTGATGAGCTATGGCGATTCCAGCATTAATATCTTATTTATGGTGTGGACCGCTAGAGACAATTACTATCAAGTTCGTGGAGAATTAATGGCATTTTTATTGGAAAAATTAACGCAAGAAGGCGTGGATATTCCATTTAATATTTTGGATGTCAGCATCACCGACAAATCCATCAGCAATCAAACCATCCCAAATTAATATTCGAGCTTGGGGCTGACCGCGCAACAAACCTTGGCGCAAACAAAATCCTTGGTTTGCCAGCGAAGTCTTGCCCGAACTACGTCAACGCGTTGCCGCGCTTATCAAGACTTAAAACTTAATTTGGTAGCCCTCGGCCGTGGCGGGCACTTGCATGAGTAAGGGCGCTAATTGCTGGCGAACTTTTTCATCGGGATTCAAATTAATCGTGCCGTGTGCCGCGCCACGCCACGCCAATTGCCCTTGACCATTGACTGCAATCGCGCTGGCCCCAGCAGGCGAAATTTGCCATGTCGCCCCATCAGCCACCACTGCGAGCTGAGCACGCAAGGTAGTCATTGGCATTAGACTAGGTACCAACTGGCTAAAGACTGGATCGAGCAACAGCTCGGCTTGTGCGCCGACTTGTTTTGAGAGATGCGCGCTACGCAAGGTGGCGCGCCCACCTAAACCCCATTGCGCCACTTGCGGTATAGCGCGAAAAATACCTTCGAGCGGCAATGTCACGTCCACTTGCTCGAGCGCCACGCCAGCAAAACCAATGAAAACGCGAGCCTGATTTGGTGTATCCAAAGCTTCACTTTGCATTTGCCACGCCAATTGCCCAGTCAATAAAGCCTTAGGCAGAAAGGCCCAGCGCAGATTTTGTTGCAACACCACGCCTTCTAAACCTACAGCGCTAGCGCGCCCATACCAAATCGTGCCTTGCGGCTGCACCAAGCTCACATTATTGGGTAAAAACCAATTGATGGTACTCACCGGCATGCGCAGCACTAAAATCAGTAGCAAAAAGAGCCCCGCAACGCTGATCCACAGGCCACGCTGCTGTATTATTTTTGGCATTATTGACGCTCCAATACCAACACCAAGCTCACGCTAGCGGCATCGGGTGTAATTTGAATCGCCGTAATTTTGGCTTGAACGCTATGGCGTAAGGCATTGGCCAACTGTAAAGCTTCAGCAATACTTGGCAAATTACTCCGCACCTCAAGCTGTTGATTAGAAATCGAGCGCACATCGGCACTGATGCCTTTGCTGGATAACTCAGCAAATGTAGCCGAACGCAAATCCTGCGTACTGGCAGCACGCGAGGCAATCGCGATAGGCTTGCTACCACGCATAGCCATTAGTTGGTTTTCTAACTGTGGAATCTGCCTTTGCAGGCGATTAATTTGCGCGTTAAGCGGCGCGTACACCGCAAAATACAGTAGTCCACTGATGACTAAAAACGCCCAAATCAGCAGCATTTTTCTCTCGCGGGGATTGCGCGCCAGCCAATACATCCGCCAGCGCGCCCCATAGCTTTGCGCTTGGGCTAGATATTTTGTATACGCGCTCATGGCTCAACCTCAATCCGGATACGACCATCACCCATCGACTGGCTCTTCATTTTGCTACCTTGTGCCGTCAATTTGGCGATCAACGGCGCTGATTTACCCTCACTCATCACCATTTGTAATTTGCCGTCTTTCACGCTCAAACTCTCAATTCCCACTTCTAAATCAATTTGCCCAGCCAGTTGATACAGTAAATCCAATGCATCGCCCTGCCCAATGCGCCCAGTTGATTCTCCGGCTTTTTGCTGACTTTGCCATTGCAAGATAGGGTCAACAATCGGCACGCCGGGATAGACGCTGGCAAAGGTTTGTCGAATTTCTTGCCGCAAAGCACGCTCTTGTCCTACGCTGCTACGCCACTCTATGATGGTACTCAGCAACAGCAAGGCTACGCACGCGAGCAATAGGTATGCTGCGCTACGCCATTGCTGCCAATGCATTGCTAGCGATACCTTGGATTTATTCGCTTTTAAAAAAGACACACTCGCCGCATCTGGCGCAATTAAATCTGCCGTAGTCAGTGCCTGCCAAGTTTCATCCGGATAAAGCGCAAGTAAATCGGCCTCGTTATCGAGCCAAGCATACTCATCGTGATGAGCCATCATTACGCCATTAGCACTTGGCGCATAACATGCTGCCCCCGCCGGCAATAAAGCAAATTCAGGTACCCAGCGCGTCGCGGTCCATGATTGGCTGGCAAGCCACTGCCCTACTTGATCGCAGCGCGATTGTTCAAGTAAATACACCCAGGTTTTACCCGCCACAGGCGGACTGGCGCGCCAAATCAGTGAATCTAAAGCACCTAAAACCCGATCTTCCAAGGCTTGGCAAATCAATTTTTGCTGCTGTTTGGCAGCCACCGCCGGTAAGGTCAAGCAATGCACGGTGAGCCAGCTCGCGGCTAGCGCAATGTCATACGTTGCCGCTGCCGGCAACACCGCCGACTGCCCATGCGCCACTTGACGCCCATTGGCATCAAAGCCCAGCCAATCTTCAATTCCCAGCGCACCCTGAGCATGAAGCCGAACAACTACACGCGCTATTGTCATCAAAACCTCAAAACAAGGTGGATTAAAAATATCCACCGCAATAATCAATCTCAGCTCATACGGCTGACGTATTAAGCCATTCGCAATCGTCGCAATCGGAATACGAAATAAACCGCCAGCCAATGGCATTTATCACATGCCAATGAAATGCAATGCCGAAATAAAAATAGGAAATAGAGAATAAACGATTTTAATGAAGTTGATTTGACAATGCGGCGTGCGCCGCAAAATAAAACGCTGATTTGCTACTTTAGCGACAAGTATCGCGACAAAAAAATTAGCTTAGTCATTGAGGCAGGCAAGCAGCGACCCGATCACGCCTAGGCATAAAACGGGCTAGCACAACTCAAATAGATCTTGATCCATAGTGAATTAAGCATTAAATCGGCCGCAGATAATTCGATATTGACCCAAAAAAGAGCTAACAGCTGAAACAGCAAATTTAAGAAATAGCTTTAATTTTGCGGGCTAAGACAATCGCCAACAAACCAGCGCCGCAACTGAGGACACCAATCCATCCATAGTTGGCTAAATGGCCATCGCTTTGCTGGGTTAAAATTAATCCGGCCAGCAAAGAGGCAGCGCCCGAAGCAAAATTTTGTACCGCCGAATTAAATGCCATTAAGCGCCCGCGTAAATGCGGCTGAGTAGCGGCTGCCACCATCGTCGACGATGGAATAAAACGGCCACTAACAAAAATAAAAAACAATACCGAAATCGCCAAATGCCAAGGCAAACTCACAGCTAAATTTTGCGTTACTAAAACAATCGGAATAAAACTAGCGACAACCAAATACGCGACGACTTTTTTGGCAGGGTAACGATCGGTCAAGCGGCCAATCATTGGACGGCTAAAAATAGTTGCCGCACCACCGACTAAATAAAAATACATTAAATCTGCGGGCGCCAAACCGACATTCGCAATTAAAGTAGGGGCAATAAATGGAATCACCAAAAATCCCGAAACCATTAACATCGCGGTTAAACTCACCGCCCACCAATGATTGGGAACGCGCAATAACTCTCGGTAATTATCCAGCCAATTAGCGGCTTGATTTAAGCTCGCCAAATGACCACGTACCGATGGGATATACCGAATAATCGCTAAGGCCACCATGGCGCAAATACCGGTTAAGACCAAAAATGGCAATCGCCAGCCACTATGCGCTGCCAACCATAAACCCAATGGCACCCCCGCCACTGCTGATAATGAAAAACCCAGCATTACCCAGCTCATCGCGCGGCCGCGGCGTTCGGGCGGAATTAAATCGCCAACAATCGCCAGTGAAATTGAGCCCAAGACGCCACCAAATACGCCAGCCAAGACCCGAGCTAATAATAGGGTGAAGTAGGAATTACTGAGCGCACACGCCAATGTGGCCAGCATTAATCCGCCGTAGCAAAACAATAAAGCGTGACGGCGATCAAAGCGATCGGCTTGCGAGGACGCCAGCAAAGCTGAGCAACCCGCAGCCAAAGAATACGACGAGACTAAAAGACCAAAGTGGGCGGTATTGATCTGAAACTCGGCCATTAAATACGAAGCCAGCGGCATCATAATCATAAAGTCAGCAATGGCAGTAAACATCACCAGCATCAAGGAGATCAGCATGGCAAATTCTTTACGGGCGGCGTTGGGCATCATCAAACCAAAACAAAAGAGTGCTATGAGTCTACTCCAGCCAAGGATGATGACAATGGAGAATTACACATCAAAGGGTATTGCCTGCCGCCCCAGATCTAATATTGATTAGATCGCAATACCCAATCTCTGATTTAACGCAGCGCAACGTACAAGTTAAATACGCTTAATACCGAAATCAACGTCCCAACCATCCACAATAAGGTGCGCGCATTTAATTTATGGCAAAGCCATGCGGCAAACGGCGCGGCAAATAAACCGCCTACAATTAAGCCAGCAACCAATAACCAATGTTCCATTTCGGCCCACAGCAAAAATGCTCCTGCAGTAGAAAATGCGATAAAAAATTCTGCCGCATTCACCGTGCCAATGGTTTTGCGTGGATCATTTCCGCGCCCGACCAAAGTCGACGTCACCACCGGCCCCCAACCGCCACCGCCAACGGCGTCAACAAAACCGCCCAATAGCGCCAAAGGACTCACATGCTTAATTTCACTCGAATGCGGTTTAGGATGCGTCGCCAACCACGCTTTGCGCAAAATATACAAACCCATCAGCAATAAATAAGCCGCGATATAGGGCTTGATCAAATGCCCGTCAATACTGGTCAGCAAATAAGCGCCGGCCACCCCGCCGATCACCCCCGGAATCACCAACCGCCGAAATAAGGCCTTATCCACGTTGCCAAACTTTAAATGGGATAAGCCAGAAAAACCGGTAGTAAAGACTTCCGCCACATGCACCGCCGCTGATGCCGCCGCCGGACTGGCACCCACCCCAATCAAAAAAGTATTCGAGCTAATACCGTAGGCCATACCTAATGCGCCATCGATCGCTTGCGCGGCAAAGCCCACCGCCACTGCGGCCCAAAACTGCGGCGAGCTAATCACTTGCTGTGCGGCCAGCAGCAATTGATTACCCAGCACCGCCGATTGCCCTTGCATTAGATGCTGAACGATATAAACGCTAATGCCCATCGCGATCAGCAAGGTCAAACCAGCCAAGCGTTTGCTTTGCCACAGGCGACGCTCGCTGCCGATCGCCGTATCCAGCGGGGGCAAACCGATCTCTTGATGCAATCGATTTTCTGGACTGTCGCTTAAATCTGGATGACGAATTTTCATGGATTACGCCTCAATTGAGCAGCAAATAATTGAGCGCGAGTGTAAGGGGAATATTTAAAATCAAAAAGACTGTTTAGCAACACCTAAAGAAGCAAATGTTCTATACCATCCGCCATTGCGCTAAGGCGCGATTAATCTGATTGCACGCGCAATCTTCACACCGCAAAAAGAAAAAACCGAGCAAGCTCGGTTTTTGGCGCCGCAGAAAGTCTGCATTTACTCTGGCTTCACACTATCGTGGCCAATTACGTTTTTCACGCTAGGCTGTTGTAAATCTTTTTCCGCCACATCGGCGGTTTTATCCACCCATCCACTGGCCTTTTCTGCCACATGGCCAGCGGCATCGCTAACTTTCGCCCCCAGTTCACTGGCTTTTTGTTTACTGGCATCCAAAGCTTGTTCAGTGGCTTGCGCCGCTTTAGCCCCGAACTCAGCCGCTTTTGCCGAGACATCATCCGATAACCCACCGGCCTTGTGCGCTAACTCTGTCGCGGCTTGCTTGCTACTATCCCAAGCATGATCGGCGGCGATTTTGGCCTTATCGCCGAGCTCTTCGGCGCTGTGCACGGCTTGATCGGCAAGATCGCCAGCTTTATCGGCTAATTCAGAGACTTTTAAAGCCGCCTGCTCGGCAGCGGCATTCATCGACTGCTCTGCGGTATCAAGTAGTGATTTTGCTTTATCAAAAATACTCATCGGGATAACTCCTAGGGATCAATAAGAAAAACCAAGCCAGACTTAACCAACACAAGATGAAAACATAACGAAAGCTATAAAGAAGATATAAACCGTAACACAGCTGCATCCTTCTTGCTACGGATTACAAAAATACCGCAAGCAGCCGCCCGCAGCATGCTTTAATCGTAGAACGGAAAGAAAAGGATTTACACCATGCCACAACGCTTACTGATTACCGGTGGTACCGGCTTTATTGGCAGTGCTTTGGTTAAAGAGCGACTGGCCGCTGGCGACCAAATTACGCTGTATAGCCGCCACCCGCAGGCGGCAATCGCGCAGTTTGAAGGCCAAGTCAGCGCGTTTGCCGACTGGCAAACGCTCAGCCCGAACAGTGTTTTTGATGCGGTGATTAATTTGGCCGGCAGCCCCGTGGTTGGCCCACGCTGGTCTACGGCACGTAAGCAGTTACTGCTAGATAGTCGCGTGGGAACCACCGAGCATTTAATTGCCTGGCTAGCCCAAGCGCAAACCCGGCCGGCGGTCCTCATCAACGGCTCGGCAATTGGTTATTACGGTTGCCGTGGCGACGAAGCGCTCGATGAAACTGCGCCACCGCAATCTGAATTTATGTCTGAACTCTGCCAGCAATGGGAAGCGTCGGCGAACAAAGCCCAAGCACTGGGGCTGCGCGTGGTTTGCCTGCGCTTAGGTTTGGTATTTTGTTCTAAGCAAGATCCAGGCGGCGCCTTACCTAAACTGGTTTTACCTTATTACTGGGGTTTAGGCGGCAAAATGGGCCATGGTGAGCAAGTGATGAGCTGGGTGCATCGCGATGATGTACTCGCAGTGATCTCGCTGGCAATGGCGGACGCAAGTTTTAGCGGCGCTTACAACCTCACCGCGCCGAAGGCTCCCACGCAAGCGCAATTTGCCAAAGCGGTTGGCCAAGCGCTACACCGCCCAACGTGGTTCAGCACACCCGCTTGCTTAATTGATGCTGTAGCCGGAGAAATGGGCGCACTATTTACCCGCGGGCAACGCGTCATCCCTCAGCGACTCCTTGAGGCGGGGTATCGCTTTAAATATCCTGATTTAAAAAGCGCGCTCGATGCATACCTAGGCAAAAAATAATATCCATGGCAGTGCGAAAAGTGCTCTTTATCCTTGATCGCACTCCGCCTGCCATGCGCGATAAATTCTAAGTGCCACATGCGCATCATCGGCGGCGTATTGTTTTTGCTTATCCGTCAGTGGCAATAAAGCCCAATTGGACGTCGAGATTTTTTTTGATTTTTGTAATTTCTGGCCAAAAAACTGCGCTACCGCCGTTTTAGCGCCGACATCACAGCGCGAATCAGTGCGTAGCGCCCGCGCCAAATCCAGCACCGGATTGATCGCAATACCCAGCTTGGCTTGCAATCGTTGCTGATCGTCGCCCAAGCCAAAACCCACTTTTAAAATCGAGGTCGATTCCAAAATAGCTTGCAATGCAGGATAAGATTCACCGCGCCGAATCGGAAATAAAAACACCCTATCTTGCGTGGCCAATTGAATTAAATGCGGTCCTTGCGAAACCTGCCCTTTCATAAAGACGGGTTTTGATTCGGAATCAAAGCCTAACACATCGGCGGCAGCCAATATGCGGCTAGCGATTAAAGCGTCAGCGGGCGAGTTCACGACAATAATGCTGCGCGCATCAATGCCAATATAAGGAGGGATTAGGATTTCATCTGTCATGTCGCCATGATAACCCAGCAACGCGCAGTCAGTTGCTCTGATCAAGCCAAGCCACACCATCATCAAAATAAAAGCGCTGGGTAATTTTCTTGTAACTTTATACCTATCATCCTAGTCTGAATCAATCAATTAGCCTAGAGGCGCGGTAATGAGCTGCAAAAAAATACCGTTTAAAATATTTTTTTTAATCTGCTGCATGGTTTTTTTGACTAGCTGTGTGAGCAAAGCACCGCCCACACTTCGCGTCGGTATTAATGCATGGCCAGGTTACGAGTTTATTTACTTAGCTCAAGAACTGGGGCTGTATAAAAAAATCGGAATTGACGTTAAATTAATCGAATTTAATTCCTTATCCGATGCGCGACGCGCTTTTGAACGCGGTCAGATTGATGCCTTAGGCACGACAGTGATTGAAGTTTTACAATCCAGAGAAAACACCGATAGATCATTACAAATCGTCAGCGTCAGTGATTATTCCGATGGTGCCGATCTGATTATTGCCAATAAAAAAATACCGGATATCAAGAGTCTTAAAGGGAAAACCGTCGGTCTAGAGCTTTCTTCGCTTGGCGTTTATGTCTTGGCGCGGGCATTAGAAAAAAATGGCCTGACTTTGAATGACCTAAATTTACAGTCATTAAATCAACAATCACTCGCAGAAGCCCTGCAAGCGGGCGAGCTCGATGCCATTGTGACCTACCCGCCGACCAGTATTAAATTACTAGCCAATCCAGATTTTCATACCCTGTTTGACACCAAAGCCATTTCAGGTGAAGTGCTCGATGTCATTGCCATTGATGAACAATTCATTCAACAACACCCTGCGGCCGTCAAACAATTTATTGCGGCATTTGAAGCTGCTTATCAATATAGCTTAATCCACCCCGACCAAGCCTATGCCATTATGGCGGCCCGCGAAGGAATTACTGCAGATGAATTTAAACATGCATTAAATGACGGAATAAAAATAATCAGCTTGGCCGAACAAGCCGCTTATTTTAAAAACAACGGCAAACTGGATGAAGTCATTCTGCGTACAGATAAAATATTAAGGCAAAACCAGCAAATTAAAGGCAGCGACCAAACCAAAAAAATCATTTCGCCATTAAGTCGACCTGAAACAAAATGATTCAATTAATTAAAGAAAAATGGCTAAGATCATTAAACTTTAAACTGCTACTCCCTTTGGCACTTGCTAGTATTTTATTGGCAACGCTAGCCATCACCGTGATTTATCAAACATCAAAAAACCAATTAAAGTCAAAAATAGAAGAACGTGGTGAGCTGATGGCCAATACCATCAACTATGTTGCTGAAAGCATTACTCGACAAGGTGAGCTTGTGCGAATTATCACCGCCCTCGGTGCAGAAGAAGGCGTTGATATCATCATCATTGTTGATAATGACAGTAAAGAAATAATCGCATCGACCAAACTAAACCTAATCGGAAAAAACATCAACGACATTGAAAACGAAAATTTAAAAAACCAGTTGCTTGAACATGCCGACTTAAAAAAATCATACAATCTATTCACCCCAGAGCAATTTCAACACCTAATTATCAAACCACTACTACTTAGCAAATCGATCGACATAGAAAAAAACCAAGCTTTTATTTTTATTCAACTCAACACCGAGCAAGCACAAAAAGAAATCAACCTCATTACACTTCAGTTTTCGATCGCCTGCCTTTTAGGAATTTTATTAATTAGTGGTTTAAGTTATTATTTATTCAGAAAAAACATTCTACAACGCCTAGAAACGATTGAGCACCATGTTAAACAGTGGGATGAGCATCGCAATTTTACTTGGCACGAAGCACAACAAGAAGATGAAATCGGCCACTTAGCCCAATCACTACAAATTGCAATGAGCACCACCGCAGCGGCTATTTCGACACTAGAGCAACAGGCAAAAGAATTAACTCAGAACGAAATCGATTTAACTCTCGCCAAAGAAACCGCAGTACAGGCTAACGAAGCAAAAAGCGAATTTCTGGCCAATATGAGCCATGAAATTAGAACGCCATTAAATGCAATTCTTGGATTTTCTGAATTACTCGCACAGACACCATTAAATTTAGAGCAAAAAGACTTCCTCAGATCAATCGACATTGGCGGGCAATCTTTATTAATTCAAATTAATGACATACTGGATTTTTCAAAAATTGAAGCTGGGAAGCTCATCTTAGAGAAAATAGATTTTGACTTTCGTTATTTAATTGAAGACACCATTGATTTAATGTCACAAAAAGCAAGAGAAAAATCCATTGAAATCATCGGTATTGTTGATTCATCAGTACCCAAAAAACTCAGTGGTGATCCGAGTCGATTACGGCAAATTTTGCTTAATTTACTGAATAATGCGATCAAATTTTCTAATCAAGGAGAAATCGTATTACGAATGCGCAGTACACCATTAGCGCCCCCTTTTCATCGCCTGTATATTGAAGTGAAAGACAGCGGCATTGGCATTAGCGCAGCTGAAATCAAAACTTTATTTCAACCCTTTGTTCAAGGCGATGCATCAACCACGCGCCGCTTTGGTGGTACCGGCTTGGGTTTATCCATTTGTCGCAGGCTCGTCGAGGCAATGCAAGGGCATATTGATGTCATTAGCCAACCCAATACAGGCTCAACATTTTGGTTTGAAATCACACTCGAAGCACGCCATAGCGAAGAAAATAATAATCAAAACATCGTGCTTCACAATAAACACGCCATCATTGTCGATGATTTACCCGCTAGCCGTGAGCGACTCTGCCAGCAATTAAGCGAAATGGGCTTCATTGTTACCATGATTAGTAATAGCTTTGATACCTTAGCCGCATTAAGCAAAGCCACGCACGCTTTTGATATTGCGCTAATCAGTAAGAATTTAGACTCCCATAGTAGTCAGCAGCTCGCCACCGATATTCATGCACTCCCTTTGCAGCACAACTTGCCGCTGATTTTACTCACCAGCAACAGCATGATTGGACAAGCCGAATCGGCCAAAGCCGCTGGTTACGCGGCATTTTTAAGTAAACCCATTCGCAGCAATACTTTATATAGCGCGATTGAATTAGTGCTCAATCAACATAACACCCCAGAGCAGGCTTTAGTCACAATGCATCAAATTGCCGAACAGCTCGCCACCAAAAAACACTATATTTTGGTCGTAGAAGACAACCCAGTGAATCAGCAGGTGGCGGTTAAAATGCTAGAAAAACTTAACTGCCGTGTCGATATTGCCAACGATGGTGCGCTCGGTGTCGCCGCTGTCGCAGCTCAAAACTATGATCTTGTGTTGATGGATTGCCAAATGCCCAATATGGATGGCTACGCCGCCACCGAGTGCATTCGTACCTCAGAGCTGCCTGGCCAGCACCTGCCCATTGTGGCGCTCACGGCCAATGTGTTTAAAGAAGACATTGTGCGCTGCCAGCAAGCGGGAATGGATGACTTCTTAAGCAAACCTATCACGCTCGCCGCGCTTAAAACCGCATTAGACCGGCATCTTCACCCCGGCTCACCATCAACACCACTTCAGACATCAAGCAGCGAATGATTTTGCTTTAGCAGTTTCACTTCGTCGCGACCAAACAAACCAACTCTTAGGTATAACCCCATAAAGCTTTTAAATAATCAAGTCCAAACATATACACCAGCAAAATTTAAAAAAATCGACAATAACAAAGCCCATTTATGCTGGCTTCGCCAAAATACACAATACAAAAAAGCACGCCTTCGCGTGCTTTTAAACGTTGAATATGGCGTTAGTTTGATTTAACGGCAAACCACGTTAGCGCCTGCAAACCCGCTTAAGCCAAGTAACGCTGCTCCAAATGCTGACGGAAATACAGCGGATTGAGAGACTCGCCTGTTGCGCTGCGGATTAGTTCGTCAGTGTTCAGATGGCTAGCTTGCTGCCAGATATGGGTATTGAGCCAAGTGAAAATCGGCGCTAAATCGCCTTCGGCGATGCGCTGATCTAAATCCGGATAGAGGCGTCGTAGCGTGGCAAAGTACTGCGCGGCATACATTGCCCCTAAGGTGTAGCTGGGGAAATAACCAAAGCTGCCGTCGGTCCAATGAATGTCTTGCATGCAGCCATCTTTAAAATTACCCGTAGTATCAACGCCCAAATACGCCTGCATTTTTTGATCCCACAACGCAGGCACATCATCGGGCTCGATTTCACCATTAATCAAAGCGCGCTCAATTTCATAGCGCAAAATCACATGTGCCGGATAAGTCAGCTCATCGGCATCCACCCGAATAAAGTCGGGCTGAACTTGGGTGTAGATTTGTGCCAAATTCGCAGGGGTAAACGCCGCTTGCGGCCCCAAATGCTGCTCAATCAACGGCGTAATCAAAGCCAAAAAGGCCGGATTTCGACCCAACTGCATTTCAAAAGCTAAGCTTTGGCTTTCATGAATCCCCATCGACCTTGCCCGCCCTACCGGCAAATGGCGTGTATCCTGCGGTAGGTTTTGCTCGTAACGCGCATGTCCGGTTTCGTGCACAATCCCCATCAAACTTTGGCTAAAATCCGCCTCGGTATAGCGCGTCGTAATCCGCACATCCTCGGCCACGCCACCACAAAACGGATGATGCGATACATCCAAACGTCCCGCAGCAAAGTTAAACCCCAATAGCGCCATCACCTCCACGCCCAAAGCGCGCTGCGCCTCAATGGCAAATGGCCCCGTCGCCGTGATGCGTGTTTCAGTCGCCTGCTTGGCCATGGCTTGTTGAATCAGCGCGGGGAGCCAACTTTTAACATCGGCAAAAATCCGATCGAGCTCAGCGCAAGTCATGCCCGGCTCGTATTTGTTGAGCAAAGATTCATACGGCGACAAACCAGTTTGATGGCTCAATAAAATGCCTTCTTCGCGCGCTAAACTCACCACCGCCCGAAAATTAGCCAAAAAGCCTTCCCAATCGTTATTCGCTCTTTGCGTGCGCCATGCATACGAGCATTTTGATCCGGCCAAGGTTTTGGCCTCAATCAAACTGGCAGGCAACAAATTGGCCAACTGCCATTGCCGCTTCATTTCTCGTAAACTCACTTGCTCAGCGTCGCTAAGTGGCTCACGGCTCGCCGCCGTCAACAACTCGGCCAAGGCCGCATCGGTTAATGTGCGATGCATTAGCACATCCAACTCGGCCATCGCTGCGCCACGCGCCTCATTGCCCTCCGGCGGCATCATCACAGCTTGATCCCACCCCACCATCGCGGCAAGATGTTCATAGCGATACAGTCGGGTAAATATCGTGACAAGCTGTTGGTAAGCTGTGGCTGGCATAACTCAATCTCAAAAATTTCAAAAAGTACCCCGATCATGACAGTGCCAGCGGCAAATGCAATCGGTATTTATTTTTGGTGGGACCGCAATCTGGTCCCTTAAATTAATTTGGCGAGCGTGACTGTATGCTTACAATCAAAAACTATAGGTATAGCTCTACATAACTTATAAATAATAGCCTACAGCCTTATACCTATAAAAAAAATCAACAACTAGTTACACTCAATCCAAGGGTTGAATTAAACTTACGTCACCACTCAGCAAAATTACCAGTTTGGCTGGTTCATTAATCCGCCATCCACGCAGCAAGATTCTGAACGGCAGACACTCGCTGAAATTGAAAGTGATCACAGATCGACTACGGTCGATTGATTGAGCTGGCCACCGCTCGCTGCGCCCGGCTCTGACTAAAGCTATGTACTTCATCTATTACAGAGTGGTCGCGCACAACTGGGTTTGATCCGCGCGCAAACAGAATATGGCACTGTTTTTTCCGCACAACCCTAGCGCAACTCAAACTACCCAACGGGCCACACACAATACAAACCAATGTCATCTGGTCACGCCACGCCAAGCTAGGGCTCGCATGCAGCTGGCTAATCAACCATATCAGCCAAACTGAAAAAACCATTTAAAACAAAAAGCCCGCAGGAATGCGGGCTTGAGGGGTGTTTGCTGCTACTTAGTGCCGGACGTTGCCAGACACGGGATCATTCCCACTCAATCATCAACAATCAGCATAACCTAATGATTTATTTAACAAATTTATCAATCAATAAACATAACACCATGAAAAATGCCATGATCAGACCATAGAGTTTTTCACACCTCTAGCTAACCAATGCGCAAGCAAACCAACAAAGTTAACCAGCCCCAAACCCTTCCGCTATAACCATTTTGATTAAAAAACCACACTTTATAACTGTTTTTGCGGCGGAGTAATCGATTTTGTGTCGGAACCAAGTAGCTATCGACCAATAACGAACCTTTGCTACTTTGCCAGCCAACGGGCATTTCCATTTGATAAAAAATTTTACAATAGAATCATAACATTAGGCAAAAAGCCATCACCTTTGTGTTGACAACAAAAACACACTAATTTATTGTTTACACAACAAACAACAGCGGAGCATCATTATGAAACTTTTAGGAATCTCTGAGATTGCAACATTACTCAACGTTTCTCGTCAAGTAATTTCCAACTGGAAAAGTCGAAAAGAAGGGTTTCCACAACCGATTAGCACACTTGCTAGTGGCCCTGTATGGCTCGCTGAAGACATTGAAAGTTGGGCTGAAACTGAAGGTATCACCATTTCTGAAAAAGTAGTTGGTTCCATTGAGAACAAGGGGTCTAGTCGTTATGCTTCTATTGTTGCAATGATGAACATGAAAGGTGGGGTGGGGAAATCTACTCTTACACAGAATATAGGTTGGTATGCTGCATATAAAAAAGGAATGCGCATTTTATTTGTTGACTTGGATCCTCAGTTCAACTTGAGTCAATATGTACTTGGTGCTAACGGCTACGAAAAGCTGATAGATGCAAAATCTCCTACGGTAGAGGTAATTTTTGAAAAGAATAGTAACTGCATTGATATTGGCAAGTTGATTCAAAAAGTCCATGAATGGGATGATGATTCTTGCATTCATATTATCCCTGCTAATTTGGAATTGGCATTCTCAATGCGTAATATTCAAGGCCACGAGCATATGCTTCGAGACAAATTAGAAACGTTGCGTACTGAATATGATCTGATTATCATGGATTGTGCACCAACAGAATCAAGCATGTCTACAGCCTCATACTTTGCAGCAGACAGCATATTCATCCCTGTTAAACCTGAGTTCTTATCAACCATTGGATTGCCTTTACTCGCACGTTCTATGAGTGAGTTTGCTATCGTGCACCCGACTGAAAAAGTGCCTACTGTTGGAGGGATTATATTCAACGATATTGGCGATAAGCTTGAACACAATAGATCAGTGAGAACAGTAAAAAAAGTTGCCACTGCAAATCAATGGCCAATTTTTAATTCACAGATAAGCCATTCCGACTCTTATCCTGCTGGCTCTCGTGCAGGGAAGCCAATTTTTTTAACAGATCATGCGCGGAACTCAAAAATCTCTGAGTTTGAGCAGGTGGGTGACGAATTTTTAAAAAGGTTGACATAAAAAATGTCTAAAGCTGAGCAGTTAATTAAAGAATTGGCGGACTTGTTGATTAAGTACGATGCCAATGATTGGCAACTTGCTGTCGCAGCACTTAAAAATGGTGCCACATATTTAAGCTCAATCGAGAATATGCAGAAGCAACCAGCAAGAAAACAAAATCAAACAAAGCGCAAAGTTGGACTATCTAAGTTTACTCTTCCAGTAGAAACTGAACCAGAAACTGCTGAAGTGTTAATGAAAATATATAGATTGGCCTCCATAAAGAATTCCAAAATTCCACTCGGGAGGCTGAGAGAGTTATATATAGATTTAGGGGGAAAAGAGGAAACTCCAAAAGAGAGGACTCCTTTAGCCAGAATGTTGACTCTTCAAATATCAAAGCTTTCTGTTGAAAAAATAGAAAATATTAAAAAGCTAATTCAAGAGAATGGAAGTGACATTGAAGGTGATTACGAGCGTTGGTTTAATATCATTAGAACTAATAGATTGGAATAGAACGATGACACGGCCAAGCACATAACGTTACCAGCTCCAATATAGGCTTAGGCTAAACATTGCCAGTCAATGCCAAGCCAAGACGTGAAAAAGCCCGCAGGAATGCGGGCTTGAGGGGTGTTTGCTGCTACTTAGTGCCGGACGTTGCCAGACACGGGATCATTCCCACTCAATCGTTGCTGGTGGTTTGCCAGATACATCGTAAACCACGCGATTGATGCCTTTTACTTCGTTGATGATGCGGTTAGAGACTTTACCTAACAAATCGTAAGGTAATTCAGCCCATTTGGCAGTCATAAAGTCGCTAGTAACCACGGCGCGCAGGGCCACAACGTAGTCGTAAGTGCGACCGTCGCCCATTACGCCAACTGATTTAACTGGCAAGAACACCACAAACGCTTGGCTTGTTTTAGCGTACCAACCGGCGGCGCGAAGTTCTTCGATAAAGATCGCATCAGCGTAACGCAATAAATCAGCGAATTCTTTTTTCACTTCGCCCAAGATACGCACGCCAAGGCCTGGGCCTGGGAATGGATGACGGTAAACCAGCTCTGGCGCAAGGCCAAGCGCTACACCCAGTTCACGCACTTCATCTTTAAACAATTCGCGCAGTGGTTCAAGAAGGCTGAGCTTCATGGTTTCTGGCAAGCCGCCCACATTGTGATGGCTCTTGATCGCATGTGCTTTACCGGTTTTGGCGCCGGCCGATTCGATCACGTCAGGATAAATCGTGCCTTGTGCTAACCATTTAGCGCTTGGCAATTTGGCCGATTCAGCTTGGAATACTTCAACGAATTCGCGGCCAATGATTTTGCGCTTGGCTTCTGGGTCAGTAACGCCTGCCAAGTGGCCCATAAATTGTTCTGAAGCATCGACATGGATCACTTTAACGCCTAAATGCTCGGCGAAGGTTTCCATGACTTGTTTGCCTTCGTTTAAACGCAGCAAACCGTTATCCACAAACACGCAAGTCAGTTGATCGCCAATCGCGCGGTGAATCAATGCTGCAGCAACCGATGAATCAACGCCGCCAGACAAACCCAAAATCACTTCATCAGAACCAACTTGTTCGCGGATTTTGGCCACGGCTTGGTCGATGTAGTTGGGCATAGTCCAGCTCGGTTGCGAGCCACAAATATCGAGCACGAAATGATTAATCATTTCGCGGCCCTTGAGCGTGTGCGTTACTTCTGGATGGTATTGGACCGCGTAGAAATTGCGCGTTACATCGGCCATCGCGGCGATTGGGCAAGACGCGTTGCTGGCGATCACTTCAAAGCCGGCTGGCATTGCCGTCACTTTGTCACCGTGGCTCATCCACACTTCAAGGCAAGTTTTGTCACCGTGAACGCGGTCTGACAAACCTTTAAATAATGGGTTGGCTGCGTTGACTTCGATTTCTGCAAAGCCAAATTCGCGCACCGTGCCAGCTTCAACTTTACCGCCCAAGCTTTGCGCCATCCATTGCATGCCGTAGCAAATGCCCATCACCGGAATGCCAAGCTCAAACAAAGCTGGGTCAGCTTGGTAATCAGACTCGTAAACCGAGTTAGGGCCGCCGGACAAAATAATGCCCTTCGGATTAAATTCTTTAATAAAGTCGAGCGACACATCAAACGAATGCAGTTCGCAATACACATGCGCTTCGCGCACACGACGGGCAATCAGCTGCGTAACTTGTGAGCCGAAATCAAGAATGAGAATCTTATCCATATCGAATTGTCCAATGGTGTGCGGGAAAACGCGGCATTTTACCAGCATTTAATACTTCCTTCCCAAGCTCTTTATCAATTGGGCGCTGGACTGCAAAAATACCTGTATTTTTGCCGCTATTGAGGCTTAAAACCGTGCTTCAAACCTGAATAGCGGCATCGTGACGACAAAAATAGTGGAGAAATCGGCGCCTGATGCCAAAACTGCAGGCGCACGCTGGCAGACGATTAATTCAGCGCCGGCGTTTTACGCACTGATTGCAGTAATTCATCAAGAGCGGCCATGCCTGCGGGTGCGTTGGCATGGTTAATCATCGCCGCCACTGCCCATGTTTTGCCTTGTGCATCGCGGATATAGCCCGCAACCGCACGCACGTCTTTGAGCGTGCCGGTTTTAATGTGCCCTTGCCCGGCATTGAGCTCGTCTTTGAGCCGTTTTTTCATCGTGCCATCTAGGCCAACAATCGGTAATGAGGCGATAAATTCAGCCGCCAATGGCGACTGCCATGCGTCTTTCAGCAGCTCTGCCAAATGTCGGGCGCTTATTTGCTCTTTACGCGATAAACCGGCGCCATTTTCGAGTACCAATTCTTTGTAATTGAAACCCTTGTTTTGCAACCAGCGCGTAATCACCGCATTGGCGCGCACGGCGCTATATGCGCCGTCTTGTGGCAAGCCTTGCACTGCGCCCAGCGTTAAATACAATTGCCGCGCCATCATATTGTTACTGTATTTATTAATATCGCGAATGGTATTAGTGAGCGAGTCAGACTGGCTGCTAGCGAGTAACACGCTCGAGTTTGGCGTCGTGCCCAGCTGCATTTTGCCGCTGATTTTGCCACCCGCTTCTAGCCATAAATTACGAAACAACTGATAGGTATAGGTCGGTGCATCAAATACCGACATATATTTGTCGCCAATACACCCAGCAGGTACTTCACCGACCAATTGCAGCATCAATTGCGGCGTAGCTTGCCCAAGCCGAAATTGCACGCGTTTTTGCCACGCATCGCAACTGCCGCCTGCCGCGATCGCCAATTGATTACTCAGGCGCACTTCTGGCCAATCGGGCTCGGCCGACACCCGAACACGTTCGCCATCACTACGAATACGTAAGCGAATAGATTTAAAGTTAGTCAGTAAAGCATCAGGTTTAACCATAAACGGTCGATCACTGGCCTCGCCATCATCGTCAAACGCCGGTTCTTTTTCATCGATGACAAAAGCACTGCGATCGAGCACGATATCACCGCGAATGTCATCTACCCCAGCGGCTTTTAAATCGCGCACCAATAACCACATACGCTCAAGCGTTAGCTTTGGGTCTCCCGAGCCTTTTAAATACACCGAGCCTTCTAAGACGCCATTTTTATTCGGCAAAGCATTGGCACGCAACTCGGTACGCCATTGCCATGCAGGCCCTAATAATTCCAAGCCAGCGTAGGTGGTGATTAATTTCATCGTTGAGGCTGGATTGGATGGCACATCTGCCCGATACAATTGCGCCTGCCCCGCGCCATCGAGCGGTAGCATCGCAATCGAAATCGCATCGGCTGGAATTTTGGCCGCTTTTAAAGCATTGCTCACGCCAAGCGGTAATGCCTGCATTGTTGTTTTTTCTGCTGCCCAGCTACTACCCATAACCAAGGCCAGCAAAGTGATCCATTTTTTCAACATGAAATTCCTGTTAACTCATAAAAGAAACAAGGCTTGGTGCCCAAGCCATTCGGGCTGATGTCAAAACGAAGCCCAGCTTGGGATATTTAAATCGACTCAGGCGCTGCAGTAGCGCCACTTTGCCGCGCTTGCCAAGCCGCTAAATCGAGCCGATATTGCTGCAGCTCTTCGGTATACACATCAAAAATGCAGGGATAGCAGCCACTAGTGCAACACGCCTCAAGTGGCGGTTCAATCGGCGCTTCAGGCTTTGGATCGTGGTTTTCTGGTAATGCTTCAGGCGGATTCATCGTCATTTCATCTATCGCATCTGTTAGAATGTCGCTATGAGCTATCAAGTACTAGCCCGTAAGTGGCGACCAAAAACTTTTGCCCAATTGGTCGGGCAAGAACACGTGATTAAAGCGCTGGCAAATGCGTTTGCCTCCGAGCGCTTGCATCATGCCTATTTGCTCACCGGCACTCGTGGTGTGGGTAAAACCACCATTGCCCGGATTATGGCCAAAGCGCTCAATTGCGAAACCGGCATTACGTCTGAGCCTTGCGGTGTTTGCTCAGCGTGTACGCAAATTGATGCGGGGCGTTTTGTCGATCTACTTGAAATCGACGCAGCGTCCAACACCGGCATCGATAATATTCGCGAAGTTTTGGACAACGCGCAGTATGCACCGACAGCGGGCCGTTTCAAAGTTTACATTATCGACGAAGTGCACATGCTCTCCAAGTCGGCATTCAATGCCATGCTAAAAACACTCGAAGAGCCGCCTAGCCACGTTAAATTTATTCTGGCAACGACCGATCCGCAAAAAGTACCCATTACGGTACTGAGCCGTTGTCTGCAGTTTTCATTACGACAAATGACGCCGCAGCAAGTCACTGGCCATTTGCATCAAGTATTACAAGCCGAGCAGATCGAATTTGAGCCACTGGCACTCAATCTTATCGGCCACGCCGCCAGCGGCTCGATGCGCGACGGTTTGTCTTTGCTCGACCAAGCCATCGCCTACGGCGCGGGTAAAGTTGAAGAAGCCGGTGTGCGCGCCATGCTCGGTGCTGTGGATCAAAGCTATTTATTTGATTTACTCACGGCACTGGTTGCCAAAGACGGCAGCACCTTACTTAAAACCGCCGATGCCATTGCCGAGCGAGGACTCTCGTATGAGGCCGCTTTGCATGAATTAGCCTCTTTATTACAACAGATTGCGCTAGTGCAAGCCGTGCCTAATGCGCTGGCGGATGATTTACCACTACGCGAGCAAATTGTCGCCGCAGCGCAAGTGATTTCTCCCGAAGACATCCAGCTGTATTACCAAATCGCGCTGCATGGGCGACGCGATTTACCGCTAGCGCCAGATGAATACGCCGGCTTTACGATGACGATTTTGCGGATGCTGGCGTTTGCACCGAGCAGCGCAGGCCATACGGCGTTGCCAGCCAGCAGTAATCCCCCTGCTGCACCGAGTGCGCCAGCGCCAACAAGTCAAACCTCAACGAATCAAGTACCAAGTAATCCAGCGCCAAACAATCTTGCATCGAGCAAGCCTGCCCCCGGCAGCGCCCCAGCTCGCAATGAATCACCGCCTTGGCAGCAAGATGCCGCGCCAGCGGCCATGTCGATGCCAGCTCCGACGCCCGCTCGCGCCAGTGCGCCTGTTAAGCCGGCTCAATTTAATGGTGATTGGCGGGCACTGGTGGTGCACCTCAAGTTGGGTCAGGCAGGTATGCTCGCGCAGCACTCAGAGCTACTCAGCTACAGCGATATACAGTTCAATATTAAAGTTGAAGAAGTGCATCGCAGTGTGGCAACGCGCGATTACCAAGAAAAATTACGCAGCGCGCTAAGCGAGCATTTTGGTCGCGATATCGCACTCAATGTACAAATTGGCGAAGTACAAACTGAAACGCCTGCCGATATTCATTACCGTGAAAAGCAAGAGCGCCAAGATCAAGCCGTTGCGGCGATCAATAACGATCCTTTCGTGCAAACGATGGTGAAAGAATTTGGCGCAAGTATTGCATTGGACTCAATCAAACCCATTTAAAAAAAATCAGCCAGCGAAATAAAGATAGGCCGCGAGCTAATCTTTAAGCCCCATCTTTTCGCTGGCAGCTTTTCTCTTCATGATTAAAAAGGAAATCTTATGTTTGGTGGTAAAGGCGGAATGGCTGGCTTGATGAAACAAGCGCAGCAAATGCAAGAGAATATGAAAAAAGCGCAAGACGAATTGGCCAACGTCGAAGTTGAAGGTCAATCTGGCGCTGGCATGGTTAAAATCACCATGACCTGCAGCAACGTCGTTCGCCGCGTTGCCATTGACGACAGCCTATTGTCGGACGACAAAGACATGCTCGAAGACTTGATCGCTGCTGCATTTAATGATGCACTGCGCAAAGTAGAAGCCACCAGTCAAGCCAAAATGGGCGGTTTTACCGCCGGCATGCAATTGCCACCCGGCTTTAAAATGCCATTTTAATGGGCTCACATCGCCATATCGTCGCGCGCAAGTGGTGATCAATGGCGAGATTTAGTCGTGATACTAGGCAGCACCTCAGGCGTTATCTCTACGAGATAACGCCTTACTAATACCAAAACTTGTTTTCCACGCCATAACAAAACCCGTGGTATTGCTATTTAGGCACCGACCACAAACGCCACCAGAGCAATACCTATGCCTATCCCTGCCTCATTACAAAATCTAATTGATGCATTGCGCGTTTTACCCGGCGTTGGCCCCAAATCGGCAGCGCGGATGGCGTTTCATTTGGTGCAGCGCGATCAAATCGGCGCGTCGGACTTAGCCCATGCGCTAGAAAACGCCTTGGGGACGCTGAAGCATTGTCGGCATTGCAATACCTTTACCGAGGCTGAAACCTGCGACATCTGCTTGGATGAGCAACGCAATCATGCGCAATTATGCGTCATCGAAATGCCAACCGATCTCATGTCGATCGAGCAAACTCGTAGTTATGAAGGATTGTATTTTGTCTTAATGGGCCGTTTAAGCCCGCTCGATGGCATAGGCCCACACGATATTGCACTCAAACAATTACTCGAGCGCGCCAGTGATGGCCAAGTGAGCGAAGTGATTTTGGCGACCAATTTCACCACCGAAGGCGAAGCCACCGCGCATTATGTCGCTGAAATGCTGCGCGCGCGCGGTCTAAAAGTCAGCCGTATTGCCCGCGGATTACCAGTAGGTGGTGAGCTAGAACATGTTGACCCCGGCACCTTGGCGCAAGCACTGATCGAGCGCCGTGGCTTATAAGCGCTAAGCGCTTACCGAGAGCGATGGCGCAGTGTCCACCACTCCCTCACCCCCAGCGGTATAGCTAGTTGTCTCAGTCGATTGGGCTAAATCACCCGGTGCATCTTCTAGCGCGCCCTCAACTTCGCGAATCGCTGCGCGGGCTTTTTTTTCGTCTTCGGCCGTTTTGGTTTCTAGGCCAATTAACACCTTAATTCGACCCAATAACGCTTTAGCTTCATGCAAAAACTGTTGATCTTCCGCGCACACCCCGCCCTTGCTGCTTGCCAAGCTCGCTTGCGCAGTCACTTGTGACAAGACTGCTTTAGCTAACTGATCGGCTTCTGCGGTACTTTGCGCTGCGGCATCGGCGGTGGTTTTTTCAACAGAGGATTCTGCCGCTTTTTCCGCGCCCTGCCCCTCACCAGCTGTTAAGGCCAAGCCCTGACTAACGTCCCCCACGTCACCACCGCCTCCGCCGCCATAAGCGCGAACGGCGGCAGCTAATTCTTTAGCCAAGCGAATCGCCGCAGCTGGGTTACCTTTACCCACCACAGCAAATTTCATCATCATATCGAGCTGCATTTTTAGCTCAGCAATTCTTTGTTTGGCCGCATTTTTACGCGAACGACTCATCGACTCTGGCCATGCGGATATTTTTGTCAGCGCTTCTTGTTGCCAAATTGGCGTGGTTTTGGCTTTGCTTTGCTCATCAACATCATTGCGAATCAAGGCTTTGAAATTAAATGAAGGATTAATTTGCATCAGTAACTCCTGCGGCGACCGGCAAAATCTTGAGGCGTAATCAATACACTCGCTCAGTAATACGTTAAAAACTCAAGCTTGAGCCAGACAAAATCCCGTCAGGCAATTCATTTTTACTTGTGGTTTATATCGGCAATTTAAGGCAGCAATTCAATTTTTAAACATAAAAAAACGCCACCCTTAGGTGACGTTTTTAAGTGGATTTAGCGTAGATTAATCTCGGCTGCTGCCGGTGAACGCCATAATGATATTGAGCAAGCTAACAAAAATATTGTACACATTCAGGTACAACCTTAATGTGGCGCTGATGTAATTGGTTTCACCACCATTCACGATACGGCTCACATCGTACAAGATATACCCAGAGAAAATCATGATTACGACAGCAGAAATCGCCAATGACAAAGCAGGAATCGCAAAGAAAATATTGGCTACCGCCGCCAATAAGACAATCACCATGCCGATAAACAAGAATTTACCCATAAAGGAAAAGTCTTTTTTCGTCACCGTTGCGATGGTCGCCAAGGTAAAGAAAATCGCGCCAGTGCCAATTGCCGCCATACCAATCATTTCTGGACCATTGCTAAACTTCATAGCCATTTGCAAAATTTGGCTGAGCCACAAACCCATAAAGCCAGTCCAGCCCAACAAAATAAACACGCCAGCACTGCTTTCTTTGGTTTTTTCGATGGCATAAAACGCCCCGAAACTCACCAACATAAATAAGCCAAAGCCTAAAAAGCCGCTCATACGGAACTGCATAGACATACCAAGCAAGGCGCCTGCTGCGGTTGGCAACATCGTCAATGCTAATAAAAAGTAGGTATTACGCAGCACTTGGTTGCGTTCTGCCGACAAGGCGCTATTGCCATATGTCGTGGTGTTAGTATTAAAAGATTGCATTTTGAATCTCCTGATTGATCGGTGTCGATACTGTATCACCTGCTAAGAGGGCGGCAAAGACAAAAAGTTTCAAACTTTCACATCGATTATACAAATAATCAATTACATAACATCGGAAACGCCTGCGCTAAATTAGAGACTTCCAACTGATTGGCTTGACCTTGCTGCCAAACCGGAAAATGGCTGCGATCAAACAATGTGGCATAAATGCCAGCGGCAAAGTCACCATAGCGTAAACACGCCGCGCTCACCTCGGTTTCTAATTGCACCGTCTGCACAAACGACAATGCTGCACAGCGTTTTTGCAAAGTCCACGCCAGCCACAAAGACGTTGGTGACGCGCGTTGCACCCGCAGTGCCGCAGCAGCAAGCCAAGCATCATCCAAAGTCGAAAAGTAACTAATGTGGTGTAAAGCATCACTCAAACTACCGTTGGCACAAGCACGTAGCAAATCTTGATGCGCGGCTAAATGTCCTTCAGGCAGCGTTAGCATGGCTTGCTGTGCTGCTTGCGTTAAGTAATCACTCAATACCGCGCGATCTAATTCTGGCTGCCCCTGCCAAGCTAAAGCGCTTAAATCCATCAAAACTTGATGCCGACTTGATTCGGGTAAGGCCCACTGAGCTGCACCACAGTACAGCGCATCACTGGCATTGATTGCCACACCAGACAGCGCTAAAAAAGGGCCAAACCCAGCTAACTCAGCCAGCCAGCGACTCGCCGCCACATCAGGAAACAAACCAATCGCCGTTTCTGGCATCGCCAATTTGCTGCGTTCAGTGACGACTTTATGGCTGGCGGCTGCAAATAAACCCCAACCGCCGCCCATTACAATGCCATGCCCCCACGCCATCACCGGTTTGGCATAGTCACGAATCATTTGGCACAGCAAGTATTCTTCAGCAAAAAAAGCATCACCTTGCGCTAGTTCTCCCGGCAAAGTCATCGCCGCATGCAAGGCTTTTAAATCACCACCAGCGCAAAAGCCACGCTCCCCAGCACCAATCATGACCACTGCAACAATTTGCGCTTGATCACGCCAATCGTTCAACGCGGCACAGATTTGCCGAACCATGCTTAAATTTTGCGCATTAATCCGCTCTGGCGCTGATAAAGCCAAAATACCAATCTGAGAGCCATTGTGGCCGGTCATCAGTCGCACGTGAACTGTCATTCATATATCCTTTTTACTTAAAGCCTTTAATCAGACGTTATAACTCGCACAATCTGATTGAGACTATGCTGAATCCCTAACGTCAACCATTAGGAAAACCGCCATGCTGACAACAATATTCAGCATAACCTTGGCATTATCAGTGGCTTCTGGCAATGATAACGAAGCGCAATGGCAAGCCAGATTGGCAAAAGCGACACAACAAGAAATGCATAATCCATGGGCAGCGGCAGTTACATATTGCTACGCCGCGCGTTTAGGCATTACCGAAGCACAATATCGCTTAGCCATGTTGTATGCTTTTGGCATTGGCGTACCTGAAGACCGCGTTGCTGCAGCCAGCTTATTATCTATTGCCGCCGAACAAGGCCACCAAGAAGCACAAAAAATGCTAGAAACCATTCGCATCACCGGCCATCGTTTGCCGCGCTGTGTTGAAGCCGATGTCGAACCCGAAATGAGCAAACATACCGTCATCAGCAGCAAAATGAATGCCAATCAGCAAGTGGTCGCCAATATTATTAGCAAAATCGCCACTTGGCATGGTGTTGACCCCTCGTTTGCACTGACTATCGCTAAAGTTGAATCGGGGCTCAATAGCAGCGCAGTTTCCCCCAAATCAGCGATGGGCGTAATGCAGCTTATTCCCGAAACTGCTGCGCGGTTTAATGTTAAAGATGTCTTTAATACCAGCCAAAATGTGAAAGGCGGCGTGCGCTATTTACGCTGGCTACTTGATCGCTACCAAGGCAATATCGCCTTAGTGGCAGCCAGTTACAATGCAGGAGAAGGAAAAGTCGATCACTACCGTGGGATTCCGCCCTATCCAGAAACACAGCAATACGTGAAAAAAGTACTGCAACTCTACCCTTTTTCAGTACACCAAACCGCTGCCGATCGCGGGCGCGACATCAATGTGTTTCCAGAACCAGCTAAAAGCAAAAAAATAAAGGTATATCGCTAGACACTTTATTTTTAAAAGCCCAGCTGCATATACCTATGTAGATTAAAAAAGCCATACTGCAAAACCAGCTAACGCGCTTAGCTGAATAGCAAGGCGGCCACCGAGGTGGTTTCGAAGGAAATGTTCAGGATTTGATGTTGATGCTATGCCGCGCGGGTTGAACTGGGCGCGCTCGGCAGGCACTTAAAAACGAGCAGCACCTAATCTGAGCAACGCCGCTTAAATTGCTACCGGCCTAATCTTCGTCTTGATCAAACGCGTCTTCAGTGGCTGCAGCATTGGCTTTTTCAATTTCTTTGCGCTGGCGCTGAGCGTCACCCAAAGCTTGCTCATAGGCATGACGCTGCTCATCGGTCATTTCCGGTTTGAGCATTTCCAGCTCTTTGGCCGCTTGATACGCCGGCATGGGCTGCAATTGAGACACTAACTGAATCAGGGACGAGAACTGCTCTGGGCTGACTGGCATCTGAATCTCCTTGAAAAATAACTAGCAATCTACACCAGGTTCAGCCGCAGACCGACTATTTTCTAGTGGTAAATTGTCACTGGCATGGTAGCTCATCACTAAAGAATACTTGGTTTTTTCGGTGCTATTGCGACTTGCGGCATGAAAAGTGCGCGCATCAAATAACACCACATCGCCGGCGCTCAAGCGTGGGAACTGCGCGTTGGCAATCCACGGCGCAGCATCAGGATGATCGGCGAGCAAAAATTCGCGCTCATCAAAAGCCGCTTCAGGAAGGGTTAAATTTTGCGATCCAGGAATAAACCCCAAGCCGCCATTTTCTGGGTTTTCATCGCCTAAAGCCAACCAGCAAGACACCAATTGCGGCCGACTAAAACGCCAATAGCGTAAATCACGGTGCCATAACGTATCGCTACTAAAGCTCGGCTGCTTGGTCATCAAACTATTGTGATGCACCTGCGTTAAGGTAAGACGCTCGCCGAGCAAAGGCCGCAGCAGCGCCAACAAGCTTGGATTCGTCGCCCATTGCATAAAAATCGGCGAGCGCGCCACCATGCCGCGTAAACGTCGAATCGTCTGCCCGCCTTGCGCATCAATCGAGCTTGGCGCGCCCGGATACGCCAAGCTTGCCTCCAGTTCCAGCGGTTCTTGACGCGCTGCCAGCGCCTGCATGGCCGCATCTCGAATCAAAGCGACTTCAGCCGGCGGTGCAAAGCCGCGTAAAATAACCAATCCTTGCTCAGCAAACGTGGCACGCAAAGCCGATATATCGATCGGATGAGAAAATTCAAGCACCGTATTGCCTTATAAAAGATTCGAAAATTTGGATTGTACTGCAACTCTCGCCGCCATGCGCCCATGGGATTTCACCCAGATTTCAATCCTTAGGCAAAATAATCATCGCTTGCAAACCGCCTTGCGAATGATTGCTTAGCTCTAAAACACCACCGTGAGCCTGAATAATATTGCGCGCGATCCCCAAGCCCAAACCATGCCCTTGATGATTGTGCTGACGGCCATGATCTAGCCGAACATAGGGATCAAACAACGTCGCCAGCGCCTCATCAGGAACGCCCGGGCCATGATCGCGCACCACAATCACTACCTTGCCCACGCCTTCAAGTACCGAAATCTCAACCCGTTCACCGTAAAACAGTGCGTTGTCGATCAAATTACTTAAGGCGCGCTTGAGTGCCAAAGGCTTAACCATTACCCATAAACCGCAGCGGCTATAGGCAATTTCATGCCCTGCCATGCGCGAATCTCTGACCATGCGGCCCAATAAAGCATCTAAGCGAATTCGGGTGCGGTTTTCATGAATATCGCTGTCTTTCACGCTTTGCAAAGCGCCTTTAACCATCATGTCGAGCTCATCGAGGTCTTCATGAAACTCCAACCGCACCGCTTCATCATCGAGCATTTCGGTGCGTAATTTCAGCCGCGTGATGGGGGTGCGTAAATCATGCGAAATCGCGGCAAAGAGTTTTTCACGGTCTTCTAAATAGCGTTGAATTCGCTCGCGCATCGCACCAAACGCATTCGCCGTGCGAATAAATTCTTCGCTGCCTTCGGCTGGTAATGGTGGCGACTCACCCTTACCAAAAGCTTCGGCCGCCTCAGACAGCGCCGCCAATGGCCGGGTAATCCAGCGCACCACCACCCAAGTCAACAGCAAGACCGTAAATAAGGTAATCAATTGCAATAGCCAACGCTCAGGCGGCATCGGATCGCTATTATCCAAAAAATAAGGATCGGGCATTAAGGTGGCCAAATACAGCCAATGCCCTGGCTCGATTTCAGTTTGAATCACCAACACCGGCGCTGGGCGCGGCGCCATCAACAGGGTGTTTTTAATCCAGTGATCAGGCAATTGCGAAACGGTCATCCCATCGCTAGACACTGCCAATTGATTCGGCCAAGCAAACGCCAAACGCAAATCAGTCAATTGCGGTTGTTTTTGTTCAAATATTCGACGTATAACCTGCAAAACCTGATTAGATAAAGGCTGTGCGGCAATACCCTGCACAGGGATCGGGCTGTCATTGACCGTTACAAAAAACCGCGTACCGCCCATTTCGCGCAATTGCTGAATCACCAGCGGCCGATAATTGGGCGGTAAACTTTGAAAAAAATGCACCGCACTCACAGCGCCTAGGGCAATATGATCGGCCGCCGCACTGACCTCTTGCTCGGATTTATTTTGCAAATAATTGGCCCAAATGGCATTGCCAATTAATTGCGACGCCAACACCCCAACCGCCATCACCCACAATAACCGCGCCAATAATCGCGATGGCAAAATATGCTCTAGCCAACGTGGCATGCTCATTAACCGCGCACGCCGCGCCAATTCTCGCAGCCATTGCCACTGCCCTTTAAACATGACTAATGGTCACCTCGGCCGAGAGCACATAACCCGCGCCGCGCACGGTTTTAATGAGATTGGGGTGTTTACCATCGTCTTCTAAGCGTTGCCGTAAGCGGCTCACTTGCACATCGAGCGAGCGATCAAGTGGCCCAGCATCGCGGCCACGCGTTTCTTCGGCCAATTGGCTGCGATCCAAAATCTGCCCGGGATGCTCTAAAAACATTTTTAATAACTGAAAATCTAAGCCTGTGAGCTTAACCACATCCCCATCGGGCGACATTAAATTACGCTCTACCGTATCCAGTGTAAAACCGACAAAACGATAGTAGCGCCCCGTCCCAGAGCCCGTCTCAATACCGGTACGACGATGAATCGCTTTAATGCGCGCCAGTAATTCACGCGGGTTATACGGCTTGGCAATATAATCATCGGCGCCCAATTCAAGGCCGACAATCCGATCGGTTTCATCCGAGCTGGCGGTCAGCATAATAATGGGTACATTGCTATTTTTTCGCACCGTTTGGCATAAAGCAAAGCCATCGGTGTCGGGCAGCATCACGTCTAAAATCACCAAACTAAGCTCGTCTTTATAGCGCTCAAATTCGCTCAAAAATGTTTCGCCATCGGGGGCAAGGCGCACATCATATTGATTGCGCTCCAAATACGCTTTGAGCAGCGTGCGGGTTTTTAAATCATCATCCACAATTAATATCTTACGGCTCATTCCCTGTCCTTTTCCATCGAGCGATCCTTCGCGCCGCGGTATCCGCAGCGTCGATTACTCATCTTTGCGATTAAGTGCTTTGACCATCGCCGCTAAACGCTGCTGCGTTTCGGCGACTGAAATTTTGTCATCTAAATAAAAAGTCTGAATCTGCGCCACGACCACATCTTTAAACGTTTCATCTGCCGCCATTCGATGCACCAAGCTCGGTGCTTGAAACGCGCTGCCGCGCGAAAAAGCGCGCCATGAAGCCTTGCTGCAACGATCCAAACTGCTAATATCGATATCCCGTCGCACTGGAATCGAGCCTTTAATCCGGTTGTAACCGATTTGCACCGCCGGTGACACCATCAATTGTGCAAAACGTTCTTGATTGACTTGCTTGGCATAGTCCCCAGCAAACATCACTAACGTATCAATGCTATAGAGATGAGCGTCATCGGTCTTAGGCACAACGCTACAGGCAAAATCCACGTCCAATACCAAACCTTGCGCCACCAGCTCGCCCTTCATCCAGTCGCCCATCACCAACATCGCCGCTTGCCCGCTAGCAAATTGCTTGGCCACTTCAGTCCACGGCAAATCACCTGTGGTTTTATGCGTATAGGTTTTCCATTCGCGTAAACGATTTAAAGCTTGTGCAAAACGCGGGTCTAAATACGCCTGAGCATTTTTATGCACAAATAAATCCCGATAAAACGCCACATCGCCCTCGGCCAGCACCAGCGTTTCAAATAAAGTGGCCACTTGCCAAGCTTCGCTGCTTTGCGCCAAAGGGGTAATCCCAGCGGCCTGCAATATTAAAGCAATCCGGCGAAAATCGTTAAAATCACGCGGCGGTTTTAATCCCAAGCGATCAAATATTTTTTTGTTGTACAGCAAGGTATTGATGCGATGAATCCCCAAAGGCACCGCCACCGTATGCTGCCGATGCTCGACCAGATTCCACACGGTTGGAAATAACTGGTTTTGCCAACGCACCGCCGCACTATCTAATTCTAAAATCAAGCCCAGCTCAGCCCATTCATTAATCGCCGGACCGATCAACTGCGACACCGCGGGCGGCTTGCCCGATAACACGCGGCTTTTGAGCACCTTCATCGCGCCAACGCCGGCGCCGCCTGGAATCGCCGAGTCACGCCATTCAATATTTTCTTCGGCCATTTTTTGCCGCAAGAAATCCGCCGCCCGCCGCTCATTGGGCGACGTCCACCAATGCAAGACATCGAGCGGCTCAGCCGCATGTAGTGCGCAACTGAGCAGCAACAAAACCAGACTGATGGCAGGGTATTTTATGATTTTCACTATTGATTCAAACACCTGTCGCAATTCTCCATGAATTAAGTCGACTATATCGTAAGCTTCCAAGGAAAAGCGTAATAAAACATTTCTTTTTATGCCGATATGCAATCAGCGTAAACAAGGGGATTACATAGGATAAAGCAGGCTTTGTCAGCATTTTGCTGTTTTTTGGCAATTTTCCTGTGATTTTTTGTAACGTACAAAAAACAAGCCAATGTCATGTAGCCCAACAAATTCAACAACATCAGCATAATTTTGCGAAAAATCCCCGCCGCTAGTGTCACAAATTACTCGATGCTAATTTAGCGCCACCGAGACAAATAGATCACGGCATACACCACACGAGGATTTAATCGCATGCGCACTCTCAGCACACGTCATCTGGTACTAGCGACTTTATTGGCAGCAGGAACCGCCCAAGCTGGAACGGTGAATATCGAATCTTGGCGAGTCGATGATAAAGCCCTATGGGAAGAAGTGTTAATTCCAGCGTTTCAAAAAAAGAACCCAGGCATTCAAGTTAAATTTACGCCAACAGCCCCTACTGAATACGATTCAAGTTTAACGGCTCGCCTTACTGGGGGCACCGCTGGCGATTTAATCACTTGCCGTCCATTTGATAAATCACTCGATTTATTTAAAAAAGGTCAGCTAGAAAAACTCGACGGCAAAGCTGGCATGGAAAACTTCCCAGCCTCAGCCAAAGTGGCATGGCAAAGCGATGATGGCAAAGCGACGTACTGTATGCCAATGGCCTCGGTCATTCATGGGTATTTTTACAATAAAAAAATCTTTAAAGACCTGAACTTGCCAGTACCAAAAACGCAAGCTGAGTTCTTTGCCGCAATGGAAAAAATCAAAGCCGCAGGCAAAACGCCAATCGCTTTAGGCACGGCCGATCAGTGGGAGTCAAACCAAACTGTCTTAACCAATGTCGGCGCCAATAGCTGGAAAGGCGAAGAAGGCCGCAAAGCCTTGATCGCTGGTAAAGCCAAATTTACCGACCCACAATTTGTTGCCGCTTGGGAGCAACTGAGCAAAATGGGCCCGTTGATGGGTAAAGGCGCATCAGCGCAAACCTATGCTGATAGCCAAAACTTGTTTGCCATGGGCAAAGCCGGTGTGTATCCAGCAGGTAGCTGGGACATCGCTTACTTTAATAAAGAAGGCTTAGATTTTGGCGCCTTCCCACCACCAGTCGCCAAAGCGGGTGACCAATGCTATATCTCGGATCACACCGACATCGGTATGGGCGTGAATCCCAAAGCCAAAAACAAAGCTGATGCGTATAAATTTTTGGCTTGGCTTGGTTCACAAGAATTTGCCGACCTCTACACCAATAAAGTCACCGGCTTTTTCTCGCTTTCAAATCACCTGATTTCGGTACAAGACCCAGTCGCTAAGCAAATGCTCGATTGGCGCAAAAGCTGCAAATCAACGATTCGTCTCAACGCACAAATCATGAACCGTGGCACACCGGCGATGGAAAATGAATTGTGGAATGTGAGCTCACAAGTGCTCAACGGCAAAATGGCGCCAAAAGAAGCCGCTGCGCAAATCCAAACTGGCTTTGCAAAATGGTATGCCCCGCAGCAAAAATAATTACTCTGCCCCTCACCCCGCGTGAGTTGAGCCGGCGGCTTGCCGCCGGTTTTTTTCTGCCTGAAGACACCGGTAGGGTGGGTTACGGAGCGTAAGCGACAACCCACCACAGACATCCACCGTGATTGACCCGTCTTTTTTGATTTTTTGGAGTTGTGATGAAACGCTGGCATATCGTCTTATTTCTTGCGCCCGCGGTACTGATTTATTCGGTCTTTAGCGCCCTACCTTTACTCGACACTTTGCGCCTTGGTTTTTACGCGACCAATGACGCCGGTGCCAGCCATTTTTCTGGATTGAGTAATTACCTGACCATTCTCACCGACCCTGCTTGGTCAAGTGCGTTTTGGAATGCGATGTGTAATAACTTTAAGTTTTTTTTGATTCATTTGCTGATTCAAAACCCCATCGGCTTGATCTTAGCGACATTCTTATCGCTCAAAGGGCTCAAGTTCGCGCGGCAATATCGCACTTTTATTTTCCTCCCCACGCTGCTCTCAGTGGTGATTATTGGGTTTATCTGGCAACTCATTTTGTCGCCACTGTGGGGCGTTTCAGAATCGATGATGAATTTTGTCGGACTAGGGGCGTATTTCCAGCCATGGCTGGGTGAAGAAGGCTCAGCGCTGATTACCCTGGCTTTAATTTCGGTTTGGCAATTCGTCGGCATTCCGATGATGCTGATTTACGCCGCACTACTGGCCGTACCTGAAGACATCGTCGAAGCGGCCTACGTCGAAGGCGCGTCAAGCTGGCGCATTTTTTGGGAAATCAAACTACCACTGATTTTACCCACGCTAGGCTTGGTAACGATTCTGACTTATGTCGGCAACTTTAATGCCTTTGATTTGATTTACTCAGTCAAAGGCGCGATTGCGGGGCCGAATTACAGTACCGATATTTTGGGGACTTTGTTTTACCGCACCTTCTTTGGTTATCAGAGCCAGATCGGCAGTCCAACCATGGGGGCAGCAGTAGCGACATTGATGTTCCTCGTCATCCTTTGTGGCGTCGGCGCTTACTTTTACTTCGTGCAGCGCAAATTAACGCGTTATGAATTGTGATTGGTTAAAAAAACGGCCAACGCAGAGGCACAGAGGACGCAGAGCAAGACAGAAAAAAACATTTCATTCTAATAATTTGAGCGAAATTAAACATGATTTACTCGTTTTTCCTCTGCGTCTCTGCGCCTCTGCGTCGGGTTTTATCATTTCGAGGTTTCTATGAAAAAAAATATCTGTAAACCACTCTCCGCCTTCGGCGTGCATTGCATGCTGGGTGGCTACACGCTACTGGCTTTATTTCCGATTGTTTTAATTTTAATGAATGCCTTTAAAACCAAAGCGGCGATTTTTGATAATCCGCTGGCTTTCCCCACCGCTGAAACCTTCTTTTTAGGCGGGTTCGAAAAGGTCATCGCTAAATCGCATTTCATGCTGTATTTCGGCAATAGCTTAACCGTCACATTGGCTTCACTGGCGTTGATTTTGCTATTTGGCGCAATGGCAGCTTGGGCGCTGTCGGAATACAAATTTCGTGGCAACCGGATTTTGGCGATTTATATGATGATTGGGATTATGGTGCCGATTCGCTTGGGCACGGTGTCGATTTTAGAACTCATCGTTCAGCTCAATCTGATCAACACCCTGACTGCCTTGGTGCTGGTGTATACCGCGCAAGGCTTGCCGCTGGCGGTGATGATTTTGAGCGAATTTATCGCCCAAATTCCAAAAGAGCTCAAAGAAGCCGCACGCTGTGATGGCGTTAGTGAATTCAAAATTTTCTTCCAAGTGATTCTGCCGCTGATTCGTCCTGCCGTGGCCACCGTCGCTGTATTTACGATGATTCCAGTGTGGAACGATTTGTGGTTCCCGCTGATTTTAGCCCCCGGCGAAGAAACGCAAACCGTCACGCTTGGCGTGCAGCAATTTATTGGTCAATACGTCACCGACTGGAACTCCGTCTTGGCGGCACTCAGCCTTGCGGTGATTCCGGTGCTGATTTTATACAGCATCTTTTCACGCCAACTGATACGAGGCCTGACTTCTGGGGCGGTGAAATAAGTGAGATCTGAGTTTGATGTTGATGCCGTGCCGCGATGGTTAAGTTGGGGCTTAACCCCCCGTCCAAGCACACCGAGCACGAAAGGAGACAAACCGTTTTATCGTTTGGCTCCTGCCACGCGAGGGAACCGCGGAGCGAGGTGTGCCTCGGGTCGCCTTTCTTTGCGGCTTTCTTTGGCGACGCAAAGAAAGAAGTCCTCGTCGCGGATTGCGACTGTAAACAGCCGTACCAAAGGCACATAAAAACATCAACACGTCATTTAAACGAACACACTAAATCATGGGTATTTAAACCAAAACCAATAGATTAAAAGCTGGAATCGATATACCTACTGCAATGCCAATTAACAAGGAATTCATCATGGCTAATGTACGCCTCAATAATTTGTCTAAATCCTACGACGGCAAAGCCAAAGTACTGGATGGTATCAATCTAGATGTACAGCACGGCGAGTTCGTGGTGCTAGTCGGCCCTTCGGGCTGTGGTAAATCGACGCTGCTGCGGATGATTTGCGGCTTGGAATCAATTACTGGCGGTGAACTCTCAATTGGCGATACCGTGGTCAATGCGCTAACACCGGCCGAGCGTGGCATCGCGATGGTATTCCAAAGCTACGCGCTGTATCCACATATGAGCGTGTACAAAAACATGGCGTTTGGCCTCAAAATCGCGGGTGAAAACAAAGCGCAAATCGACGTGCGGATTAAAAATGCCGCCAAGATTTTAAAAATTGATCATTTGCTCGAACGACTACCGCGCGAATTATCGGGCGGCCAGCGCCAGCGGGTGGCAATTGGTCGGGCGATTGTGCGTGAGCCCAAATTATTTTTGTTTGACGAACCGCTATCGAACTTGGACGCCGCATTGCGCGTACAAACGCGATTGGAAATCGCTAAATTACATCGCGATTTAAACGCCACGATGATTTACGTTACCCACGATCAAATCGAAGCGATGACGCTCGGAGACAAAATCGTGGTGATGGAAGGCGGCCATATTCAGCAAGCGGGTACGCCGCTTGAGCTCTACCAGCAACCGGCAAATTTATTTGTCGCGGGCTTTATTGGTTCGCCAAAAATGAATTTACTCAAAGGCGTGGTACAAGAAATTTTGCCCGAAGGTTTATCAATTACTTTGGCGGGCGGCATCGACATTACCGCACTAGTAGCCAATGACAGCGCACAAGTGGGCGATGCAGTCACTGTAGGTATACGAGCAGAGCATTTAATTGAAGGCGCTCACAGCGGTATACCACTAGTGGGAGTCGTTAACTTGGTGGAACATTTGGGCGAAGCTAACTACTTATATCTCACGCTGGCCAATGGCGTCGATATTGTCGTTCGCGGCGATGGTGAACGCGAAGTCAAGCTCGGCACGCCAATCAGTATTAGCGCGCCAAGTAATGCGTTTCATGTCTTTAATGCCGATGGTCAAGCACTACGCCGCTTAAAACCCGGCAATATGCAATCATCGCGCCAACAGCAAAAAATAGCCGCCTAGGGTCTGTTAAGGTTTGATTGCAAAGCCCCGCCCGCGACATGGTCTTATCGCGGGCGTTATCAGCATCGAGCGCTAGCCTTCATTCAACGGCGGATTAAACTAGCAGCCATTACAGCTGAGCAAATTCAATTTCGCCCACGTCGTTAAATACATAATCGGGGCGATATGGGAATTCATTGAGCATGTCGAGCTTAGTAACACCCGACAGCACCAGCGCGGTTTTCATTCCGGCTTCAAGTCCGCCAACAATATCGGTGTCCATCCGGTCGCCGACCATCAAGCATTCTTCGGGATGAACGCCCAATTTACGACTGGCAATCATCATCATTAAAGAATTCGGCTTGCCGACGATATACGGTTTTTTGCCGGTGGCCGCCGAAATCGCCGCCAAAATCGTTCCGGCCGCTGGCTCATAGCCGCCCTCAACGGGATCAATCATATCGGGGTTGGTGCCGATAAATTTGGCGCCATGATCGATAAAGTGCACGGCTTTTTTCAGTTGCTCAAAACTAAACGTCGTCGATTTGGCAACCACCACATAATCGGGATTGGATTCCGACATCGAAAACCCAACGTTATACAGCTCATTAATCAAGCCGCCGCCGCCAATCACATACACTTTGGCGCCCTCTTTTTGGCTGCGTAAAAACATCGCGGTCGCCATCGCGCTGGTAATAAAATTGTCTTCAGTTAGGCCATGAATGCCCAAGCTTTCCACTTTGAGTTTTAAATCGAGCGGTGTTTGTGAGGCATTATTGGTCAAAAACAAAAACGGCACATTGGCCGAGAGCAGTTTTTGTACAAAGGTATCGGCCCCCGGAATCATTTGCTTGCCGCGGTAAATTACGCCATCCATATCAGAAATAATGCTTTTAATCACAGCGCAACTCCACACCATTAAAAAACAATAAGGCTACACCAAGGGGCCGCTAGGCGCAGCTCGATTAATACGCTTTTTTGCACTAAACACGCAATCAGTCGATTCAATATCCCAACCATTGGCGATAGATCAAACAAAAAACGGCCAAGTTCAAGCGACATGCGCGGCAAAGCGGCAAGCCCACTTTTACTGATCGACTTATCCAGCATGGCGAGTAAAATGCCGGTATGAGCACCACACTAGCCAATGCGGTTAACGCAGAAATCATTATTAAAAAAAGTCGTTTTATCGGTCATGTCATTCCGGTGGATCATCGCGCCCACGCTTTGGCCTTGGTTGCTGACTTTAAACAACAACACCCCGAAGCGCGGCATGTTTGCTGGGCCTTACTTGCTGGCGGCGAATCGGGAATGTCAGACGATGGTGAGCCATCGGGCACCGCCGCGCGACCGATGATGCAAGTCTTGCAACATAAGCATTTAGATGGTGTTTTGGCGGTAGTGATTCGTTACTTTGGCGGGATTAAACTCGGTGCTGGTGGATTAACGCGGGCCTACACCGATGCAATTGCGCGCCCTTTATTGGCCGCTGAATATATCGAGACTGTGCCAATGGATGTATTACAAGTAGCGCTGCCGTTTGCCGAGGAAAATAAAGTTCGCCACTACTTGCAGCAACACAGCATTGACATTGGCAGCAGCGACTTTACCAATTCCGAAGTAATTTTGAGCTTAACGCTAGCTCGCCATTTACGGGAAAGCACGCTCAATCAACTGCATCAACTCTGCCGCGGGCAAACACGCTTACTTGAAAGTGACACTTAATCACCGTTCGCGCTAAATATATTGATAGCCACCACCGTAACGCGTAAGCTCGAAGTCCGCATCGTGCAGGCGCAGCAAAATGAATTCATCAGAAAGCCAAGTCTTAGCCTTACTTGAGCGCAGCAAACAGCTCACGTATAGCGAGCCTAACACTTCATTGGCACTCGCAACAGAAGCGGCTCAGCTGGCTAAAACGGGCTGCACCCCGCGTCTGCAGATTGCCGCCTCACATCAACAGATGAGCATGTTGTTTGCTTTTGGCCAAATCCATGAAGGCTGTCATGCCCTACTACCCGCTTTAGTCATCGCCGAAGCCCATGATTTAGAAGCCGAGCGCGGTGATCTATTACATCATTTAGGGGTCGCGCACTACACACTCGGTGAATACAGCACGGCGATTGATTATTGGTCTGATTGTCTGGATTTGGGCAATGCCCAATTTGCCAATGAAACGCGGATTAATGCGCATATTGGTTTAGGGCAAATCTATTTCGCCTGTAGCCGCTTTGCCGATGCGCTGCGCCACCATCGTCAAGCCGAATCTCGGATCAACGCGCAAACCGATCATGAATTACAAGCTCGGTTGTGTATTAATCTAGTGGCTGATTTATATGCATTAGAGGATTTTGCTGCGGCGCAAGTCGCACTCAATAAAGCCGAAGCCATTACTCGTACCATCCAGCATTTAGAATATCTTGGCGAGGTATTTTCCTATAAGTCACTGCTAGCCTTAACCAGAGGTGAATACCTAGAGGCCAATGCCTATATTCAAGAAGGCCGTCACATCGTGCATTTTTGGGCTTGGGGCGAAATTAGCTGGCACATCGTCCATGGCCGAACCCAGCAAACGCAAGGGCAATTGTCTTCGGCCGTAGCTAGCTTTATGAGTGCACTCGACATGTCCAAGCGCATGGGCTGCGGGCATAAGATTTTTTTAATTCACCAATTTTTAGCCGGTCTATTTCGTGAAATGGGCCAAGCCCCCGAAGCGGAATATCATCATCGGCTCTACCAAGAAAACTTCCACCGCTTGCTTGACCCACAGTTGTTTGCCCGGCTAGCGCAGCTTGAGCAACAATTACTGCAAAGCAATCCAATGACACCGTCAACTTTTGTGCCAGCATAAACAAATCGAACACAACAAGGCATTGCGCCACCACACCGCGATATACTCGGTCTATTGACTGACTTTTTGGTGGCGAACGATGCAAAATTTTAGCTTTCACAATCCCTGTCGTATCGAATTTGGTCATGGCAGTATCGCCAAAATCAGCACTTTAATTCCCCCACAAGCGCGGGTTTTATTACTGTATGGCGGCGGCAGCATTCATCGCAACGGCGTGTATGAACAAGTTTGCAGCGCGCTTAAAAGTCATCACTGGCAAGCTTTTTCTGGCATTGAAGCCAACCCTGAATACGAAACCTTAATGCAAGCCGTGCGCTTTGGCCGCGAGCATCAGCTCGATTACATCTTGGCCGTTGGCGGTGGCTCGGTCATCGATGGCGCTAAATTTATTGCTGCGGCGATTCCGCATGCTGGTGATTGCTGGCTGATCGTTGGCAATCGCACGCCACTTGAGCAGGTCTTACCGATTGGCGTGGTGTTAACACTACCGGCCACCGGCTCCGAAAGTAATTTTGCAGCGGTCATTTCACGCCGCGAAACCAATGACAAACTGTCGTTCAAAAATCCTTTAGTCTTCCCCAACTTTGCCATTCTTGACCCAAACTGCACCGTGTCTTTACCGGCTCAGCAAATTGGCAATGGCATTGTCGATGCCTTTGTTCACACTACTGAGCAATACCTAACTTATCCTTGCGATGCGCGAGTCCAAGATCGTTTGGCCGAAGGCATTTTGCAAACGCTAATTGAAGTCGGCCCGATTACCTTAAATGACCCTGACAATTATGCGGCACGTGCCAATATGATGTGGGCGGCCAACCAAGCCTTGTTTGGCTTAGTTGGTGTTGGCCAAGCCCAAGATTGGGCAACGCATGCCATGGGGCATGAGCTAACGATTTTGTACGGCCTAGATCATGCGCGCACATTGGCGATTATTTTGCCCGCCCTGTGGCGTTATCGCTTTACCGCCAAACAAGCCAAATTAACGCAAATGGGCCGCCGTGTTTGGCAGCTCTCAGGCGACGACATCAGCGTAGCGCAGCAAGCGATTGCCGCGACTGAGCAATTTTTTATCGCCATGGGTTTGCCCACTCGCCTCAGCGACTATCAGATCGACGCTACTGAAGCCGCTGATCGCGTAGCCGAGCAACTGATACGCCACAATCGCTTACTACTTGGCGAGAAAGCTGACTTAACACCCGAGGATTGTCGTGCCATTTTGCTGACAACAAGCTGATAGACATGTAAATAATAAATATAACAATGGTATGCTGCTGATTCCGCCTAATGCGATATCAATGATGACCCTTGTTGAACTTGAGCGTAGCCTCAATCGTGCACAAAAATTAGTCCATACCCAAAGCGCCGAGGCCTTGCAACTGGCCTTGAGCGCCAAGCCTCTGGCTCAGCAACTCAAAGCAGTCCGCCTATTTGCGCAAGCGCTATTTTTATGCGCGCAAGCGCATTTTAATTTTGGTCGCTACCCTGAATCATTACGCGATTTAGCCGATTTAAATGCACTGGCTAATCTCGAAAACATTGCTAGGTATGAGGGTGCGCGCCTTAATTTATATGCTCGTGTGCAATATACCCTAGGCGCCTATCATCTAGCACGCGATAGCTGGAATCGCTGCCTTACCCTGCCCGATGAGGCCATCGCGCTGGAATCTCGCGTTCAAGCGCATATTGGTTTAGGGCAGCTGTATTATGCCCATGAACACTATCAAACAGCGCTCACCCATCACCGCAAAGCGCAAGAGCTCGCCAGCCATGAAGACCACCATTTACACGCCAGTATCTTAATAAATATTGCGGCCGATTTAATCGGCTGCGCACAGCTTGATGAGGCCTATCGCAACTTAAAAAGTGCCCTGCCCTTAGTGAAAGCCGATCAAAGCTATCGCAATGAGGGTGAGATTTATATGAATATTGGCTTGATTCAATTCTTACGCGGCGACCTTGATCGCGCCACCATTAGTTTGATGGTAGCGCTTAAAATTAATCGTCTGCATCACCATCAATGGAGCGAAGCCAATACCATGTTGGTTTTAGGCCGATGCCAAACCGCCAAAGGTGATGTTGATTTAGCCATTGAAACACTGCAATCGGCGCTGCATACCGCCAGTCATTTAGGGATTCGTCATCAGCAAGCCAGCATTCATGCCGCTTTAGCGCAAAGTTATACCGTCAAACACGACCTCGAATCTGCGCAACATCATCAAGCCCAGCACCAGCATTTACGGTTGCAATTGCGCAATGAAATACATCAAGCCGAACTCGAAACAATGGAGCTGCCGTTTGCCTAGGGTCCATTAACCCGCACCCAACTTCAACAGACGCAAGCTCCGCCACCACCGCGACTAAAAAAGATTCGGCGTAATATTGTCGATAACGACGCTTGAGTAATAGCCACAAGTCAGCAGCAAACAAAAAATATTGCGTAAAAATCAATGTAAAACCAGCAAAAAACCAGCTTAGCGTCAGTCAATTACGTTTTTTTACGATACCCACATTAAATTTGCGACTTTCACCAAGCATTTTTCCGTTAAAATTCACTCTTTAGCCGTAATTGCCTGCCGGAGACGCCCTTCATGATGGATCCCACCGCCGTGAGCCACGTGACCTCGCCTGAACGTTTGCGCGAAATTCCCTACAACTACACTTCTTTTTCCGATCGTGAAATTGTCATTCGCCTGATGGGCGAAGATGCATGGCGGGTACTGGATGAATTACGGCAAGAGCGTAAAACCGGCCGATCGGCACGGATGCTGTTTGAAGTATTGGGTGATATTTGGGTCGTTAAACGCAATCCTTACGTCCAAGACGATTTACTAGAAAACAATAAACGCTTACAACTCTTAGTTGAGGCGATGCACCACCGTTTGCACGAAATTGAAAAACGCCGCCAAAGTAATGAGCGAGTAAATATTTTACTCGCCCGCACGCGGCAAGCGGTGGATGCATTTGAACGCGAATTTCGTGACGTTGCCATTTTGCGCAAAAAAACGCTTAAAAAAATGGCCGCCCACACCCGCCGCGATAATATCCAATTTGATGGTTTAGCGCGCGTTAGTCATGTCACCGACGCCACCGATTGGCGCGTTGAATATCCTTTTGTAGTGCTCTGCCCGGATACCGAAGCCGAAATGGCGCCGCTAGTAGCCGCGTGTATTGAGCTGGGTTTAACCGTGATTCCACGTGGCGGCGGCACCGGCTATACCGGTGGCGCAGTGCCACTCACGCCGCTTTCGGCAGTGATTAACACCGAAAAACTCGATCGCCATCAAGGCGTAGAGACCATGCGCATTGCTGGTGTTAATCACGACGTCACCACCATTCATTGCGGCGCAGGCGTTGTCACCCGCCGCGTGATGGAAGCGGCAGAAGAAGCCGGTTTAGTGTTTGCAGTGGATCCTACTTCAGCCGATGCCTCCTGTATTGGCGGCAATGTGGCCATGAATGCTGGCGGCAAAAAAGCCGTGCTGTGGGGAACTGCACTCGATAATCTGGTGAGCTGGAAAATGGTCGACCCCGATGGCAATTGGCTGTTCATCGAGCGGATGGATCACAATCTGGGCAAAATCCACGATGCGCCGCAAGCGACTTTTTGCATTAGCAAATTCAAACCCGATGGCAAAACCAAAATCGGCGAAGAAACCTTGGTGATTCCAGGGGCCAAATTTAGAAAAGAAGGCCTAGGTAAAGATGTGACCGATAAGTTTTTATCGGGTCTACCGGGGATTCAAAAAGAAGGTTGTGATGGCCTAATTACCAGTGCGCGCTTTATTTTGCACCGTATGCCTAATCATGTGCGCACGGTGTGCTTAGAGTTTTTTGGTGAAGTCAGCCGCGCAGTACCGTCGATTGTTGAGATTAAAAATTATCTGGATTCCCATCCAACGGTGCAATTGGCTGGTTTAGAGCATTTAGATTGGCGCTATGTGCGCGCCGTTGGCTATGCCACCAAGGCCAAAAGTAAAGGTCGCCCTAAAATGGTGTTGATCGCCGATATTGTATCGGACGATGAGCGCGCACTCGGCGAAGCCACCAGCCATGTGGTGCAGCTGGCCAATGCGCGTGGCGGCGAAGGGTTTGTGGCGGTATTACCTGAACAACGCAAAAAATTCTGGCTCGATCGCGCCCGTACGGCCGCGATTGCCAAGCACACCAACGCGTTTAAAATCAATGAAGACGTGGTGATCCCACTGCCGCGTTTGGGTGACTATTCTGACGCGATTGAGCGCATTAATATTGAATTGTCGATTCACAATAAACTCGAATTACTCGACAAACTGACGGCGTTTTTCCAGCAAGGACGCTTGCCGTTTGATACCAGTGATGCACCGGTAAGCCACGATGTGCTGATTGGTGATCGCCGTGAATCGGCGCTGGCCTTTATTGAACGCTCACGTATTCACTGGCAATGGGTCGGCCGTAATTTGGATGATGCGTTTGAACTGTATCAAACCGCATTCCCAATGATGCCGCTGGAAAAAATCCTCGATCCGGATGAATTACCGCAAAGTGTATTTCATGCCCTGCGCGATTCAGTACTGCGGATTTCATACAAGCGCGAATTGCTCACCGATCTAGAAACATTATTTGGCGGGCGAACCGATAAATTAATTCTGGATGCGATTCATGCGATTCAGCAAAAAGTACTCAAAAGCCGCACGTGGATTGCACTGCATATGCACGCCGGTGATGGCAATGTGCATACCAATATCCCAGTTAACTCTGACGATTACGAGATGCTGCAACGCGCGCATCATGCCGTTGCGCGCATTATGCGGGTGGCGCGTGAACTCAATGGCGTGATTTCAGGCGAGCACGGCATCGGGATTACCAAGTATGAATTCTTAACGCGCGAAGAGCTCGCGCCGTTTGAAGCCTACAAACAACGAATCGATCCGAACGGGCACTTTAACAAAGGCAAGTTGATGCCCGGCGCAGATTTGCGCGATGCATATACGCCTTCGTTTAGCCTGCTGGGCACTGAATCGCTGATTTTAGAGCAGTCAGACATCGGCAATATCAGCAATATGGTCAAAGACTGTTTGCGCTGCGGTAAATGTAAACCGGTTTGCTCAACGCATGTACCACGCGCCAACTTGCTGTATAGCCCACGCAATAAAATTTTAGCCACGGGTTTACTCACCGAAGCATTCTTGTACGAAGAACAAACGCGGCGCGGGATTTCGCTCAAGCATTTTGAAGAACTCGGCGACGTTGCTGACCATTGCACAGTTTGCCATCGCTGTGTAAATCCATGCCCAGTCAAAATTGACTTTGGTGACGTAACGATTGCCATGCGTAATTTCTTACGCAAAGAAGGCAAAAAGAAATTCAATCCGGGCTCAGCGCTCGGCATGGCGTTCTTAACGATGAAAGACCCTGCGACCATCAAATTGATGCGCACGGTGATGATAGGCTGGGGCTATAAAGGCCAACGCTTGGCGCACACGCTGGCCAAACGTTTTGGCTTAATTAAAAACGTCACCAAAGCGCCGCCAGCGACGCTAGGCACTGCATCGCTTAAAGCGCAGGTGATTCACTTTGTGAATAAACCGATGCCCGGCGGCTTACCGAAAAAAACCGCCCGCGCTTTGCTTGATGTTGAAGACAGCAATGTGGTGCCGGTGATTCGCGATCCAAAACGCCTGAATGAAGAGACTGAAGCGGTGTTTTACTTCCCCGGTTGCGGCTCAGAGCGCTTATTTAGCCAAGTGGGTTTAGCCACGCAAGCCATGCTGTGGCATGTGGGCGCCACCACGGTGTTACCACCGGGCTATCTCTGCTGCGGCTACCCACAAACCTCAAGCGGCCAACAAGACAAAGGCGACAAAATTACGATGGATAACCGCGTGTTATTTCATCGCTTGGCCACCACCTTGAATTATCTCGACATAAAAACCGTGGTGGTGTCGTGTGGCACGTGTATGGATCAGCTGCAAAAATATCGCTTTGAAGATATTTTCCCCGGCTGCCGCTTACTCGATATTCATGAGTATTTGCTTGAAAAAGGCGTCAAGCTTGAGGGTGTGAGTGGTACCCAGTATATGTATCATGAGCCATGCCATACACCGATGAAAACCTATAAAGGCATCGATGTCGCCAATGAATTGATGGGGCAACGTGTTGATCTGAATGATCGCTGCTGTGGTGAGTCGGGCACGTTTGCCGTCGCCCGTCCTGACATCTCAACGCAAGTGCGTTTCCGTAAGCAAGAAGAGATGGAAAAAGGCGCGGCTAAATTGCGTAGCGATGCCAATGACAGCAAAGCCAAAGTGAAAATTCTGACTTCATGCCCTTCATGCCTGCAAGGTTTAAGCCGATATGATGATGATGCAGATACCACGGCCGATTATATTGTCATCGAAATCGCTAAAAACGTGCTTGGCCCGAACTGGATGCCGGACTATGTCAAACAAGCCAGCCAAGGTGGCATTGAGCGCGTGTTACTCTAAAAAACCGTAAGCAGCGGCGCGACACCCAACGTCACTGACTCTAGGATCTGTTGACGTTGAGCCTAATACTGCGTTACAAACTAGGTATATAGGGTCTGTTGACGTTTGGTTTGCCAACCGCGTTTGCGCGGATTTTGGCCTGAGGCAAGGCACGAAGCGCGTAGCGTAGTCATTCTACGCCAGCGCTTTGTAACGCAGCATCAGGCCAAAAGCCGCTAAACCCTAAGGGCTGGGCGCTTTTCGCGGCGACTCTACGTTGTAGCAAGCTCACATAGAATGACTATGCATCGCTTACTACGCCTTGATTCGCCGCGAAAATCGATCCAGCGCGGCGGAAAACCAAACGTCAACAGACCCTAGCAAGAGGGCGCGATATTTCAGCGCCCTTTTTTTAACTTCTATTTTTTTGCAACGATCAGTTCGATCGCGTATAGGATTGCTCATGCAGGCCGACTGTCTACTGTGTACCACCGAGGGTGGCGAGTTAATGTGGCAAAATGATTTTGCTCGAATTATTTTGGCCGATGAGGCGGGCTATCCGGGACTATGCCGCGTGATTTTAAACGCGCACCGAGTTGAAATGACCGATTTAAATCCATCCGAGCGAATTGAATTAATGAATATCGTTTGGGAAGTTGAGCGCATCGTTCGGCATTGCTTAAATCCGCATAAAATTAATTTAGCCAGCTTAGGCAATATGGTGCCGCATGTGCATTGGCATATTATTCCGCGCTGGGAAAATGACCCACATTTCCCTGCACCGATCTGGGCGCAAGTACAACGCCCAGCTGAACCAATGGTCAGCAATGATCAACTGGCAAAATTAAAACAACAATTAATGCACATCGTTGTATGAATATTCCATCACCCGCTGCTATGGATACGCTAAGCGCTACACCACCATTTCAAGACGCCAGAAGCGCCAGAGATTGGTTAAAATTACTGCCTTTAATTAATGTGCCGGTGGCGCATGCCGAAGTCCGCTCAGCGATCACCGCACTCAATCACAGTCAAATTGCGGCTTTAGATCGCTTAAAAATTATTGAGCAATTTCGCGAAACCATCCATGTATTACAAGACGGTTTTTTAAATCGTTACACACAAAAAGCGCTACCACTGATCGAGATCGAGCATCAATCTTGGCAAGCTGCGCTCACGCTATGGCAAGACATAGAACAAAGCTATGCATCGATTTGGCAAGCGGCCATCGCTGGCCAGAGCGATGTTGCTGAATATATGACTTTACTGGCTGAGCGTACTTTGTATTACAGCTTACAAGTCAACATTTGTTATATTTTGGTGCACCGTGTCATTCCACAAGCACAATGGGCGCAGCAATTTAGTCATTACACCCAAGCACAGCGCTTAGGCGTGGCGCAGCAAAAAGCCAAAGATAGTTTAATCACCATTGGCGGCGTGGCAACGCCAGAAAATGTGTTTATCCATAGTTTATTGCTGTCGGCAGCCAACCCATTTCAATACAATTTGCGCTATCTAACGTGGATTTCCGCGTGTTTAGAAGTATTTTCAAGCCGCTGCGCCTTAGAGCATATTGCCGAAACGCTACCCAATCGGCCCGCATTTACGATTGATTTTGAGTTGCCCGCAGCGCCAGAGCGTCGTGATCGGCCAAGCAAAGACAGCGAAATGGCCATCAGCACTTTGCAATTGGCCCAAGCGCTCAGCAAACGCATTAAATTACTCCGCCGTGGCGAAATGCCAGAAAAAATCGGTTTAGGTACCACATTAAGCCTGCAAGCGGCAGAAGCGCTGCTCACCGACTTGTATCGGCAATGGTGCGAGCACCCTGTTGAGCGTTGTTTAGCACGTCGGGCAAGCCAAAAAACCGCCCAAATCGGTTTTGGACTGAGCAATTTACAGCAATGGATGGCGGTAGGTCGCTTTACGCCACCACCGCAAGCTGAAGCACAAATCAGCAGCGAAGAATTAATGCAAATTCGTTTATTCGGTCAAACGAGCGCGTCTTCGCAATCGGCACCGCTTATTCGTGCCCTGCCTTGGCAGGTGATTGATGAAACCGCCACTGGTTTACGCTTAGCCGCACCGATTGGCGAAGAACGCATTGCTTTACAGCAATTATTGATTATTCAAGACCAGCAACAGTATTTGTTGGGGCAAATTCGTTGGCTTTCTGAGCAAGAGCAACAGCTCACCATCGGCGTGCAATTGCTACCCGGTGTGCCACAAGCGGCCTCTATTCGCGCCCAAGATGCGGCGCGCTTTGGGCAAACCGATTATATTCCGGTGCTATTAGTGCCGGCGCTGGTGGCGTTAAAGGTACCCAATTGCTTGCTACTGCCTACTGGCTGGTTTCGCCAAGGTCGATTACTCGAACTCTGGGATGGCTACCGCAAAACACGAATTCGCTTAGTCAGTATTTTAAGTCGCGGGGCTGATTTTGAGCGCGTCCATTTTGTTGCCTCAGGCACTATGGATTAGCGCAACTGCGACGCTAAAACTGAATAATCTCACCTTGGATTAAGCGCCGTACCGCAGTCGTGGGCAGCAATGCCAAGATCTGCGCCATAGTTTGCTCATCCTCGCTCGGTTTTAAATGCGTAATCAATACCTCAATACCGGCTGGCGCTGATTTTAGCTCGCGGGCTAAAGTACTCGGGCAGAGGTGTTTGGCTAACTGGGCGAGTTTGGCATTCGATTCGGCAAAAGCGGTTTCAATAATCAGCACCTTTAAGTCGCTAATCTGATTCACCGCCTGCCAAAATGCGGCTCCACCAATGGTATCGCCACTCAACACCAGCGATGCCGTTAAATTACTCACTTGAAACGCCAATGCCGCAACCGTGTGCTCAGCGGGCAATGCCGTGATGACTAATTCATCCACACAGTGCATTTGCCCCACTTCTATGGGTACAAATTGCAGCAAAGGCTGCTCAGCCGTCGGAATCACACTAAAGTCGGGCCAAATCAGCCAATTAAAAATATGTGTTTTCAGCGTTTGAATCGTCGCGGCACCAGCATGCACGATCACTGGACGCGTTCGTGCGCCCAAAGTGGCATCGAGCAATAAAGGCAAATAGGCAATATGATCTAAATGCGCATGCGTAAGAAAAACGTGTTCAATTTGCAATAATTCGCTACTACTTAAATCCGCCACGCCGGTGCCGGCATCCAGCAAAATGGTTTGATTCAACAAAAAAGCGGTGGTGTGGTTTGCGCCACCAATGCCACCACTACAACCTAATACACGCAATGAAGTCATAATTTACCGAAAGAAAAACGCCATTCGAATGCCTAAAATCTCAATTAAATCTTCTTCATTTAATCGCAGCTCTGCCACATCAAGTGGCCGCCCATTCACAAATGGGCGTTGTTGTCCTTCACCATGTGCAATAAAAAAATCCTGCTCTCGGCGATAAATCACCGCCACTTGCTGCCCTACTTTACCCAAAGTATTGCGCTCTTTATTGAGCAATAATTCACGCCCAGCATTCGCCCCCGTAACTACGCGAATCACCGCTTGCTTGGGTGTAGATTGATTTTGCTCGATCGAAGCCGATTGTTGCCGCGGTATTTGGTGATCACTGATAAATTTCAGACGATATTTGGCAATTTTAATTTCATCACCATGATTTAAAGTATGCCGTTTAATTTTTTTACCATTCACCGATGTGCCATTGGTGCTTTGCTGATCTTCAATAAAGTAATGATCCCCAATGCATTCGATCACCGCATGCACCCCTGAAACGGCTAAATGATCAATGTGAATTTGATTATTTGATCGACGCCCAATTAAAGTGCGTTGGGCGCTTAAATTGATTTCTTTGACGGGTTTATCTTCAAAACTTAATACTAATTTAGCCATAAATCCAAACTTCCAATGCAGTAAACCCAGTGCAGTATGCTGCCTGTCAAACTTAGTCGTTAAACAATCATCGTCTTGCATCGTGGCCTCGTTTTGCCATAAAACTGAGCGCCACACATAAAACCTTCAAAATCCTAATTCAAGGTGTGCTTTAAATAAACGACTAAAATAAACAACTAACTTAGCCAATCACCTACTTTTTTTAATAAGCCTGTTTGTGCGGAAAAATCCCGATTAATTTTCACCAAAATCACTGAAATATTATCTTTACCACCATGGGCATTGGCTAATTCAACTAAGGTACTGGCCATTAAATTTAAATTGCACTCGGGCGCGGCCATTTGCAAAGCGATCACTTCATCGGTCAGCATATCGCTCAAGCCATCAGAGCAAAATAAATACAGATCATCGATTTCAACAGCAAAATCATGAATCTCAGCCTGCACCTCAGGGCCAACCCCAACCGCACGCGTGACTAGATTTTTATGCGGCGCATGGCGCGCATCCTCAGCACTGATTAAACCGGCATCGATCTGCTCTTGCAACAAGGAATGATCGTGCGACAACTGCAGCAACTGTTGCTGCCGAAAGCGATAAGCCCGTGAATCACCGACATGCGCAATCGCCACCCGATTATCAAAAAATAAGCCACTGACCAAGGTCGTTCCCATGCCAGCGCACTGCGGATGTTTTTCACCGGTTTGAAAAATCATCGAATTGGATCGATCGATCGCAATCGTTAGCATTTCAGCGGCAATTGCCGGTAAATTTTGCGAATTTTTATTGTGTAGCGCGATCATGGCCAATTGCGCCTGCATCACTTCATGCATCACCTCAACGGCAATGCTACTGGCCACTTCACCAGCTTTATAGCCACCCATGCCATCGGCCAAAACTAAAAAACCCAATTCGGCATCGATACGAATCGTATCTTCATTGTGCGAACGTAAACGCCCCACATCCGTCAGGCCCGACATCTCAAGCGCCGTGGCTAAGCTGCGCATTGGCCACTCCTAGCTATATCGTCACCGCAGCCATCGGCCGCAGCTAAACGGCAAGGCGTTATGAGCGTACACAATGCGGCATCCGCAAGTGCAATCACATTGCATCGCCTGCCCAAGCTACGCCATTGAACCAGATGAGGATGCAAGACCGCGTTAGAGGCAAGATTGACAGAATTTACTTTCACTAAAATAGCACTCACCTCGGGGGTATATTCGCACAAACCATTAAATTATTGCTGTTCAAGCCTATACATTAAGATATAAAGATAACGAAGTACGGCGACCAATGGCTACGGAAAGCGATTGCAGTAACACTTTAAAAAACGCAACCGATAGCAGCGGCCTTTCTGCTGTCAGCACTGACTTTCATTAAAGCACTCAGTCAGCCGAATATGACAAAGCCAATGACCCGCGTTAGCAGCAAATTAACTCGCAAACTACATATTGCATGCTCTGCCTGTGCTCTAGCAAACTCGATGTGTGCAATCGATGCGGTCTGTGGCTCAAACGTGGCATTTATGGAATTTCGGCATACGGCATGCGCCGTTGGATAATCGCCGCTTTACGTAGTAAACGTCGATCTTTACGATTTTGATCAAAATAGCGCGGGTTAGTCACCATCGAGGCGAGTTTGGCCGATTGCGCGGCGGATAATTTTTTGGCGTCGATTCGATAATAATGTTGCGCAGCTGCTTGCGCGCCAAAAACGCCATCGCCCCACTCGATCACATTCAGATAAATCTCAAAAATTCGCCGCTTATCGAGCAAAGCTTCAATCATCACCGTGAGTACCGCCTCTTCCACTTTACGCAGTGGATTGCGACTGCCCGATAAAAATAAATTCTTTGCCAGCTGCTGCGTAATGGTCGAACCTCCAGCAACGATCCGCCCTTTTTTGATATTTTTTTCCCACGCCGTTTGCAAGCCTTCCCAATCAAAGCCTTCGTGATCCAAAAATTTAGCGTCTTCTGCTGCTACTACGGCGCGTTTTAAATGCGGTGAAATTTGCGCGTAATCGACCCATTCAAACTCAAGCTGCGCTGCCGGATTTTCGGCCTGTAGCCGTTCCAACTGCGTTTGCATAAATGCGCTATCGCTCGGATTAATCCAGCGCCAAGCCAAAATATGCAAAAACATCCAAACATTCCACAATAAAACCAAAATCAGCAGCGCTGCCAAACCGCGACCAATCCAGCCGAGAATCCCCGTTTTTTTCATTCTTTACCTATGGGTATATCAATGTAGGCCTTATTAATAAAATTCTACATTCATATACTTAATTAAATTTGTTCGCGCATCCATTGCAATACCGGCGCAACTTCCGGCCGTAAACCCGTCCACAACTCAAACGCCTCTGCCGCTTGCCCAACGAGCATCCCCAAGCCGTCGACACGCTGCTGCACCCCCGCTTCACGCGCTTGCGCCAAAAACGGCGTTTGATTCTTGCCATACATCATGTCGTAAGCCAAAGCATTGGGCGCAAAAATAGCATCACTGATCGGCAAACGCTCGCCACTTAAGCTGGCGGATGTGGCATTAATTACCACGTCATATTGCGAGAGATTGGTAGCGGTTACTTCATCGAGTAAATCATCAAAGCCCAGCGCCAGCACCGGCAGTGATACACCCTGAGCATGCCGCCAAGGCGCTGCCACTTCATCTAATAACTGCTGCGCTTTGCTTTGCGTTCGATTAGCAACCGATAGCGATTGGGGTTGCTGCTGTAATAGCGGCAACAATGCGCCGCGTGCCGCGCCACCTGCGCCGAGCAATAAGATTCGTTGACCACGCAAATTAATGTGCCGCAACAGATCGGTGACTAAACCGGCGCCATCGGTATTGTCTCCTTGCCAAGTGCCGTTAGCTTGTCGCACCAAGGTATTCACCGCACCGGCAGCAGCAGCACGTTCAGTCAATTGCTCACCGACCCAACGAAAAGCTTCTTCTTTGAATGGCACCGTCACATTCGCCCCACGCCCCCCCGCATCGGCAAAGCCCTGCACCGTTGCCGAAAAACCATCTAAGGGCGCGAGTAATTGCTGGTAGATAAATCCAGCCACATAAGGATGATCGGCAAACTGAGCGGCAAACGCGGCATGAATCTGTGGTGATTTGGAGTGCGCAATCGGATTACCAATCACAACATACGTTGGGTGAATCATCGTGCAGAACCCATTAAAAAGTGAGGTGTAAGTGTTAAGCAACCGTTTCTTGCATCGTTGCCTTGCCTTGTCGTACTCGAGGCCCGTCGATTTGCTACCTGTTGCCTCAACGCCTTGCCATGCAACGGTTTTGCGAAGACTGAAGTGGATGCCTTACTGCCACGAGCTTACAGACTCAGGCCCCACTACAACGCAAAATCAACCCTGTGTCCAAGGTAGACCTGCCGCCTGCCAACCATTTTTACTGCCACGATGACTCTGCGCGTCTTTATCACCCTCAAAGCCTTCTAAAATATTCATTGCCGCAGTGTAACCATGCTCGGCGGCCAGTACCGCGGCGTCATGCGAGCGCGCACCCGAGCGACATAAAAACAGCACCACCGCTTCAGGATCAACGGCGGCTTTGAGTTGCACTAAAAAATGCGGATTATTGGCCATCGTTGGATAAGTTTTCCATTCGATCATCTCAGCGCCAGGCACTACGCCGACAAACTGCCATTCAGCATGTGTGCGAACATCAACCAACTGCACACTGGGTAGACTTTGCAATAAAGTCCACGCCTCGCTAGGGGTGACGATGCCAGCGTAAGGTAACCCTTGGCTCATGGCACGAGAACGCGCATTTTGCAAAATTTCATTATTTTGGCTCATCAAAATCCCCTTATTTGTACATTCATCAAGTGGCCTATTTTAGCGGCATGTCTTACGTTACAGCTACATTTATTGACGCACCAAATCAGTGCAACAAACTGGTGCGCGCACTAAAAAAATACGCAAAAGTAAGTCCGCGACAGCAAAAAGATGTGGCACAATAGATTGCATGTAAGATTTTGCTTGGCACACTTTGTGCTTGTAATCACTGCAACAGCATTTAATGCCGTTTTATCCCACTTTTAATTTTTGTTCATACTCGTCCTACAGGAGCGACAACATGGCGGTAGCCGACGTTCTCAAGCTTATTAAAGAAAACGACATTCGTTTCGTTGACTTGCGCTTCACCGACACTATCGGTAAAGAGCACCACGTAACCGTTCCTTCTCACGTCGTTGATGAAGAATGGTTCGAAGCGGGTCACGCTTTCGATGGTTCATCGATCGCCGGCTGGAAAGGCATTCAAGCTTCCGACATGCTGTTGTTGCCAGACTCTGCAACAGCCAATATCGATCCATTCTTTGATGAGCCAACGCTGATCATGACTTGTGATGTGATCGAGCCAGCAACTGGCAAAGGTTATGATCGTGATCCACGTTCATTAGCCCGCCGCGCTGAAGCTTATTTGAAAACCACGGGTATCGGCGACACCGCTTATTTTGGTCCAGAGCCAGAATTCTTTATTTTTGACAGCATCCGTTGGAACACGGATATGTCAGGCTCGTTCGTAAAAATCGGTTCAGACGAAGGCGCTTGGGCCACTGCTGACGAAGTACAAGGCGGCAACTTAGGTCACCGTCCACGCGTTAAAGGCGGCTACTTCCCAGTACCACCAGTTGACAGCCATCAAGACATCCGCGCCTCTATGGTGTTGATCTTGGAAGAAATGGGCGTGCCAGTTGAAGTGTTCCATCACGAAGTTTCAAACGCAGGTCAAAATGAGATCGGTACTAAATTCTCTACTTTGACTCAGCGCGCTGACTGGACTCAAATCCTAAAATACGTGGTGCACAACGTTGCCAACCAATACGGCAAAACAGCCACGTTTATGCCAAAGCCAATCGTTGGCGACAACGGTTCGGGCATGCACGTTCACCAGTCAATCTGGAAAGACGGCAAAAACTTGTTTGCGGGTAATGAATACGCAGGCTTGTCTGAAACTGCTCTGTTCTACATCGGCGGTATCATCAAGCACGCCAAAGCATTGAACGCGATCACCAACCCAGGTACGAACTCGTACAAACGTTTGGTACCGCATTACGAAGCACCGGTTAAATTGGCTTACTCTGCTAAAAACCGCTCTGCATCGATCCGCATTCCTCACGTTGCGTCTGAAAAAGGCCGTCGTATCGAAGCGCGTTTCCCAGATCCATTGGCTAACCCATACCTATGCTTTGCCGCTTTGATGATGGCTGGCTTGGATGGTATCCAAAACAAGATTCACCCAGGCGATCCAGCAGACAAAAATCTGTATGACTTGCCACCAGAAGAAGACAAATTGATCCCTACAGTTTGCTCTTCACTGGACGAAGCATTGGCAGCACTCGATGCAGACCGTGAATTCTTGACTCGTGGCGGCGTATTCACTAACGAGTGGATCGATTCGTACATCGAACTCAAAATGAACGATGTTAATCGCTCACGCATGAATGTACATCCAGTTGAATTTGACATGTACTACTCTCTATAATTTATAAGCCTGTTTCATACAGGCTCATAAGTTCCTGCAAACCCGCATACAGCTTAGCTTGTGCGGGTTTTTTATTTCTAACAATCGCAAGGTAAGGGCTCAGCCGCTCCACCGGCTGTTATCACTGCCACGCTAGTCACCCCAGCCAATGAAAGATGTTTTACGCGCAAGACTGGATAAAAAAATGCCGCTCACTGAAGTGAACGGCATTCGGTTTGTGTAGCAATTGAGGATTTGCCTCAATTAATCATTTTTTTCTAGCTCGAAATAGAAAAACTCACTGGTACCATCATCGTTATCACTGGCGATTGCGCCTTTGATTTCGTCTTCTTCGCTACTAATGATCGCCAAAGATTCCGCTTTGGTAATCACGACGCGACCGCCTTGGTCGAGCAAGGGTACTGACGTTGGCGTCAAATTAAGTACCGCACCGTCTTTCAGTTTTTCCAATGGAATGACACCAATGAAGCTACCCAAAATTTGGCCGTCGTTGTATGAGTCGCCAGTAGCTTCCACTGAGGCGGTGTAAACCAAACTGTTATTTTTCGCCCAGAAATCGCCGCCTGACAGGCCCGCTTCAAAGTTCGCCACTACCGGCAAAGTCACTTTGAATGTCTCTACTTTGCTGAAGGTTTCTAATTTATTGAACATATATTCAATCAACTCATGCTGCTTCACAGCAAAAATCAGATTGCCGCCGCCATTGCCACGGTTGAAGATGTACGCTTTGCCATTGCCCAGTGCCAAGCCTTCAATATTGAGTTCAGCAATACCCGCTGCAGTTTTCAGCTGCGTGTATAAGCTCGTCAGGCTACGCTCATGTTTGCTAATGCGATCGCTAGAGAGCAAAAAGCCCACTTCGCGATTTGATTTGCTGCCCGAGCCTAGCGTTAAGCTCCAAGTTTGTTTGCCTTGGCGAAATTGCGCTAAGGCTTCAAAGTCAGGTTTTACTTTTTTATTGATCCGACCGGTGACTGGGTCAATTGGATACTCCTTAATCAACTGTTTATCAGTGATATAGAAATTCTTATCGAGCTCAAACAGCCATTGAGCATCATCACCCACCGCATAGAAAAAACCGTTGCGATAATTCAGGCCAGAAGCCGATGGCAGGTCACGATTGATATGAGGCTGACCCAATTCCAGTGTGTAGCTTTCGGCATTGGCGTGTAGGGCAAAAGTAGCTGCAAGAGTTGCGGCGAGAAGATGTTTAAGCATGGTGTCCTTACTCTATTAGACGTAAAAATATAAAATTGGGCAGTTTTATCACCCCAAACAATGACGCAAATATTACATTTTTTTTACATAATTGTGTGTATTATTTCCCTTGCTTTCTATAAAATCACACCATTCACTCTTCAATACAACACGGAGATTTGATTTAAATTTTTAATCGAAATGGATGGATTACGCCACACCTACAGTATTGATGTATTTGACTTGAGCTCTTATTTTGTAAAACTTAGCGAGCAATACCACTGCAAATTTCTATGCCTCGTTATGCAACAGGCTCTCAATTGTTATGTTGGTTTGATGAAGAAAAATAGTTAGATGCCTGAATTAAATTCGCCAACTAAGCAGCAAGGCAAGATGCTGGGCGAGCTGATCTAGGTCGCACTCGTGATATAAATTAAAGACCTAAATTATGGCGCTGCAATTTAATGGTATTGATCTGTATACGCAGGCGCCAATCCGCAGCCAAGAGCCAAAACGACATGCGCGGATATTAAATATTGCGGGTGAATGGATGGTTTTGTTTGGTAAGAACACGGCGTTTACCGACGACGCAAATTGGGTCGTCCTATTGCACAAAGCGCATTGATTCGTGCCACAAACGTTTGCTAATCCGCGTGCGGCGGCAGATTTTCTAGATGCGCATACCGAACGTTTTGCAAGTGTGCCGTGTTAAAGGCTTTGGGCTCATAGCAAAATAAGATTTCGCGCCACTGCCACCATCAGACTTAGCACTGACGCTTACGCTATTCATTGATATTTTAACCGCAGCTTATAGCCTTGTCAGGCCGCCGCGAGTGGACGCAATGAAGTGATCTATTGATCTTAAATACCAGCTTGATATCTGACTGCAAAAATTAAATTCAATATTGCAGTTGTAGTAGAACCACGCATTATCTATTTAAACCAAGGAATTATTATGTTCAAAATTGGCACGGCTTTAGCAGCCGTTCTTGTCTTTCAATTAGCTCAAGCGGCATCACTAGAAACCATTCAAAAAAGTGGCCAAATTGTCATTGGCGTCAAAGACTCTTCGCCGCCATTCTCACAACTCGATGTTAAAACCCGCGCACTCAAAGGGTATGACATTGACTTTGCCTTGGGAATTGCCAAGCGCTTGAAAGTGAAGCCTGTGTTTAAAACCTTAGAGTCGGACGATCGCATTCCTTGGATTAAGGAAGGTAAAGCGGATATTGTCATCGCTGATTTAGCGCGCAGCGCAGAGCGCGAGAAAGAAGTCGCGTTTAGTATCGGTTATTTTGTAACTGATACGCGCATTCTGGCCAAAAAAGGGCGCTTTAAATCTGAAAGAGATTTAGCAGGCAGCCAGATTGCGCTGACTTCGGCATCCAGCTCGGTCAAATTAATGCGCAAGTCCTTCCCAGAGACTAAACTCGCTGAATTTGAAGATAAACCAGAAATGTTAAAGGCGGTATTGGCGGGGGTTGTCGACGGAATGTTGGGTGACGGGCCAGTGATGACCGCCACATTGGCGCAAATTCCTGCAGCACAGCGTAGTCAATTTGAGGTGAGTGATTTTGCGTTGGATACGAAAACCTTTGGTGTCGCGATGCCCAAAAGCGAAAAAACGCTACAAACTGCTGTGAATAATGCGCTCGTCGATATGGAGACCTCAGGTGAAGCTCTGGCGATCTTTAATAACTGGTTTGGCCCACAAAGTAGCCAAGCGATGGGGCGAATATTTAAAATTAGCCCAAGCCGAAATTAACTCGCACCAATCGCCTCTTTAATTTAATTTGGCGAAGAAAAACCGGTCCTCAGTGGCTTAGTGCCGCTCACTTAAGAGCAAGTGAGCGGCATTTTTTATCGCCTTTGCTTGGCCACACATCATCAAAACAAAATTACATTACTTATCATATTTACAACTTTAATTCACGCTGACTCAAGCTGACAGCTATACTTATGCAAAACATACTACATTTATAAAAATGAGCGCTCATACAAAAATCATCACCGCTAGCCTATTTTTAGTCAGCTACTTATTTGCTGGTGTGTTATCCATTCAACTCGGGACAATCAATCCCGGCAATATGGCTTTAATTTGGCTGGCCGCAGGCATTGGGTTATTTACTGTTTTGCAATTAGGGCGCATTGGTCTTGTCATCGTTTACTTTGGCAGCCTAGTCATCAATACCCCTTATTTATTTCATGGCCACTGGCAACATCAAATCGGCAGCATTTTAATCAGCGGGTGTATTTTTGCGGCGATTGACACATTGCAATCGTATTTAGCTGCACGCGCTTATCAGGCCATAACCCGCCAACACGGCAACGCCATGTGGCGACAACCCATGGTATTACCCAAAATTTGGCTGCGTGTCAGCTTTATTCCCGTCGCAGTCACCATGCCGTTATTTATCGCATTGCAAATTTCTGCAGGCTTAATTCCGATAAATTTAGATTCTATATTAATTCGCAGCATGGTTTTAATGCTAGCAGATTCCTCTGGACTAATTTTATTTGTCCCGCTCTATCCTTATCTAAAATCAGGATCTTTATTTAAAGAACTAGAAAAATCAATATACTTCCTTATCATCACTCCTATCCCAATATTGATTAATTATTTCATCTTAGATCGTACATTGATTTTACTACTACCACTCATGCTATATATTGCAGTGCGCTTTAAAATGGCGGCAACCAATGTCTCACTATTACTCATTACATTAATGTGCATTGGTCTTACTGCAAAAGGCTATGGATTTATAAATACACAAAACATCATTATTTCATTATTACAAATTCAAATATTTGTCTTTTCTATTACCTTAGCTTTACAATATTTAGCGCAAACACAAACACAAATTATGCATAACCAAGCTTATTTAGAGCACGAGGTGAAATCACGAACAGAAACACTGGCTCAGCTCAACCATGAATTAAGCATTCTTGCCACCACGGACGAGCTAACCCAACTTAGTAATCGCAGAGAATGGCAATCCAAAGCCCAATCGGCTTTTTTACACGCTTTGCGTTATAAAAAAAACCTGAGCTTTATGATGATCGACGTGGATCACTTTAAAAAAATTAATGATCAATACGGGCATTTATTTGGCGATCAAATATTAAAACAGATTGCACAATTATGTGTGCTCAATACCCGTGCCACCGATTTAGTCGCGCGCTGGGGTGGCGAAGAGTTTGTAGTTTTACTACCAGAAACCACGCTTGAGCAGGCTAAAATTGTTGCCGAAAAAATACGCTCTGCGATTGCAAACAGCACTTTTTCTTTGACGGACAATCCACAACTGACCGTAACGGTGAGTATCGGCATATCGAGCCTACTGCCGCATGATCAATCATTGGATGATTTACTCTCGCGCGCCGATAATGCGATGTATTTGGCTAAAGACAAGGGGCGCAATTGTATACAAGCCGATACATGCACCATAATTCACAGCAGTGTGGTCTAAAATTATATTTTGCTGATTGGCCAATTGTAGGCAAAATAGTCGCTTCACTTTAATTTGATTATCATGAGCTCACTCAACAAACCCCGTATCACCATACTCTATTGCACTCAGTGCAGCTGGTTACTGCGCAGTGCATGGTTGGCCCAAGAATTACTCTCAACTTTTGCTTTTGAATTAGGCGAAGTGGCGTTACAACCGGGTACGGGTGGCGTATTTTTAATCCATTGTGATGATGTTTTAGTCTGGGATAGAAAAATTGAAAACGGTTTTCCAGAAGCTAAAATTTTAAAGCAAAGGATTAGAGATCTGATTGCGCCGGACAAAACCTTAGGACATTCGGATAAAACCAACAATTAAATTCATTTGTATTACATTTCACAGCCAGCTGATTAGGCACAAAGCGCAGGCTGTGATACCTTTCTGCTATGCACTCAAAACGACTGATTGGCCTTCTATTTCTCTGCAATATGGCGCATGCCGATATCTACAAATATGTAGATAGTAATGGCAATGTGACATTTACTAATTCACCCATTAAAGGTGCAGTACGCATCATGAGTGAATCGCAACCGGTAAGCAATCCAGTTCGGCGCAATAACGAGAGCATTAAATCGCCTCGAGTCGCGGTTCCTTCTCCGGTGAATTTCCCTAAAGTGGATGCGGCCACCCAAAAAAGTCGCGATAGTAATCGCAAATTAATTTTAGAAGAAGAGCTCAGCAGCGAGCGCGAGCTATTGAGCAAGGCTAAAAAGAATTTACAAGATGCCGATGCCAATCGCTCGGCAGCTGAGCAAGCCAATCCTAAAATTTATCTCGAGCGCATTGGCCGCCTACGCGAAGCCATTGTGATGCACGAAAAGAACGTCTCCGCACTGCAAGCCGAGCTAACCCGAGTGCGCTAATGCGCCATAAAAGGCGTAGCAGCACCAATATTGTGCAAAGATGAATCCTTTTAGCCAATGGACACGCTAAAAAGCTGGCCTACATTTTGCTTTAGTTCATCCATCTCTGCGCGACAATTCGTCTTTTTTAAATCAGCTGGTATCCGATGGAGCCGCATATGAGCCACCCTACTTTTGCTGGCCTCGATTATCTCGATGCGGCCGTATTAGCGGTCGATCAGGACGGTTATATTCGCTACGCTAATCCAGCAGCGAATAGTTTATTTAATGTAAAGCCACACGAGCACCCCTCTTTAATCCATTGTTTTGGTGAGAATTCACCTTTAGTTTTTGCCGCACAAACGGCATTAGAAAAACGCATCTCAATCACTGAGCACGAATTAGTGGTGTTTGGTATTGAGGGCGAAATGTATGTCACGCTCGATGTCACGCCGATTGAATCAACCGCGGCAGCGGTATTACTAGAAATACGGCGCATTGATCAACAACGCCGCATTATTAATGAAGAGCGCTTACAAGCGCAGCAACAAGCCAATCGCGAGTTAATTCGTAATTTAGCGCATGAAATTAAAAATCCACTCGGTGGCATTCGGGGCGCAGCCCAACTTTTAGCACATGAATTACCCGACCCGCAGCTTAAAGAATATACCGACGTGATTGTCGATGAAGTCTCTCGCCTGCAAAGCTTGCTCGATCGCCTACTCACGCCCCATCGTTTACCGCAGCTCAAAGAGCTCAATATCCATGAGGTGTTAGAGCGTGTACGCAGCCTTGTTTTGGCAGAAACGCCCAATGGCTTGGCGGTAAAAAGAGATTACGACACCAGTATTCCAACTTTAATTGCCGACAAAGAGCAATTAATTCAATCCGTGCTTAATATTGTGCGCAATGCCATCCAAGCTATGTCCAATATTGGCGAAGTCATCTTACGTACTCGTATTGCCCGCCAAGTCACACTCAATCGCCAACGCTACCCTTTGGCCTTGCGCATCGACATTAGCGATAACGGCCCGGGCATCCCTGAGCATTTAAAAGAAACGCTATTTTATCCGTTGGTTTCTGGCCGCCCCGGTGGCACAGGTATCGGCTTACATTTAGCGCATACCTATATTGCACAGCATCACGGCGTGATTGAATTTGAAAGCCGAGCGGGACACACCACATTTAGCCTTTTCTTACCCCTTAACGCATGGCAAGACACAGGAAGCACATCATGAAACCAGTTTGGGTGATTGACGACGATAAATCGATTCGCTGGGTGTTTGAAAAAGCACTCAGTCGCGAGCAAATTACCCATACCACCTTTGCCTCTGCCACCGAGGCGCTGATTCGATTACAAACCGAGCGTCCACAAGCGGTTGTGTGCGATATCCGCATGCCCGGCGAATCAGGGCTCAGTTTTTTAGACATGATGACACGTGAATGGCCAGATATTCCGGTGATTATCATGACTGCACATTCCGATTTAGATAGTGCCGTTTCAGCCTTTCAAGGCGGGGCATTTGAATATCTAGCTAAACCGTTTGATGTCGACCAAGCGATTGCGCTGATTCGCCGTGCCATGCAAGAGAGTGAAACGCTCAGCCCAAACCAAGAAACGGGCTCTGAAGTCCCTGAAATGCTCGGCCAAGCGCCAGCCATGCAAGACGTGTTTCGCGCCATTGGCCGCCTGTCTCATTCGGCGGCTACGGTGATGATTACCGGTGAATCTGGCAGTGGTAAAGAACTAGTTGCCCGCGCGCTACATCGACATAGCCCGCGCGCCAGCAAAACATTCGTCGCCATCAATAGCGCGGCCATCCCTAAAGATCTATTAGAATCTGAATTATTCGGTCACGAGCGTGGCGCTTTTACTGGGGCCGACGCCAAAAGAATTGGCCGCTTTGAACAAGCCGAAGGCGGCACGCTATTTCTTGATGAAATTGGTGACATGCCCTTTGATTTACAAACTCGTTTATTACGGGTGCTTTCGGATGGTTTTTTCTATCGCGTTGGTGGTCATCAACCGATTAAGGCCAATGTGCGGGTCATTGCTGCCACGCATCAAGATCTTGAAGATCGGGTCAAAGAAAAACTATTTCGTGAAGACCTTTATCACCGCCTGAATGTCATTCGCTTGCGCTTACCAGCACTGCGCGAACGTAAGCAAGACATTCCGCTACTGGCAAAGCACTTTCTGGCGCAGTCGGCGCAAAACCTCGGCGTTGAAATCAAACGCTTAAGCGAAGCCGCAATGCAGCAGCTCACTCAATATCATTTTCCGGGCAATGTGCGTCAGCTCGAAAACATCTGCCATTGGATTAGCGTGATGGCACCGGGGCAATGCGTTGAAAGCAATGATCTACCGCCAGAATTGCGTGCTACCCCACAAGTGACGAATCAACTCGTTGGCGACTGGCAGTCGTCCTTAGCAGCCGAAGTGCAACACCGCTTGCAACGCGGTGACAGCCGAATTTTAGACAGTATGATGCAGGATTTTGAGCGCACCGTGATTGAGCAAGCCTTAGCTCAAACTGGGGGTAAACGAATAGAAGCTTCAGAATTACTTGGCTGGGGACGCAATACCCTAACCAGAAAAATCCAAGAGCTCGGTATCGATGAGCATAGCGCCTAATTCCAGCGCGGCCCAAAGCCCACACACGCCAATGGGTTAGGCCGCTGGCACTAAAATGATGTGCAATAAAAAAGCCCGAGGACGACTCCTCGGGCTTTTTGCATCATGGCGGTATTGAATGGCTTAACGAATTTCGAAAATTTTGCCAAAGTTCGCAATATCGAGTACTGACTTCACGGTGCCTTTACAATTAACCAACGTAATTTTTTTGCCTGCAGCACGCTCATTTAATAGCAACAACATCCCTAAGGCAGCTGAATCCATATAATCCACTGCCGAAAAATCAATCTCGATATCAGAGAGGCCAGGATGCTGTAAAGCCGAGGTCGTTGCGTGTTTAAACTCACGATGAAATTCAAACGTAAAATTGCCATTCAAAGCTAAGATGGCGCGGTTATTATCAAAGCGTACATTCACTTGCATAGACCTACTCCAAAAACGTTGATGACTGTATGTACAATATAGTCTAGCCAGAGAGAAGACTTATGCAAAGCTTGCAATTAAAAAAAGCCCGCCAATCTACACATTATTTTTCAACGAATGCGCGCTCAATCACATAATCACCCGGCTCACCGATGCGTTTAGACACTTTAAAGCCCAATGAGTCGAGTAGATTACAAGTGTCTTCTAGCATCGCAGGGCTACCGCACAGCATTGCGCGATCGGTTTCTGGATTCAGTGGTGGCAACCCGATATCTGCAAATAATTTACCCGAAGTAATTAAATCAGTCAGACGGCCTTGATTACGGAATGGCTCACGCGTCACAGTTGGGTAATAAATTAATTTATTGCGAACTTCTTCACCAAAAAATTCATTATTTGGCAATTCATGCTCAATATAATCCGCATAAGCTAATTCGCTCACCGTGCGAACACCATGAATCAAAATAATTTTATCGAATTTTTCATACGCTTCAGGATCTTTAATCAAGCTCATGAAAGGCGCTAAGCCGGTACCGGTACTGAGGTAATACAAATGTTTACCCGGTTTTAAATCAGACAATACCAATGTGCCGGTGGGTTTACGGCTCACCAATAATTTATCGCCTTCTTTTAAATGCTGCAGACGCGAAGTCAGCGGGCCATTTTGCACTTTAATACTGAAAAATTCGAGCTCTTCTTCGTAATTGGCACTGGCAATTGAATAAGCACGCATTAATGGCTTACCATCCACTTCCAAACCAATCATAACAAACTGGCCATTTTCAAAACGCAGCGATTCATCACGCGTCGTGGTAAAGCTAAATAAAGTATCATTCCAGTGACGAACACTCAGCACTGTTTCATGGGCAAACTTAGACATTTAACTTCCTTCAAAAACAATCACCACAAAGGCACACCGACACAAAAAAAAGCAGCGACGTCCTAAAAAATTGGACCGCTTTATGCTCTATTTATCTTTGTGCCTTTGCGTTGGTTCAAATTATTAAGCTTTTAACGCCGCTTCTAATTCAGGAATCACAGTAAATAAATCTGCGACCAAACCATAATCAGCCACTTGGAAAATAGGTGCATCTGCATCGATATTCACCGCCACAATCACCTTACTGTCCTTAATCCCGCCCACGTGCTGCGCTGCGCCCGAAACGCCAAAAGCCATATACAGCTCAGGCGCGACTACAGTACCGGTTTGACCAACTTGGCTATCATTGGGTGCCATGCCCGCATCCACCGCTGCGCGAGTCGCACCGATGGCCGCACCGAGGACATCAGCCAATGGCGTGAGCGTTGATTTAAAGCCTTCGGCACTACCGAGTGAACGACCACCGCTAATCACCACTCGTGCTGTTGCCAGCTCTGGGCGATCAAGCTCAACCAAATCGCGGCTCACCCATGTGGTTTGTCCGGTCTCGGCGGTTGCTGTCAACGTTTCCAGTGCCGCAGCACCACCAGTCGCGGCAACGGCTTCAAACACCGTTGGACGAATCGTCAAAATCCGTAAACCGGCTGGCGCAACAACGGTGGCATTGATATTGCCAGCGTACATCGGCCGCACAAAGGTCGTGGCATTGATAATTTGAATGACTTCAGACACCATCGCCACATCGAGCAATGCCGCTGCGCGTGGCAATACATTTTTGCCAAAGCTGGTCGCCGCAGCGATCAATACTGAATAATTTGCGGCGAGCTGCACCAATAAGGGCGTGAGGTTTTCTGCCAAACCATGGGCATAGGCTAGTGCATCAGCATGGAGTACCTTGCTCACGCCAGCTATTTTTGTGGCCTCGATAGCAATACCCGCTACATCATTGCCAGTAACCAATAAATGGACTTCTTCGCCCAATTGACTTGCGGCGCTAATCGCAGAACGCGTAGCGGCTTTAATCCCGTGGCTGTCTAATTCAGCAATCACTAAAACGCTCATGGCAACACCTTCTCTGCTCGCAATGCAGCGACCAACTCAGCCACATTATTCAAAATTTTCCCCGGCTTACGTGCTGGCGGTTCAGCAATCTGCAATACCGTTAACGCCGGTGCGCTGACGGCAAAATCGGCAGCAGGCAAAGTTTCAATCGGTTTTTTCTTCGCCATCATTAATGCCGGCAGTTTGATAAAACGCGGCTCATTCAAGCGAAGATCAACAGAAATCACCGCAGGCAATTGCAATGACAAGGTTTCCTGACCACCATCGATCTCACGCACCACGGTAGCGCGGCCATCAGCGAGCTGGATATTGGAAGCAAACGTCGCTTGCGACCAATTTAATAAACCAGCCAGCATTTGCGCCGTTTCAGCTGCGTCATCATCAATCGCTTGCTTACCGGTGAGCACCAAATCTGGCGTTTCACGCCCTACGATGGCTTGTAAGTATTTAGCCGCAGTTAAAGGCTGCACCACGCTCGGCGTCTCGATCAAAATGGCTCGATCAGCGCCCATTGCCAAAGCGTGACGTAATACATCCTGATTGGCAGCAGTACCAACCGCCACGACCACCACTTCGCTGGCCACGCCGGCTTCTTTCAAGCGAACCGCGCCTTCGACGGCATTTTCGTCAAACGGATTGATGCTCATTTTTACGTTGCTCAGCTCGACATCCAAACCGTCTTGCGTTGGCCGTGGCCGGATTTGATAATCAACGACCCGTTTAATGCTGACTAAAATTTTCATGGTGCTTCCTGCAGGCTGCGAATTGACAACCATCAACGCGCGCGATTATAGAACAAATGCCATTTTGCAGAAGATTGTATTCGGCGGTAAACTATATGTAAAACACATTATTATTATAAACATATTCGATTTTACAGATATAGAAGCGAGATTGAGATGCAAGAACGCGACGTCATGGAATACGATGTGCTGATTATTGGTGCTGGCCCAGCGGGTTTAAGCTCGGCCATTGCTATAAAGCAGCTCAACCCCGAAATTTCTGTCTGTATTTTGGAAAAAGGCGCGCAAGTGGGCGCGCATATTTTGTCTGGTGCGGTCATTGATCCTGTTGCGCTCAATCAGCTGATTCCCGATTGGCAACAGCGCGCGCCGCAATTGGCGACCGCAGTCAACCAAGACGAATTCTTTTTACTTGATGAAGATACCGGTATTAAGATTCCACAAATCTTGCTGCCGCCTCAATTACACAACAATGGCTGTTTTATCGTTAAGCTGGGCGAAGTCTGCGCTTGGCTCTCCAGCGAAGCAGAAAACCTAGGCGTTGAAATTTACCCCGGCTTTGCTGCAGCCGAAGTGCTGTATGACGATCAAGGCGCCGTCATGGGCGTGGCCGTTGGCGATATGGGCATCAACAAATTAGGCCAACACAAAGCCGATTACGCGCTCGGCATGGCGATTCATGCCAAATACACGCTGTTTTGCGAAGGCGCGCGCGGCTCACTCGCTGGCGATTTAGAAAACAAATATGATTTACGTAAAGACGCCGATCCACAGCATTTTGGTCTTGGCGTAAAAGAAGTTTGGCAAGTCAAACCCGAACACCATCACCTTGGCTTAGTGCAACACGCCCAAGGTTGGCCGCTCGACAACAGCACCAGCGGTGGCGCGTTTATTTACCATTTGCCTGATCATCTGGTGGCGATTGGTTATGTAGTGCACTTGAATTACCAGAATCCGACTTTATCGCCATTCGAAGAATTACAACGCTTTAAAACCCACCCTAAAATTCGCGGTACTTTCGCTGGTGCCAAGCGCATTGCTTACGGCGCACGCGCGATTGCCGAAGGTGGACTGCAATCCTTGCCAAAAATGACCTTCCCTGGCGGCATTTTGCTCGGCTGCTCGGCGGGTTTACTCAATTTTCCACGCATTAAAGGCACCCACAACGCCATGCTGTCGGGCATGTTGGCCGCCCCAGCCATTGTCGACGCCATTACCAATGATCGGCAGCGCGATGAACTGATTGCTTTTAATACCGCCTTTGCGCAATCGAGTATTTGGCAAGAACTACAACAAGTGCGCAATATCAAACCAGCGATTTCTAAACTCGGTACGCTAGCGGGCACGATGTATGCCGGTGCAGAACTTTGGCTATCTAAGCTAGGGATCAATACCCCTTGGACATTACGCCACAGTACGCCTGACAATGCCACGCTCAAACGCCTCAACAGTGTCGCAGCGATTCATTACCCGAAACCCGATGGCGTACTGACGTTCAATAGGCTTGATTCTTTAATGCTGGCTAATGTCTCGCACGATCACGATCAACCCAGCCATTTGCAATTACGCGATACTTTAATACCGATTACCGTCAATCTGGCCCAGTATGGATCACCAGAAAGCCATTACTGCCCTGCTGGCGTGTATGAAATTATTCAACACAACAACGCCCCAGCCTTACAAATCAACGCGCAAAATTGCTTACATTGCAAAACCTGCGACATCAAAGACCCACAGCAAAATATCCATTGGGTGCCACCCGAAGGTGGCGGCGGACCGCTATATACCGGCATGTAGTATTTTATTATGGCTCATATCTAATATGGGCCATATTTACATACCCATCATTCAGGCTTTTTATTCCTGCGTAAATCAAAATAAATTTTCATCACCAGTACCGCCCCTGCCAGCGCCAAAGTCACTGAATTGGCCAAAATCAACGGCCAATCACCGAGCATAAAGCCATACACCAGCCATAAACTCACCCCAGTAACAAAAATCAAATACATTCCTAAAGAAATGTCTTTTGCCGAACGGCTACGCCAAACCTGCCACACTTGCGGCACAAAGGCGATCGTGGTGCATAGCGCGGCGGACATGCCAATTAAACTCAATAAATTCATCGATCAATACTCACTCAATGGATTGGCAATTCAGTCGCGCAAAGTACTTTTAAACTCTGCGCCGCAAACAACTCGTACATTCGCCCGACTTGCCATAAAAAAACGGCGCTCTGCGCGCCGTTATCTTGAAAAGCTAAACCTTACTTAGCCAGCAAAATCCGCAACATGCGGCGCAGAGGCTCAGCAGCACCCCAAAGTAATTGGTCACCAATTACAAATGCGCTGATGTATTCTGGTCCCATATTCAATTTACGTACGCGACCAACGCCAATATCGAGCTTGCCAGTGATTTGCGCTGGAATCAGCTCTTTCACGGTGATTTCGCGATCGTTCGGCACCCATTTCACCCAATCGTTGCCCGATTTGATAATCGATTCGATTTCTGCGAGTGGCAGGTCTTTTTTCAGTTTGATCGTCAACGCGAGGCTGTGGCAACGCATCGCACCAATCCGCACGCACAAACCATCGACTGGAATCGTGGCGTCAGAACCGAGAATTTTGTTCACTTCGGCTTGGCCTTTCCATTCTTCTTTAGATTGACCGTTATCGAGTTGCTTGTCGATCCACGGGATCAAACCACCAGCGAGTGGCGCACCGAAAAATTCAGTCGGTACATCGTTTGAAATGGTATGCGCGACTTTTTTATCGATTTCTAAAATCGCAGAAGCTGGCGTTGCAAGCTCATCGGCCACGGCGTTGTACACCACGCCCATGCCTTTAAGCAATTCACGCATGTGGTTAGCGCCGCCGCCTGAAGCCGCTTGGTACGTCATTGACGAAACCCAGTCGACCAAACCCGCTTTAAACAAACCGCCCATGCCCATTAGCATGATCGAGTTGGTACAGTTGCCGCCGATGTAGTTTTTTACGCCACGGGCCAGTGCGCCTTGGATTACGTCGTCATTTACTGGATCGAGCACGATGACGGCATTGTCTTCCATACGCAAGGTAGAAGCCGCGTCAATCCAGTAGCCTTCCCAGCCGCTAGCGCGTAATTTTGGGAATACTTCGGTGGTGTAGTCGCCGCCTTGGCAAGAAATAATCACGTCCATTGCCGCCAATTGGCTAATATCGTTGGCATCTTGCAAGGTGCCAGCGTCTTTACCAAAATTAGGTGCGGCTTGGCCTGCTTGCGACGTTGTGAAGAAAACTGGATCGATCACATCGAAATCTTTTTCTTCTTGCATACGTTGCATCAGAACCGAACCCACCATACCGCGCCAACCGACTAGACCCACCCGTTTCATGATTACATCCTTTAGCGACAACAATTAATTAATTCGAGTCTTAGATATTAGTGAAATTCCGTATGCCTGACTAGACAGCAAAGCCAATTAAGCGCGCTTTTACCCAATTTAAATGTTTCCAAACGTACCTTCACAGTGCAGCATGCCCAGCCAATCGGCGTTAAAATTGGGCTTTTGCGATCAAAGAGGACTCCGGTGCGCGTTTTAATTCAAAGAGTCAAACAAGCCCAAGTCGATGTTGGCCACGAAACCGTCGGCCAAATCAATGCCGGTTTATTACTGCTGGTTGGCGTTACGCATGAAGATGGTGCGGCAGACATCCAATGGCTGGTGAATAAAATCGCCAATTTACGGCTTTTTGATGATGAAGACGGCGTGATGAATTTATCCATTCTGGATGTGGGCGCTGACGTATTGGCGGTTAGTCAATTTACGCTGTTTGGTAATGTCAAAAAAGGCAATCGACCCAGTTGGGGCGAGGCAGCTCCAGGGCCAATCAGTCAGCCAATATTTGATGAATTCGTTCGCCAGCTCAGCGCCAAGCTGGCCAAGCCAGTGCCGACGGGGCGATTTGGTGCTGATATGCAGGTCGCTTTAATCAATGACGGCCCAATCACTTTATTGATTGATAGCAAAGCGCCCTAAATAAGGCTTTACCCGTACTTGACCGAAGCAACATGCCAAGTGCAGAATGACCTTAGCGCCGATTTGAAACCCAGCTTGCGGGCGCTTTATAAATACTCGCTAAAGCGTGCAAAACCCACTGCACGTGGGTTTTTTGTTTTTTGCGCCAATTAATCGACAAATTGCGGGGCGCGTTCGAAATGCCGCTAAAGCGTCGGTGATTCAATCCAACAAACAGAATCACCGGCGAGTTTCTTAGGAGCTTGCCCATGTATGATTGTTTAGAAGCAACCACGATCAGCCCCCCAGCACCAACGGGATTACGCAAAAACCGCCGCCTTAACTTTGACAGGTATCGCGAGCACCACTGTTTACAGCTTCGCGCTGCGCCCTATACCGGTCCGCAATCATTAATTCGGGCGTTTGCTGCAGCGCAAAGCTTACACCTACCAACGCATAATTTACCCGATGGTAGTTTATTAATTTTGGATTTGCTTTGTACTGAAGCCTTATTGTTTCAACGCCGCTTTCCTGATTTATTGGCCATTTATGAGCCAGCACGCCCCATTCCCAAAGGATAGCAATGCCCCGTTTGCAAGACGTTAAAGCCACCTGGATTCTCGCATGGCCGATTATGATCGGCCAACTCGCTCAAACTGGCACTGGCTTTGTCGATGCCGTTATGGCCGGACATTTATCGGCTGGAGATTTGGCCGCAGTTTCAGTCGGCACGTCGATTTGGAGCGTGATGATTGTCACCATGTTTGGCTTATTGATTGCAATTAGCCCGATGGCGTCGCAAAAAGTTGGCGCTAAGGCGTGGCATGAAATCCCATCGTTAACACAACAAGCCTTATATCAAGGGCTGTTTATCGCCCTGATCATGATGCTCATCGCGCATAGCTTGCTGCCGATTTTTACGCATATTGGTTTAGCGCCCGATGTGGCCGAAAAAGGCAGTCGCTTTTTAGCGGTAATTTCATGGGGATTTCCGGCGGTAGCGATTGCGCGAGTATTGTATGGCTATAGCTCATGCTTAAATCAAACCAAGCCAATGATGGTGATTTCGATTATTGCGCTAGTGCTCAATATTCCCGCCAACTACGTGTTAATTTATGGTGAATGGGGATTTCCAGAGTTAGGCGCAGTAGGCTGCGCTTGGGCTACTGCAATGTGTATGTGGTTTAGCGCCATCATGTGGATTATCTGGATACGCATTTCGCCGATTTATCGAGATACGCACCCGTTTCGACATATCGAAGGTCTACGTCTACAGACGCAAAAACAATTGGCCAAGTTGGCCATTCCGATCGGCATTATGTTTTTTGTTGAATCGAGTGCGTTTAGTTTGATTGCCCTGTTGCTGGCCAAGTTAGGTACCACCACCGTGGCATCGCATCAAATTGCGCTCAATTTTTCTTCGCTGACTTTTATGATTCCATTGGCCATTAGCACCGCCCTCACCGTTCGCGTGGGACAAGCCGTTGGCGCTGGCGATTTTAAGCTGGCACGCTTTATTGGTGAGACTGGGATTTACCTAGGCTTTATCTTGGCGATTATTTCTGGCTGCATGATTATTCTATTTCGCAGCACGATTGCGGCTTGGTATACCAGCGATCCAGCGGTAATTTTACTCGCAGCCAAATTGCTATTGTTGTCGGGATTTTTCCAATTTTCGGACGCCACTCAGATTGTGGTTGCAGGTGTATTGCGGGGTTATAAATCAACGCGTATGCCGTTGATGATCCACTTAACGGCATTTTGGGTGATTGGTATTCCGCTCGGCTATGCGCTAACGTTTGGTGTCGGTCCATTTAGCCCGCAAGGACCAGCAGGCTATTGGCTGGCGCTAGTGATTGCGCTGACGTTTGCGGCGATTGCGCTGTATGTGTTTTTTAGACGCATCAGTGTGCGAGCACTGCATACGGGTATATCAAGCTAGTGCTTTATCGCTAAAGGCTAGAGAGCAATACCATGCATAGTTGGGATTGTTCAGATTCAGTGTGATGGTTTTAAGTCCCAGCTCGACGAGCACGGCAATGCACAACTAAGTAATCTGAACAATGCCTTATCGCGGCATTGACCTCAGGCCTCGCCCCAGCGCTGCATGAGTTGATGCGGTACCGCCAGCTGGTCTAAAATTCGCGCCACGACAAAATCGACTAAATCTTCTATGGATTGCGGGTGATGATAAAACCCTGGATTGGGCGGTAAAATCACCACACCAAGGCGCGATAATTTCAGCATATGCTCTAGATGAATCGCTGAAAATGGCGTTTCGCGCGGTACAATAATCAGCGTTTTACGCTCTTTAATCATCACATCAGCCGCACGCTCAAGTAGATTATCTGACGCGCCATTGGCAATCGCCGACAAAGCGCCCATGGTACACGGCACCACCACCATACCATCCCCAGGATTACTGCCCGAAGCCATCGGTGCAAACCATTCTTGCTGACCATAAACCTGTAACTGCTCTGCAGTTACGCCATACTGCGCGCGCAGTAATTCGGCCAAATCCGCAGCGCGGCTAGGCCAAGTTAAATTCAGCTCTTGTTTGGCGACAATTTGCGCCACTTGGGTATATACCAAACGCACGTTACAACCTGCCGACAGCAAGCACTCTAGCGTGCGTAATCCATAAGGCAAACCGGATGCGCCAGTAAAAGCCAGCGTAATTGTCTTCATTGTGTCGTATCCACAGCAGGGTGAGTTCGCAATAAATGAGTGGCAATCAAACCATTCACCACGCCAAAAATAATGGCCATTGCCAATAGTAAAGGAATTAAAACAAAAATGCCGTTATGCGGAATTAACCATAAACGAGCAATCAGCAGCTGGCCGACTAAATGCGCTAAAGCCGAGCACAGTGACCAAGTCACCAAGCCAAAATAACGCTGCGGCAAATATTGCGCGAAGGCCAAGGCCAGCACACTGGCAACGCCGCCCGCCAAACTTAAAGCAAAACCGGGGGAAAATACCCCACCGAGGACCAGACTCGCGCCTAAGATGCGCAACATCGACACCCACGCCGCTGCCGACCAACCCAAACGCTGTAAAGCGATCAAGGTGACAATATTGGCTAGCCCTGGTTTAAAGCCCGGAATGGGCGATGGAATCCCCGATTCAATCACCGCCAACACAATGGCGCACGCGGCAAAGCGAGCAATTTGCTCGTCGGTACTGCTGACATTTAAAGTGATTTTAGTAGCTGAGACTGTCATAACTGGCAGGACGCTGACCGACGAGTTCAATACTGGTGCGATTGGGCAAGCAAATGGCACTTTGCCCCACCTGAGTCAACCATCCAGCCCGCACACAATATTGGCGCGGGCTTGGATCGCTAGCGATCCGTGCACGGCCTGCGGCCACCTCGATCGTGGTTTTACCAAGCGGGCCATCAATGGCCAAGGTGCGCGCTGCGGCTAAATCTAATTCGGCATACAGTTGGCCATCTTGAAAAATCTTAACGCGCGTTGCCCCAGCCTGTGACCAACATAAGGGGGTGATCACCCCCCACAGCAGTAAAAAAACACCGATCACCACATAATCACCTGAGCGCAATAAACTCAGCCAATCTCGCCATGATTTAGCTGCGCTGATGTTGTTCACGATGCCGAACCAAGACTTGACGATTGCGTGAAAAATGTCGACGCAGCTCTTCAGCTAAATACACCGAACGATGCTGACCGCCCGTGCAACCAATGGCTACCGTGACATAACTGCGCTGATCGCGCTCAAACTCAGGCAGCCAGCGCTCCAAAAAGCCCAAAATATGCGTCAAATAATTGCCGACACTGGCTTGGCGCATTAAGAAATCAGCCACCGGCTGATCCATTCCCGTTAAAGAGCGTAGCGCAGGATCATAAAATGGATTAGGCAAACAACGTGCGTCAAAAACAAAATCGGCATCCAACGGCAAGCCATGCTTAAAGCCAAACGACTCAAAAATCAGCATTAATTTGGCGCGATCGGTCGCGATAAATTCCCGTACCCAGGTGCGTAATTGCGCCGCTGATAAACCCGAAGTATCGATGACATGCGACATTTCACGGATGTTTTCCAGCATTTCGCGCTCCACCACCACCGATTCGCTCACCGTTAATTCACCCAACGATAAGGGATGGCTACGGCGACTTTCTGAATACCGCTTCACCAAAACTTCGTTATTGGCTTCTAAAAACAACATCCGCACATCTAGCCCTAAATCCATCAAAGCGGCTAAATGATCGGGAAATGTAGATAAATTATGTGCGCTACGGGCGTCAATCCCGATGGCAATTTTAGGGTAGCCATCCAAATCGAGCATAGACACGGCTTGCGGCAATAGCGGAGCAGGTAAATTATCTAAACAATAAAAGCCCAAATCTTCCAGTGCTTTTAACGCCACGCTTTTTCCTGCGCCCGATAAGCCCGATAACAAGACCAATTGTTGATGTTGGCTATGTTTCATTATTCCCCCATCTCCATAAATTTCTGGTGGCGCTCGATAAATTCACGCGTTGAATCAATACCGCGCAATTGCAAAATATAATTTCGTACTGCCGACTCGACCAGCACCGCCAAATTACGCCCGGCTGCAACTGGAATCACTAATTTTCTGACCGGTACATCCAAAATCGCCTGCGTTGCCGCCTGCATTTGCAAGCGATCAACCGGAGCAACATTTTCGCCGCCGGCCTTGGCCAAATGCACAATCAATTTCAGTGTTTTTTTCGGCCGAACCGCCGTTTCGCCAAAGATGGTTCGAATATTGAGCACCCCAATCCCGCGCACTTCTAAAAAGTCGCGCAGCATTGGTGGACAGCGCCCTTCTAAGGTTTCTGGATTGGTGCGATACACCTCAACCACATCATCAGCGACCAAACCGTGCCCACGAGAAATCAGCTCCAGCGCCAGCTCGGATTTACCCATCGACGACTCACCGGTCAGCAAAACACCAACTTCCAACACATCCAAAAATACCCCATGCAGGTGTGTTGATACAGCCAGTGCTTTACTTAAATAGTAGCGCAATACCTCCATTAAATACGGAGATTGCTCCGGACTAGTCAGCAAGGGAACATGATGACGCTCAGCTGCTTCTCGCAAAGAATCTGGCACCACTTGCCCATTGGCGACAATCATCGCCGACATATCGTTGGCAAATAACTGATTCAGGCTCGAGTGCTGCACTTCCGTTGATAAGCCATTGAGATACGCGACTTCAGCAATCCCTAGCACTTGGATGCGATTGGGATGCACAAAGTTCAAATGCCCAACCAAGGATAGCGATGGCTTTTGCTCTGAGGCATCATTGGACAACAAATTATTTGCGCCCGACTGCCCAGCAACCCAAGTCAGACGCAGTTTTTCGGCGTTATCAATAAATAATTGTCGAGCGGTGATCTGCGGCATGCGGCCTCGCTATGGCTTTAAAAGCAGTGATTTTATGCCAGTATGGGTCAAAAACGAAATTGGCATCGGGCAAAAAATAAACCCTCAGATCTTGGCTGAGGGCTCAAATCGATCAGGAGAAGTCGGGAGCATAGGGCTCCCATGTCGAAATGCGCTGCCATACCGCTTCGGGATCGGGCAAGGTCATTAATTCTTCACGCAATTGCTTATCAGAAAACAGCTGCGCTAATTCTGACAAAATCTGCAAATGTAAATCAGTGGCATTGGCTGGCACTAAGAGTACAAAAATTAATGATACCGGTTTGCTATCCGGCGCATCAAACTGAATGGGCGCACTCAAGCGCACAAAGGCCCCTACCGCTTCTTTTAAGCCTTTAATCCGACCATGCGGAATGGCGACGCCTTGACCCAAACCCGTTGAGCCGAGCTTTTCACGGGCAAAGAGGCTGTCAAAAATTACGCTACGCGCAATCCCATGGCTGTTTTCGAACAGGATACCCACATGTTCAAAAACGCGTTTTTTGCTACCCACATCCAAATCTAAAAAAACATTGGCGACTGGAAGTATTTTGCTAATTAGGCTCATGTTCAAACTTATGTCCTTAAGGGAGCTGCTATTGTAACTTGCACTCCGATAAACAAAAACGGGAACGACTCGCGGCGTTCCCGTTGTGTTGCTTGTGCAACGGATTATTCTTCGATTACCACTTGATGCTTCAGGGCATCATTACGATGACCAGATAGTTTTTCTTTATATTTAATAATCTGGCGATCTAGTTTATCGACCATGCTATCGATGGCTGCATACATATCGCTATCGATAGACTCAACATGCAGATCTTTACCAACGACATTGATTGTCGCCTCGGCCTTATGTTCCAGCTTATCCACTGACAAAATGACTAAAACATCAATCACATTATCAAAATGGCGGGTCGTGCGTTCAATTTTACCTGAAACGTATTCACGAATCGCTGGTGTAACTTCCAGATGATGACCACTAATGTTGAGGTTCATATACTACTCCTTCGGTTCTTCATGCTTTTATAAGGCAGTGCTTTTATAAGCACTTGCGCAGATTAACGGGAGGAATCATTAATGCCTCCCTGTACTTAGCAACGGTGCGCCGCGCAACCACAACACCTTGCCGTGCGAGTTCTTCAGTTATAGCACTATCGGATAATGGCTTGTGCTGATTTTCTTGCTGTACCAGTTGTTTGATCAAAGCCTTAATCGATGTTGCTGAGTTTTCACCACCGCTTTCACTTTCAACATGACTGCCAAAAAAGTATTTGTACTCAAAAACACCGCGCGGGGTCAGCATGTATTTTTGCGTTGTTACCCGAGAAATCGTCGACTCATGTAATTCAAGTTCATCCGCAATATCGCGCAGCACTAAAGGCCGCATTGCAACTTCACCATACTCAAAAAATGCTTTTTGTCGCATTACAATGGCTTCAGCGACCCGTAAAATCGTACTGCCTCGTTGCTCAACACTTTTAATCAGCCAGCGTGCTTCTTGTAGCTTACCACTGAGCGCGGCTGCTGAGTCGCCTTGTAGTAACTTTGCATACAATTCATTGACTCTTAGCTTGGGCTGCGCCGCGCTATTTAAGCGTACCTGCCATTGCCCGCGCACCTTGGTCACAATCACATCAGGTAAAACGTAGCGTGTCGTCTCTGCTGACCAATTTGCACCCGGTCTTGGTGTTAAACGCCGAATTAATATTTGCGCGTTTTTGAGTGCCACTTCATCGCACTGCAGTTGACGTTTAAGTCTAGTGTAATCCCGTTGCGCCAATAAATCGAGACCTTCATTCACCAATCGAATGGCAATATTTCGAATACTATTTTCTGGCAAGACCCGCAATTGCAATGTTAACGACTCGGGCAAATCACGTGCACCGACACCGAGTGGCTCAAGTTGCTGTAAATGTTGCAGTGCGATTTGTAATTCTTCTGGTTCCAGCTCAAGTTCTTGCACCAAGCTCTCTGGTAGCTGCGCGTAAATTTCTTCCAAGCTCTGACTTAACATTCCGTCATCATCTAGCGCATCAATCAGCAATGAAATCAATGCGCTATCACGATCAGATAAGGGTAAGCAGCCAGTTTGCGCTAACAAATAATCACGCAACGAGTACAGCTTCGCCACCCGCAAAGCGGGGTCATTTTCATCACCCTCATCAAATGAGGCGTTACTGCGCACCTCATCCCAGCGCAAGCTATCGCCATCTTCAACGATCTCACTGACCTCAGGCTTTTCAGCTTCCTCACCCGCATCTTGCACGCCATCTTCGCGTTCAAGCATGGGATTTTCGGCTAAAAATTGCTCTATTTCTTGTTGGAAATCAAGCGTAGACAACTGCAAAAGCTTAATCGATTGCTGAAGCTGCGGTGTCAAATTGAGCTGTTGCGACATCCGCAACTGCAAGGTTTGCTTCATGAAGGGAATAACCTAGTTGGCAAAAACACTACATTTTAAAATGCTCACCCAGATAAACTTGGCGAACATCTTCATTATTAACGATTTCATCGGGCTTACCAGCTGCCATGACGGCGCCTTCAGAAATAATATAGGCACGATCGCAAATCCCTAAGGTTTCGCGAACATTATGATCGGTAATCAATACCCCAATCCCACGCCCTTTTAAGAAACCAATAATGCGCTGAATATCAATCACCGCAATCGGATCAACCCCCGCAAATGGCTCATCGAGCAAAACAAATTGTGGATTAGAAGCGAGTGCGCGAGCGATCTCAACGCGGCGGCGCTCACCCCCAGAAAGACTCATTGCGCCACTTTCACGCAAATGCGCGATATGTAAATCGTGCAGCAACTCGTCTAAGCGCGACTCAATTTCGTCTTTACTGCTGTAATGCAGCTCAAGCACTGCTTTAATATTCTCAGCGACGGTCATTTTGCGAAAAATAGACGCTTCTTGCGGCAAATAGCCTAAACCGAGCCGAGCGCGTTTATGAATGGGCTGCTGACTGACGTCCACGCCATCGAGCTCAATGCGCCCAGCATCCATTTTCACTAAGCCAACAATCATGTAAAAGCTAGTCGTTTTACCTGCGCCATTGGGGCCCAATAAACCGACCACTTCACCACTGGCGACTTCTAAAGAAACGTCACGCACGACGGTACGTTTCTTATAAGATTTTTGTAAATGCTGCGCTTTCAACACACTCATTTGGCGGCGTCTTTCTTTTTCGGGTTGATGGTAATGTTTACTCGATTACCCGGCTTACTTTGAGCCTGATAAAACTCAGTATTGAGATTGTAGTTAATGGTGTCACCCATGACGATATCTTGGCCTTTTTTAACCCAAGCTTTATCGATCAAAATCATTTCGCCTTTCGCACCGTCGTAATCAAAGCGCAGGGACTCAGCGTCGAGCATTTCGCCGCTATCGAGTTTTTGCTTAAAGCGCACAGGACGACCTTCACCTTTTGCGTATTGCTTACCAAAAGCATCTTCGCTCATTGTCACTTTATCGGCACGCATATTCATCGTGCCTTGCGTCGCAATGACATTGCCAGTACAGACCGTTTGCGAATTTTTTTGATCGGCAACGCAATTGTCTGCGGTGATATTCATTGGCTTTTCACGATCTGCCGTTTCGGCGTAAGACCATGAATTAATTAACAGGGCGAACAGCGGCAGGACGAGGAGTCGGGACATAGGTCATCTTTACTTGTGATTTAAGTTCTAAGGTTTGCAATTTATTATTGGCGACAAAACCCACGGCTTCGGCATGATTTTTACCCATATCGGCGGTAACGAACTGATCTGACTTAGCTACTTCAGCTTGGCCATCAATCCAAATATCACGGCCATTGATAATCAATTCAGGGTTTCCCTCAAACGGCGCTCGGCGCAATTGAGTTGCTTCATAAAACCAAGTTTCTGAGCCTTTATGGATCGATTTTGCTCGAGTACCAATCACCACAACCGTCGGTTTACTGGCGTCAGTTTGGGTCAACATCGGTTTTTCATACAGCATGGTATCTTGTAGCGGTACATGCGTCACCCGACTAGCGATCAGTTGTGAACGCTTGATACCGGCCTCGTCATAACGCCACAATACGCCCTCATCGGCAATTAAATCGGGTGCATTTAAATCCAAACGCTGCGGGACTGTTAGATTAGTGGCAACGCGACTTAAAGCCCAGATTAAACTACCGACCAAGAGCAATAAAAGCAAGGGCAAAACCCAGGTTGTTAAACTACGCAAACCAATCCCCTAGCGCAAATATGGCGCCATCGCAGCATCATAGGTGTTTTGCGATTGCATAATTAAATCACACACTTCACGCACCGCGCCCGAGCCACCTTGGCTGCCGGTAATGTAATGCGCGTGCTGGCGAACGATGGTGGGTGAATTCGGCACGGCAACAGCAAATGGCACGCGGCGCATAATCGGCAAATCAATAACATCGTCACCCATATAGCCACATTCTTGAGCCGTAACGCCGGTATCTAACAACAGCTGCTCAAACGTAGCCAACTTATCGTGTGCGCCTTGATAGACCAAATCAATACCCAAATTTTTGGTTCGATGTGTGAGCAAGGTCGAAGTACGACCAGTGATAATGGCGAGTTGAACGCCACTTTGCTGCAACATTTTTAAACCATGTCCATCCAATGAATGGAAAGCCTTTAACTCTTCGCCAGCATCGGTGTAATACAAACGACCGTCAGTCATGACTCCGTCAACGTCAAAAATCATAACGCGAACTTTTTTTGCTTGCTCAAGCATTCAGCTTCCCTTCTATGAAAATTTTTTAATTATAAACTTACAGGTATTGAGTGCTAGGCCTCGGATTTAAATGCGTACAGCACCATACCCAATTAAACCACTCGGGCTCGTAGCAAGTCATGCATATTTAATGCCCCGACTAATCGGCCTTGGTCCTGAACCAATAAACCATTAATCCGCCGTGACTCCATCAACTGAACCGCCTCAGCTGCCAGACGCGAAGCCTCAATAGTAGCAGGATTTGCCGTCATCACGGCACTCACCGGTGTGGTACGAATATCAATATCCAAATCTAAAGTGCGCCGCAAATCACCATCGGTATATACGCCGACCAATAATCCCGCCGCATCGACCACTGCCGTCATCCCCAAACCCTTACGGCTAATTTCGAGCAAAGCGTCGCGTAGTGGTAAATCTTGCCCTACCACCGGTAGACGCTCCCCTTGATGCATTAAGTCGCGCACATGGACCAATAAGCGTCGTCCTAAAGTGCCACCGGGGTGCGATAAAGCAAAGTCTTCAGCCTTAAAGCCACGCGCCTCCAGTAAAGCCACAGCCAACGCATCACCAAGTGCTAACGCCACGGTGGTGCTGGCTGTTGGCGCCAAATTCAACGGGCAAGCCTCCTCGCTAACTGCCACATCCAAATGCACGCTCGATTCTTGGCTTAAAGTCGAATTCACATTGCCGGTCATCGCAATAATTGGAATTGCTAAGCGCTTCAAGCTAGGCAATAAAGCAACCAATTCGTCACTTTCTCCCGAATTGGACAAAGCCAAAACCACATCGGCGGAAGTAATCATCCCCAAATCGCCGTGCGCTGCTTCACCGGGGTGAACAAAAAAAGCGGGACTCCCTGTGCTGGCCATGGTCGCGGCTATTTTACGCGCAACATGGCCCGATTTCCCCATCCCCATCACCACAATTCGCCCCCGGCAATTCAAAGCGAGCTGGCAAGCCTGATCAAACTGAGCATCCAAACGCGTCGACACCGCTAAGATTGCAGCGGCTTCAATTTGCATTACTCGCCGCGCCACATCACAGGCCGACCAAGCATCTTTTGATTCTATGGCATTCATCACAGAGCAACACACCTAGCGCATAAACAATGCCGCAGTATAAAAGACCTCATCATTAGATAACAGTAGGCTGTGAATAATCAGTACGTCAGTAACAGGGCCAGCTCAGTTATAATCAAATAGCATCCAACTCTAATGAACCCTATGCCGATCAATTTACAATCCTTTCTAGTTCTGCTTGCTGCGGCCGTTATTACGGTTGTACTCTGCCGCAAACTCAAATTACCTGCCATGCTGGGTTATTTATTGGTCGGGATGCTAATCGGTCCGTATGCGCTGGGTTTTATTCAATCGAGTGATGAAGCTAGTCATTTGGCTGAATACGGCATTGTTTTTTTGATGTTTACCCTTGGACTAGAATTTAACCTAGCCAAACTCAACGCCATGCGGCGAATTGTATTTGGTTTAGGCGCGGCGCAAGTGGCGGCGGTATTAATTTGCGTCGCAGCCGCAGTCTTATTTGCGGGTTTAGATTGGAAAGCCGGCTTAATTCTTGGCGGCGCAGCGGCGATGTCTTCCACCGCGATGGTTTCGAAATTACTCAGTGATCGCAGCGAGCTCAATGCACCTCACGGCCAAAATGCGATTGGGATTTTATTATTCCAAGATTTAGCCGTTGTGCCTTTCCTCATTATCATCCCAGCCTTAAGCCTACCTGATGGCAGCATCACCATTCCATGGATCAATTTACAAGTTGATCAACTGCTGTTTTCACTATTTTTAGCGGCAATTAAAATTGTTTTTGTCTTGGCGGTACTGCTCTCGCTGGGGCAAAAAATCATGCGTCCTTGGTTTAATTTGGTCGCCAAGCAGCATGCCAGCGAGCTATTTATGATCAATATTTTATTGGTCACGCTCGGTACGGCATGGCTGACAGAACAGGCGGGACTGTCGCTAGCTTTAGGGGCTTTTTTAGCAGGGATGTTGATTGCTGAAACCGAATATCGCTATCAGGTGGAGGACGATATTCGCCCTTTCCGCGATTTATTACTCGGCCTATTTTTCGTCACCGTGGGGATGAATTTAAACTTCAGCATCTTGATTTCAGAATGGGGCCTCGTGCTCGCCAGTTTATTACTGCTAGGTCCGATCAAAGTCGCCCTTATTGCCGGTTTAGCACGGTTATTTGGCAATACCGCAGGCACCTCATTACGCACTGGATTTGCACTCGGTCAGGGCGGGGAGTTTGCTTTTGTTTTACTGGCCCTCACCGCCCAAGGCGGCCTAGTGCCTAGCAATGTGTTACAAGCGACAACCGCTGGCGTTATTTTGTCGATGCTCATTACACCATTTTTAATCCAACATTCAGACAAACTAGTCCTTCGCCTCGCAAGTTCTGAATGGATGAATCTCGCCGCCAATTTGCACAATATTGCCGTGCGCAGCATGGCTGCCAATGGTCACGTTATTTTGTGTGGTTTTGGCCGTAGCGGCCAATCTTTAGCGCGTATTTTAACGCAAGAAGACATTCACTTTTTCGCCCTTGATTTAGATCCAGAAAAGGTGCGTGAAGCCGCTGCGGCGGGTGAATCGGTGGTATTTGGTGATGCTGCCAAGCGCGAAGTATTACTCGCCGCCGGCCTAATGCGCGCGCGCGCCATCATTGTCACGTACGCCGATACGCATTCAGCAATGAAAATCCTTGAGTTAGCCCATCAAATTCGTCCAGAAATACCCGTCATTGTGCGCACGCAAGACGATAGCGATATTGATTTACTTAAAAATGCCGGTGCCGCCGAGGTCGTTGCCGAAATAATGGAAGGCAGTTTAATGCTGGCGTCGCACACCATGATGCTGTTGGGGGTGCCGCTAAATAAAGTGATTCGCCGAATTCGTGAAGTCCGTGAGGCACGCTACCAATTGATTCGCGGCTTTTATCGCGGACTCAATGAAGATGCTGACGAAGGTGACCGTAGTTATCCACGCCTGCACACCTTGCAACTCACCCAAAATGCGCATGCTATTGGCTACACCATTGCCGAGCTCAAACTAGAGCAATTCCAAGTCGAAATTCGCAGCATTCGCCGCCGCAATATGCCCCCGATTCAGCCGAATGCGAGCTTCCAACTCAATAACGGCGATGTGCTGGTCTTGCTTGGCGAGCAAGACAATTTAGCTGCCGCCGAGATGCTGCTGTTGCAAGGATAAAACAACGCAAACAGACCTAATCAACCTCCCATCGCAAACGACGTTACTCAAAACGACTGCGTCAACGTGAACCCATAAAAAAAGCACCGCGGTTTGAACGGTGCTTTTTTTATGGGCCAATACCATCAGCGGCGACTAAATTTAGGCCGCATCCCGATTTCGGCACTTAAAGTTAATGGCTCGCCCTGGCGTATCACGGTAATCGGCGTTGCTTGCTCAGGCGGCAATGCGGCAATTAAATTCAACATTTGTGCAGAATTGGTCACCTCTTTACCATCAATATTCAGCAAAACATCCCCTGGACGAATCCCTGCTACAGCTGCGGGGCCATTGCGAACCACTCCCGCAATTAAAGCACCTTTACTCGAATCAAGTTTGAGCGAAGCGGCCAAATCAGGCGTCACATCTTGTACCTCAATCCCCAACCAGCCTCGAGTGACACTGCCATCTTTAATAATGGCATCCATCACCTGCTTCACAATATTGGCAGGAATCGCAAAGCCAATGCCGAGTGAACCGCCGGTTTTAGAGAAAATGGCGGTGTTAATCCCGAGTAAATTGCCATGCACATCCACCAATGCCCCACCCGAATTACCGGGATTAATTGCGGCATCGGTTTGAATAAAGTTTTCAAAGGTGTTAATGCCCAACTCACTGCGACCTAAAGCAGAGATAATCCCCATCGTCACCGTTTGGCCAACGCCAAATGGATTACCAATCGCCAGTACGACATCGCCAATTTCAGCCTGATCGACATTAGCAAAATCAATGGCAGACAATTGGTCCAAATCAATTTTAATCACCGCTAAATCAGTTTCAGGATCACTACCAATTAATTTAGCGCTGGCTGTGCGCCCATCAGCCAATGCCACTTCGATTTCTGCGGCTGACTCCACCACATGGTTATTGGTCACAATATAACCTTGAGGCGACACTAAAACGCCAGAACCCAAACTCGATGCTTTGCTACCATCTTCACCGTCTCGCTCACCAAAAAAGCGCTTCAAGACTGGGTCATTAAACAAGGCTCGTCGCCCTGATTTGACTTCCTTAGAGGTGTAAATGTTGACCACCGCCGCTTTGGCGCGCTTAGCAGCCCCGCGATAAGACAACTCACTCGAAACGGGCGTCTGAGTAGGCACCTCTTTCACCGTAACCACCGCTGGTGGCGGTGGTGGTGGGCTTAATACCGAAAACAAAAACCAGATGGCTAAACCGATCGTGGTCGTTTGTGCGAAAATCAACCAAAGTTTTTTCATATCTCGTAGATCTTTTATGCCTATACAACGTCAAGAATTAGAAGCTTACCTTGCACAGCTATTGTCTGTTGCGCAATTTAAGGATTATGCACCCAATGGACTGCAAGTCGAAGGCCGCAATCAAATTCAACATATCGTCACTGGCGTAACCGCGTCGCAAGCGCTCATTGATGCGGCCATTGCACTCAATGCTGATGCGCTGCTGGTGCACCATGGTTTTTTTTGGAAAAACGAAGCCTTACCCATTGTACGCACTAAAAAACAGCGCATTGCCGCCCTACTCGGCGCCGACCTCAACTTATTTGGCTACCATTTACCGCTCGACGCTCATCCTGAACTCGGAAATAACGCTCAATTAGCCAAACAGCTGGGTCTTATACCCACTGGGCACTGCGAAAATCAAAATTTAGTTTGGCTCGGCGAATTACCCGTCCCGATGTCTTTTGATACTTTTACGCGACACATTGCCGTTGCCTTAAATCGTCAAGCACTCAGCATTGGTCCTGCCGATCAAATCGTGCGTCAAGTGGCTTGGTGCACCGGTGGCGCACAAGGTTATTTCCACGACGTCGCCAACTTGGCGGTGGATTGCTTCATCACCGGAGAAGCCTCTGAATTTGTAACTCACCTTGCCAAAGAAAGCGGTGTCAGTTTTATTGCTGCAGGCCATCACGCAACAGAACGTTACGGCATCGCGGCACTAGGGCAACACTTAGCACAGCACTTTGGACTACAACACACCCATCTTGATTTGGATAACCCAGTATGAAACTCGCTTACAACTTGCAAATTTGGCGTTCAATTCGCACGCTAAGTATCTTACTAATTGCCAGCATTATCAGTGCTTGCACCACAATCTCACCGTCTGAACAAGCAAATTCAAATACCAGCAACACTTCATCTGTAAGCAAAAATCAGCCTAGCACCAGCATCATTATTCCATCTCGCAGCAGCAAAGCCATCCTCGAAGACATCATTAAATACCGCAGCGACAAGGGGATGAAAATTCGCAGTAGAGGCAATCAAAGAGTCGAAATGATGATGCCGATGAGCAATACCAGCATCCCTACCGAAGCCAGAATGCAATACATCCTGACTCAAACTGAGCAAGGTTGGCGCGTCAATGTACGCGTGTTCCAAATCAGCAATCCAGGCAGTAAGCAAGAAACAGTGCAAGAAATCACCCAAGCTTTAGCCGACAAACTGGCTGAAGAATTAGCGCTTTATGCCAAAATCGCTACAAAACGCTGACTTTTTGTAAAAATGCAGCGTCAGACGAGTGAAGCTGCTTTAAGTTCCAAGCTTCTTTCAGGTAGAATTTACTACTTTAAAAGATATTGCGTTCAGTCAATCAGGGATTGGGTTATGAGTGACCAACAAGTAGATAATAGTAAAAGACGATTTTTGCTGATTGCGACCAGTGCTGCAGGTGGCGCAGCAGTCGCAGGGGTCGCAGCGCCGTTTATTGCCAGCTTTTTCCCGTCAGAACGGGCCAAAGCGGCAGGAGCATCGGTCGAAGTCGACATTAGCAAATTAGAGCCGGGACAAAAGATCACGATTGAATGGCGTGGCAAACCAGTTTGGGTGGTAAAACGCACCCCAGAAATGCTGGCACTCTTACCCAAAAATGATCCCAAATTGGCCGATCCGACGTCCATCGTCGATCACCAACCACAGTATTGTCATAATGCAACACGCTCGATCAAGCCAGAAATCTGGGTTGCTGTCGGCGTCTGTACGCATTTGGGCTGTTCGCCAACATTCCGTCCCGATCTAGCTCCGGCAGATCTTGGCGCGGATTGGGTCGGTGGTTTCTATTGCCCATGTCATGGCTCCAAGTTCGATTTGGCTGGCCGCGTATTCTTAGGAGTTCCTGCGCCAACCAACTTAATTATCCCAGAACACAAATACCTATCCGACACGCGCCTGTTGGTTGGTGAAGCTTAATAAAGGGAGAAGACATGAGCAAACTAGATCAAGTGCCCGAAAAAGTACTCGGCTGGGTTGATGAGCGTTTTCCGCTTACTTCAACTTGGAAAGCACATATTTCCGAATATTACGCACCAAAAAACTTTAACTTTTGGTACTTTTTTGGTTCATTAGCCATGATGGTTTTGGTTATCCAAATCGTCACCGGCATTTTCCTCACCATGAACTACAAACCGGATGGCAATTTGATTCCGGGTACCAATATTTCTGTCGCTTTTGCCTCAGTTGAATACATCATGCGTGATGTCGCTGGCGGCTGGGTGATTCGTTATATGCATTCAACCGGCGCATCGATGTTCTTCGTTGTCGTCTACCTGCATATGTTCCGTGGCCTGATTTATGGTTCATACCAAAAACCACGTGAATTGATCTGGATTTTCGGCACGATGATTTTCTTGTGCCTGATGGCTGAAGCATTCTTGGGCTACTTATTGCCTTGGGGTCAAATGTCATTTTGGGGTGCACAGGTTATTGTTAACTTGTTTGCTTCAATCCCAGTGATTGGCCCAGATTTGTCTGAGTTGATTCGTGGTGACTTCGTCGTTTCTGATGCCACATTGAATCGCTTCTTTGCACTGCACGTGATTGCTGTACCTTTAGTGTTATTGGCACTGGTGGTAGCGCATTTGGTGGCATTGCATGAAGTGGGCTCAAACAACCCAGACGGCATTGAAATCAAGAAAAACAAAGATCCAAAAACTGGTATTCCACTTGATGGCATTCCATTTCATCCTTACTACACAGTGAAAGACATTTTTGGTGTTTCTGTGTTCTTGGTGGTGTTTACTGCGATCTTGTTCTTCCAACCAGAGATGGGCGGTTTCTTCTTAGAGCACCCGAACTTTGACCCTGCAGACGCATTAAAAACGCCAGCACACATTGCTCCGGTATGGTACTTCACACCGTTCTACGCCATTTTGCGTGCTGTACCATCATTCTTTGGTATGCAAGTATGGGGCGTGTTAGCAATGGGGGCTGCAACCTTAATCATCGGTGCGCTACCTTGGCTTGATCGCTCACCGGTTAAATCAGTTCGCTACCGCGGCCCGATTTATAAAACAGCATTAACCTTGTTTATTATTTCCTTCTTAGGACTGGGTTATCTGGGTACTCAAGCACCAACGGACATGGGCACACTGCTGTCACAAGTACTCACGATAGTTTATTTCCTGTTCTTCATTTTGATGCCTTGGTATACCAAGATCGATAAAACGAAACCGGTTCCTGACCGCGTAACAATGAGATAAGGCGGGGAGCATGAAAAAAATTATTAATCATTTACTGTTTGCCTTACTTGCGGCAGTTTCAATCAATAGCCAAGCTGCAGGTGGTGCTGTTGCACTAGACAAAGCGCCGATTGACTTGCGTAATGCCGAAAGCTTGCAACGTGGTGCACAAACTTTTGTGAACTACTGTCTTAGCTGCCATGGCGCCGTAGCAATGCGCTATAACCGCCTCGAAGACATTGGTCTAAGCAAAGAACAGATCGAAAAAAATCTGATGTTCACCACCGACAAAATTGGTAACCCAATGAAAGTGGCGATGGATGCCAAAGAAGGCAAAGCTTGGTTCGGTGCCACACCGCCAGACCTGTCTTTGATTGCGCGTTCACGTGGCTCTGATTGGCTTTACACCTATTTACGTGGCTTTTACCGTGATGACACTCGCCCTACCGGCTGGAATAACACGGTATTTGATAAAGTCGGCATGCCAAACGTACTTTGGCAATTGCAAGGTCAGCAAATTCTTGAAGTCAAAAAAGAAGGCGCGCATGAAGTTCATACGCTCAAGCTTGCCCAGCCAGGTCTCTTAACCCGAGGGACTGAAAGTGGTGGCTATGACAACAAAGAATTTGACCAGCGCGTCGGTGATTTGGTGAATTTCATGACGTATATGTCAGAACCTGCACAAGTTAAACGTGAACAAATCGGCTACGCGGTCGTGCTGTTCTTGCTATTTATCTTAGTGCCACTGACTTACTTGCTGAAAAAAGAGTATTGGAAAGACATTCACTAAGCAGATAAATCGATTTAAAGGGCGGACTAACCGCCCTTTTTTATTGCCATTTACTTCTTTAATAACAAGCACTTATGGCACTACACCTAGATATTGCGCTGCAAAAATAGTAAAATCCCATTCATTCTTAAAAGTTGATAGGCATCATCATGATGAAATTATATTCTGGCACCTCATGCCCATTTAGTCACCGCTGCCGCATTGTACTATTTGAAAAAGGAATGGATTTCGAGATTCTCGATGTCGATATCCACAGCAAGCCCGAAGATTTAGCCATCATGAACCCGTACAATGAAGTTCCGGTCTTAGTTGAACGTGAATTGCAATTGTATGAATCAAACATTATCAATGAATATATTGATGAGCGTTTCCCGCACCCACAATTAATGCCAGCAGATCCAGTGATGCGTGCTCGCGCTCGCTTGATGCTATTTAATTTGGAACGTGAATTATTTATTCACGTTAAAACGCTAGAAGACAGCAGCTCAACTAAAAAAGCACTTGAACTGGCTCGTGCCACGATTCGTGATAATTTAACGCAAATCGCACCACTCTTTACCAAGCAAAAATTTATTTTGGGTGAAGAGTTCTCGATGCTCGACGTCGCGATCGCGCCATTGCTATGGCGTTTTGAACACTACGGCATTGAAGTGACCAAAGGCTTAGCCCCAGTCATGAAATATGCTGAGCGCTTATTTAGCCGCGAAGCATTTATTGACTCATTAACGGCCAACGAAAAAGCAATGCGCAAGTAATGCTGTGAAGAGGTGTGAGGCGCAAGCCCCACCTCACACCCCATTCTCACGGAGAATCTTATGCAAACTGTTTCAACCAAACCTTATCTTTTACGCGCGATTCATGAATGGTGCACCGATCAAGGCTTTACGCCTTATTTGGTGGTCGCTGTTCGCGGCAAAATGCAAGTGCCGATGGAATACGTTAAAAACGGTGAAATCGTCCTCAATATTAGTTATAGCGCCTGCCGCAATTTAGAGCTGGCCAATGACTTTATTCAATTCTCGGCCCGATTTAATGGCGTATCTCGCGATATCGCAATTCCTGTCGGCGCAGTGATTTCTATTTTTTCACGCGAAAATGGCGAAGGAATGGGCTTTGAATATGAAGGTGATTTTGCCGATGCCGACGGCGAACCAGAAAGTTCACCAGAATCATCTGAAGAACCCAAAGAACCACCTCCCCGCCCAACGGGCAAGCCGCAATTACGCGTCGTAAAATAAGTTACTGTTCAGATAATTAAAGTTCAGACAATAAAAAAGACCCTTGCGGGTCTTTTTTATTGGGCAACAGCAATACTTATTCAGCCACTTCCTCAGATTCAACCGCCGCAACCGCAGCCGGCACAATCCGCGTCATCACGGCAGCAAAAAAGGCATCGGTGTGATGCTGCTGTGGTGTCAATTGCAAATACTCATTCGCCAATTCAATCTCAACGCGCTCTTTTTTCAAGATTTCACGTGCATCAAGCAATTGGAAATCGGCATGATTGGCTAAAAATTCAGCCACAATCGCTTCATTTTCACTCGGCAAAAAGCTGCATGTGGCATACACCAAACGACCACCGGCTTTTACCATGCGCGCAGCTGATTTCAAAATACTGCTTTGTTTGGCATTTAACTCCAACACACCCTCAGCGGTTTGACGCGCTTTTAGGTCAGGATTACGGCGCAAAGTCCCCATACCTGAACACGGCGCATCCACCAAAACAACGTCCATTTTGCCAGCCAAACGCTTAATTTTTTGATCTGATTCACTCGAAATCAATTGCGGGTGCACATTCGATAAACCTGAACGCGACAAGCGTGGTTTCAGATTTGACAGCCGCTTTTCTGACACATCAAACGCATACAAACGGCCAGTATTTTGCATCATTGCGCCCAGCAATAATGTTTTGCCACCAGCACCAGCACAAAAATCCGCTACCATTTGACCGCGTTTGGCACCACACAGTAGGCCCAACAACTGACTACCTTCGTCTTGCACTTCAACGCGGCCTTCCATAAACGCTTTGTACTTATTAATCGCTGGCTTGCCTTCAACACGTAAGCCCCACGGTGAATAGGGTGTTGGCGTGGTATTAATATCCCCAGCCGCTTTTAATTCTGCCGCCACTGCATCGCGCTTGGCTTTAATGCCATTCACACGCAAATCAAGCGGTGCAGCTTGCAGCATCGACTGACCTAAGGCCAAGACTTCGTCTTCGGTTTTACCTGACGCCAACAAAGCATCAATCGCCCACTGGGGTAATGCTGCACGCACGTGAAGTGGTGCATCACGCAGCGACATACCCTTCATACCAGCGGCACGTTCTTTATCATTATCACCAAATACCGCTGGCAACTCACGCAGATTTAAATGCTTAATCCGGGTAAAAAACGCCAACAATAAATCACGTGTACTCGGCAATTTGCTACCCGCATCACCACCGGCTAACCAATCGAGCTGTGGCAAATGGCGCAATACACCAAATACCGTTTCAGCCACAACGGCACGATCTTTAGGACCTAGATTTTTATTTTCACGAAAATGGCGTGAAACCACTGCATCAGCAGGCGCATTAAAACCCAGCGCGGCGTTAAGCACATCCAAAGTAGCGGAAAGCTGAATAGGGGTCATGATTTACTCTCTTTATTAAATACGTTTCACACTCAAATGAGCGCTCATTCATTACTGATCATCGACATTAAGGTCGGCGCTGCTGTTGATTTTGCGGGCTAATCCACTCTAGCACTTTACGCCCATCCAACGTCACTTCCTTGGCCAAAATTTCAAAACTACCATCTTTGCCTAAATTGACCGACATTTTCACCGGCAGATTATTCCATTCCGGTGCCAACCAAAAATCAACTTGGCGATCACTCCATTGTGCGCGCATCAAGACCGCATCCACTTTAGTGGTGCCCAAAGTCAATGTGGCCTCGCCTTTAAGCTCAAATACCACATCAGGGTAGCGTTTTTTACCACTAAACAACGACATGCCATAACTCGCTTGTCGACTGCCCATCAACGCCAAATGCAAAGCGGCGGATAATAAATCTTGATCGCCCGCCTCTAAAGGCTCGGTTTTTAGCGCGTTCGGCGGCCCCACTACGGCCGTCTGCGTGTCCCAATTAAAATCAACCGAATTTTTAGGCACGCTTGGGCCTAGACTCAAATCAGCAAACCGCACAGGCGTGACACCATTTTTGGCGCTGATTTTACCTTCGCTCAAATACTCAATTTTTTTCCCAACCGGATTGGCTTGTAAGCGCAAAACATACTGATCTTTCTCGATCTTCCACTGCATTCGCGCATCAAACACTGTCCAGTAGTAACCAATATCCACCACTTTGGGAAAGCGCTTATTGGCTTCTCGATTGAGCTGCGCCATCACCCGCGAAGCTTTATTGGCTACCTTACTCGCGGGCTCTGCCCCCGCAGTGACCGCCACCGCCGGCTGACTGGCTCCACTCGCCAGATTATTCTCCACAACCGCACTGGCGACATTCACCCCCAAACTATCACTACCATCGACACTCACCGGCATTTTTTCGCTCGTCACGGCAGAGGCAATAACGACTTCGGAAGCAACAAGCGCAGCCGGTTTTGATGCCGTCTTGAGACGCGGTTTTGGTTGCGCGCTGGCGACTTTGGTTACCGTTGGTTTGACGCTAGGTTCAGTCGCTGGCGCGAAAAACACTTGCTGCTGATCCACGACTTGCACATTCGCCAACTCAGCCGGTTTTTCGCTCTCGTCTAAGCTTTGTTCGGCCAATTTACGCTCAGTTTTTCTCAGCGCAGTTTGCTCAAACTCAGGCTGCGTCCACCAATCATAAATCGGCCCAGCCAGCAGCACGCTCAAATGCAGTAACACTGAAGCCAGTAAAGCAAAGCCAAAAAGATAACGCCAAATTTTCATCCCTTAGCCACCCGGAGCTTGCAAAAAGGCCGCAGCATCATTGGCCGCGCTCACGCGTACCCGCGAACCTTGCACTTCAAGCTGACCTGCGACAAACCATTGCACCACTTTGGGATACAGCTGATGCTCTTGCTGCAAAATCCGCTGCGCCAAACTATCAGCACTATCGTCGAGCAATACCGGCACTGCGGCCTGCGCAATAATCGGCCCGCTATCGAGCTCGGCCGTTACAAAATGCACGGTACAACCGGCTAATTTAACGCCTTCATCAATCGCCCGTTGATGGGTATTGACGCCAATAAACGCTGGCAACAATGAAGGATGCACATTAATTAAACGATTAGCGTAATGATTCACAAAATCCGCGGTTAAAATCCGCATAAATCCAGCCAACACCACCAAATCCGGCGCAAAGCCGTCAATCAAGTTTTGCAATGCGGCATCAAACGCGTCGCGCCCCGCAAAGGCTTTATGGTCAAGCACGGCCGTAGTAATGCCACGCTCAGCCGCCCATGCCAATCCAGCAGCATCTGGCCGATTAGAAATCACCGCCGCAATCTGCGCGCCGGCAATCTGTGCGTTAACAATCGACTGCATATTGCTGCCACGGCCCGAAATTAAAATTACAATATTTTTTGGCATAAATTCTAACTAATGAGTGACGTATATGAATGCAAACTAGACACAGAAAAGACTACATTCGTATACCCACTAAACGTAATGTAGTGGATTTAAAAATAAAAAAGCGAGACCGACCTTGGTCTCGCCTAGCACCTCGCAAAAAAGGCAGGCAATCCATATTGATGTTTGCCTACCCATTCGCGATCAGCTGCGCGGTAACTTACGCCACTTGTGTTTGATGCTCTTCACCGACACGTGCACGCACAGTACCCATTTGGTAAACCGTTTCGCCTTCAGCTTCAAGTAAAGCCGTTGCCGCAGCTGCGTCTGCCGCCGACATAATCACCACCATGCCTACGCCACAGTTAAAGGTTTTGTACATTTCTTGTGGTGCAACATTGCCTTCTTTTTGCAGCCACTGGAATAATTTTGGCATCGTCCAGCTAGCGGCATCGATTTGCGCAACGACATTGGCTGGCAATACGCGCGGTACGTTTTCAGTAATGCCGCCACCGGTGATGTGCGCCATGCCTTTGACCGTCATTTGAGCCATCAGTTTCAATAATGGCTTCACATAAATGCGCGTTGGTGCCATCACCACGTCACCCAAGCTCTTGCCACCATCAAATTCAGCTGCGTAATCGGCATCAGCTAGATGCAAGATTTTGCGGATCAGCGAGTAACCATTTGAGTGCGCGCCATTGGATGCCAAGCCCAATACCACGTCGCCAGCGGCAATCGTCGTGCCGTCGATGATTTTGCTTTTTTCCACGACGCCAACGGCAAAGCCCGCCAAGTCGTATTCGCCAACAGGATACATGCCTGGCATTTCAGCGGTTTCGCCGCCCGTTAAAGCGCAACCAGCTTGCTCGCAACCCGCAGCAATGCCTTTGATGACTTCAGTTGCGCTAGCAACGTCCAACTTGCCACAAGCAAAATAATCAAGGAAAAACAGTGGCTCAGCGCCTTGCACCAAAATATCATTCACGCTCATACCAACCAAATCGATACCCACGGTATCGTGACGATTCAGTTCGAATGCGAGTTTGAGTTTAGTGCCCACACCATCGGTGCCCGACACCAACACTGGCTCTTGGAATTTTTTGCTGATTTCAACCAGCGCGCCAAAACCACCGATACCGCCGAGAACTTCTGGGCGCATCGTACGTTTAGCAAACGGTTTGATGTTTTCAACGAGCTGGTCACCAGCGTCGATATCAACACCGGCATCGCGGTAACTCAGACTTTGTTTGGACATGGATTAAGGCCTCGTACTGGAGTGATCTGGGCTGAGCGCGGGTAGCTTGGTAATGAGTTAACTCATTGACTGTCAAAACACCCGTCGTGTGCGTTAGAATAGAGAGCACATCAGCTAAACCACGCATTTTATATCAAAATTGACACTTCGCCTGCCCCCATTCACAGGAAGAATGCGTTTTCAACGCATAAATTGCCTCCCAAACCCACAAGGTCGCCCTGAATGAATCAGCTCGTCCTTGATCTGCACCTGCCACAACCGAAAAGTTTTGATGATTTTGTGCGCGGAGAAAATGCCGAACTGCTGTTTCAACTCAGCCAATGGGCCAGTGGCGATCGTACTGTTCGCGCAATTTATATTTGGGGTGAACACGGCGCAGGGAAAAGCTATCTGCTCGCAGCAGCCAAAGAGCGGCTTATCGACGCACATACTGTCTATTTAGTGAATGCCAAACGCGACATGCTGCCGCAAACCTTGCCAAGCGATGCGGCATTGATTGTCGATAATGTAGAAAACCTCGACGCTGAACAGCAAATCGTTTTATTTGATCATTACAATACGCTGCGTGAAGGCAATGGCCGAATTTTAGTCAGCGGCCATTTGCCGCCCATGTTGCTGCCGCTGCGCGACGACTTAACCACCCGCTTGGGCTGGGGTTTAATTTATCAACTCAAAACGCTATCGGATACCGACAAAGCCGCCGCATTACAACGCCACGCGCGCAGTCTGGGTTTTGAACTGAGCGAAGAGCTGGTCGATTATTTAATGCGCCATGCCGAGCGCGATTTACCTAATTTATACCGGCAAATCGACAGCATTAACGCCCTGTCTTTATCCAAACAACGCCCTGTCACCATCGCACTATTGCGCGAAGCGCTCAAAAACGAATCGGCTTAATCATTGACGCCCTTGCTTTAAGGCCAGCCACGCGCGCCTTATCGTGTAAAGGTGCGGCTCACTCACCTAGCCTTTTTTACTGATGTTTTTCGTTTAGAAAGCCAACGACTTTGCAGCATCGGCTTTAGCCGACGATCCAAGTCACGCGCCTCGCAGACAAACGAGCCGACAAAAATCGATTGCAGCAGAAGACAGCATCGCCCTCCCGTAGCGACAACGCATTGCACCATACCTCCAAATCGGTGGTGACGCGCTCAACCATCGCATACGGCAGGTATTAAGGCAAAATCCGCACGCCCATCGTGACCTGTGTCGCGCCTTGCCAACAGTCAGACGTCGCATCGTAGCTGGTGCCTGTGGCCGTAACGGCGCCAGCAGTGGCCGAACTGCGCATCACGCCCGAGCTGGGAATGCCATCGTCCAGCAAACGATCTAGCGCACACACAAAGCGCAAGTCCACCGCGCCCGTACCTGGCTGCATATAGTTGGTATTGGCCGCATAATTGCCACTAGCCGCGCCAGCGACTGAAATCTGCCACGGCACGCCAAAAACACTATTTAAATCTGCCGCAGTCAGCATATTGGTGTTTTGTAGCAAAATCAGCGCATCACTCGCTTCGGTCGCATCATTGAGTAAACCATTGCGAGTACCGGCAACACAGTTACTCACGCCATTGCCCAATGCGGGAGCAGTGCCAGTACCCGGACAGCCATCGCCCGGATACGCGCCGTATTTATCAAAATAGGCATTAAACGCGGTTTGCATTTTATTGACTTGCGCCGCCATATTTTTAACTTTGGCGCTATCAATCAAGTCTTTGCCTTTAAAGGCAGCCCCCAAAATCAAACCAATAATCACTAAGACAATGGCCATTTCGACCAAGGTAAAACCTCGTTTTTTTTGCATGTTTTAATCCCGCTATGATTAATGTCCGATTCATTGAGCAATAAGCCCTGATCACTAAGCTGGCAATTTCTTTCTTGAAAAAACAAAACAGCATTCAATATTTGTCATTATTTGGCGTAAGGCAAGCCAATTTACTGCAGCTCATCACCGAAATCGTCTGAGTTCAATCCCGACGCAGCAGTTTTAAAACACGCACTCGGGTATAATCGCCGGATTGTTGTCAGCCATCCGCAGGTCCATTCATGCAAGAACAGTACTCACCGATTGAAGTCGAAGCCGCCGCCCAACAACACTGGGAAGAAGCGCGCGCGTTTGAGGTCACTGAAGACGCCAGCCGTCCTAAGTATTACGCCTGCTCAATGCTGCCTTACCCATCAGGCAAGTTGCATATGGGCCATGTGCGTAACTACACCATCAACGATATGCTGGCGCGCCATCTACGGATGAAAGGCTTTAATGTTTTGATGCCAATGGGTTGGGATGCATTTGGCTTGCCAGCAGAAAACGCGGCAATTGCCTACAACAAATCGCCAGCGGAATGGACCTACGCCAATATCGCCGACATGAAGTCGCAAATGAAACCACTCGGTTTGTCATTTGACTGGTCGCGTGAAATCGCCACTTGCGACCCTGAATACTATAAGTGGAACCAATGGTTCTTCTTAAAAATGCTGGAAAAAGGCGTTGCCTACAAAAAAACCCAAGTGGTGAACTGGGATCCGATTGATCAGACTGTATTGGCGAACGAACAAGTCGTTGATGGCCGCGGCTGGCGCTCTGGCGCTTTGGTCGAAAAACGCGAAATCCCGGGCTACTACTTTGGCATCACGCAATACGCCGAAGAATTGCTGGGCGACATCGATCAGCTGACTGGCTGGCCCGACATGGTGCGCGCGATGCAGCGCAATTGGATTGGCAAATCCGAAGGCGTGCGCTTTGCGTTTAATCACGACATTAAAGATGCCAACGGCGATTTAGTGCAAGACGGCAAGCTGTTTGTTTTCACCACCCGTGCTGACACCATTATGGGCGTGACCTTCTGTGCTGTAGCCGCAGAACACCCCATCGCCACCCGCGCTGCTGAACTGAAACCTGAATTGCTGGCGTTTATTGAAGAATGCAAACAAGGCGGCGTTTCTGAAGCTGAAATCGCCAGCCAAGAAAAACTCGGTAAAGCCACTGGCCTATTCGTCACTCACCCACTGACTGGCGAACAAGTTGAAGTGTGGATCGGCAATTACGTGTTGATGGGCTACGGCGATGGCGCAGTGATGGCCGTGCCAGCGCACGACGAACGCGACTTTGGTTTTGCCAAAAAATACGATCTCCCGATCAAACAAGTCATTGCGATTGAAGGCGAAAACTTCACTACGGATGCTTGGGCAGAATCGTACGGCGACAAGACGCGTGGCGTAACGATCAACTCGGGTAAATACGATGGCTTGAGTTTTAAAGCGGCCGTTGATGCGGTTGCTGCTGATTTAGCAGCGCAAGACGCCGGCGAGAAAAAAACCACCTGGCGTTTACGTGACTGGGGGATTAGCCGTCAGCGTTATTGGGGTACGCCAATCCCAATCATCCACTGCCCATGCTGCGGCGATGTGCCGGTATCGTACGAGCAACTACCCGTTGTGCTACCGACCGATTGCATCCCAGATGGCTCAGGCAATCCATTAAAACAACGCGCCGACTTTTTGAATGTCGACTGCCCGAAATGCGGCACAGCCGCACAGCGCGAAACCGACACCATGGATACTTTTGTCGATTCGAGCTGGTATTTCATGCGCTATTGCGACCCAAAAAACACGGCAGCCATGGTCGGCGATGGTACCCAATACTGGATGGGCGCAGGTTCAGATGCCGCTGGCGGCATGGATCAATACATCGGCGGCATTGAGCACGCGGTATTGCATTTGCTGTATGCCCGTTTTTGGACCAAAGCGATGCGCGATGAAGGTTTGATCAACTTTGATGAGCCATTCAAAAACTTGTTTACGCAAGGCATGTTGCTGCGTGATTGTTATTATCGCGAAGAAGCTTCGGGCAAAAAACGCTGGTTCTATCCTGCCGAAGTTGAAGTGCAACACGACGAAAAAGGTCGCCCGATTTCAGCAATTTGCGTCGAAGACGGCCTGCCAGTAGTTATGGGCGGCATCGAAAAAATGTCGAAATCGAAAAACAACGTGGTTGAGCCAAAAGACATTATCGAAAAATTTGGCGCCGATACCGCGCGCCTATTCACGATGTTTGCTGGCCCACCAGAGCAAAGCGCAGCATGGTCTGACAGCGGCGTAGAAGGCGCGTATCGCTACCTGCGTCGTCTATGGGGGTATAGCGTTAAACATGCTGATGCAATTAAATCAGCAAACAATACCCTTGATGGCGTTGAACTCAGTAAAGCCGACAAAACCTTGCGTTTTGAAATCCACAACACGCTCAAGCAAATCAATAACGACTACGAACGCCTGCAATACAACACCATCGTGTCTGGCGTAATGAAAATGCTCAATGCGCTCGATGCGTATACCGAGAGCAATGCCGCAGTGATGCGCGAATGCTTTGGTATTTTACTACGCGCAATCTACCCTGCTGCGCCGCATATCGCACACACCTTGTGGCTAGACTTAAACTTTGCTGGTGAAATCGCGCATGCCGCATGGCCAGAGCCCGCTCTGGACGCGCTAACGCAAGACGAAATCAAAATGATGGTGCAAGTGAACGGCAAAGTGCGCGGCGAGATTTTTGTCGCCAAAGACGCTAGCAAAGACGCGATCGAAGCCGCCGCATTGGCCGATGAAGCGGTGCAAAAACACTTGACGGGCACGCCCAAGAAAGTGATTGTGGTGCCAAATAAATTGGTCAGTATTGTGATCTAACACGGCACGTTAGCATTTAGCGAGTCAGGCGTTTGACCTTGCCATTGATCGAATACGGCAAGGTCAAACGTAGCAGTACATTTGGCAAACCATCACGGACCAGACCGCTCGATTTCGCTGAGTTGGGTGGCGAATCCGCGGGCATAATAAGCAGCCGAAAGCACCGATACGCTAGACGTATCCAATCGACTGAACCGATGTGTGAACCAGCCCGTAAAAAACTGGTCCACACCCGTCAATTCACCGACTCAATGCCCGCAGCCCATATCAAGCCGCTGGCGTTAAGCCGCAATTATTTTGGAGTACAGCATGCCCTTACGTTTGAAAACCCTCGTCCTTCTTGGGCTCTGCCTTAGCCTAATGGGCTGCGGCTTTCATTTACGCGGGCAAGGGCCGGCTTCGCAACTGAACTTTAAAACCATACAAGTCAGCGGTGGCGGCAGCGCCGCGCAAGAGCTACGCAAAGCCATCATCGTGCAAGACAACGTTAAATTAGTGACCAGTGACGCGCAAGTAGCGGTCAATATCGTTAACGAAAGTAGCGACAAACAAATTTTAAGCGTGAATAGCAAGGGCCAAGTGGTGCAATACCGCGTGTTTTACCGCGTTCGCTTTACCGCTACGCTCAACAAACAGCCATTAATTGAAGACGGCAATATCTCGCTGAGCCGCACCTTGCAGTGGGATGAAGACAATATTCTCGCCAATGAATTTGAAGAAGGTAAGTTGATTACCGAAATGCAGCGTGATTCTTCGCAGCAAATCATTCGCCGTATTAATGCCGCAGCCAAAAAGACCAGTAACGCTTCGGTAACAGCATCAGCGGCTTCAGTAACGTCAGCGATTGCGCCTACACAACCATAATGCGTAGCGAAGACTTAGCCGCCGCAGCCAAACGCAAACTCGCCCCGCTGTATATTATTCATGGTGATGAAGCGCTATTGAGCCTAGAAGCGGTGCAAACGCTCAGAGACATCGCGCGGCAGCAAGGCTATAGCGAGCGCGAAGTACTTACCGTGGAAAATGCGGCGCAATTTCAATGGGAGCAGCTGATTTCTGCTGGGCAATCGCTGTCTTTATTTGCTGAGTTGCGGATTTTAGAATTACGTATTCCCAATGGCAAACCCGGCACCGAAGGGGGTAAAGCGCTAGAAGCCTTTGCCAGCAAGCTACCCAACGATACACTCACTATTATTACCCTGCCTCGGCTCGACAAAACCGCGCTCAATAGCAAATGGATGTCGGCGCTGGCCAAAGCCGGTGAAGTCATCGAAGCCAAGCTCATCGAGCGCAGCGCCTTACCGCAATGGATTAGCAAACGCCTTGCCGCCCAACAACAAAGCCTCAGCCCCGAAGCGATGGCGTGGTTGGTTGATCGGGTTGAAGGCAATTTATTAGCTGCATTGCAAGAAATCCAAAAACTCGCGCTACTGCACCCGGCGGGCCTATTAACGCTGGACGATCTGACGGCGGCGGTGGCCAATGTGGCGCGCTACGATGTGTTTCAATTGGGTGAAGCACTGCTGGTGGGTGACGCCGAGCGCATTGTGCATATGCTGAGCGGGCTCAAAGCCGAGGGCGAATCGGCAGTACTGGTCCTATGGGCGCTCACCGAAGAAACGCGCAATCTCTATCGTTTTGCCCAAGGCCGAGCGCGCAATATACCCACCGCCCAACTGATCAAAGATTTACGCCTGTGGGGCAATAAACAAAAACTCATCGAGGCCGCCGCCGCCCGCGTCAACCGCCGGCAACTGACCAATGCACTACAACAAGCCGCGCGCATCGACAGCTTAATTAAAGGCATTGGCGAAGGTGAAGTTTGGCATGAGCTAACCGCAATGGCGCTAAGTTTAAGCAGGGCGAACAATGCGAATCACCGCTAAGCAACACAGCGCCATCCAAAAAGCCGCTCAACAACACTTTGGCCCTAGCGCCACAGTCTGGCTATTTGGTAGCAGAGTCAACGATGCCGCCAAAGGCGGTGATTACGATTTGCTCATTGAAGCCGATTTAAACGCGGCGCAATTAATCCAAGCCAAATTAGCATTTTTGGTGCAACTGCACAGCCAGCCTTGCCTTGAAGATGAAAAAATAGACGTGGTACTCAGTAGCCCACAACTCACACAAGCCCCCGCCATCGTTGCGGTGGCCAAGCGAGAAGGAGTGATCTTATGAACCCACTTAAACTGCGCAGCATCTTTCAAAGCTGCCAACTGCATGCCAGCACCATGCAAAATGCGCTCATGCAGCTAGATCAGTTTGATCACCCCGATTGGGGTAATCTGACGATGGAGCAACGCCAAATACTGGATCAGCTGGCGTATCGCTTTGGTAAATTACAAGACACATTAGGCATGCTACTGCTCCCCGCAATCTGTGACTTAGCTGGCGAAGCTTTTCCGCCCAATACGCCATTCGCCGAAAAGCTACAAAGATTAGAGCGTCTGACCGTCATTCCTAGCGTCAACGAATGGAAAACACTGCGTGAAACCCGCAATACACTTGCCCATGAATATCCTGATGATCCGCAACTGAGTGCCCAATTGATTCAACAGTTTCTAACGGGAACACAGCATTTATTAAGTATCTGGCAGCACATCGCTACGCACCCACTGAGCCAGTCTTTGAGACCACTATGAAAGAACAAATCCTCGTCAATATCACCCCGCAAGAAACCCGCGTCGCTAGCATTGATGAAGGTGTAGTTCACGACATTCATATCGAACGCGCCGCGCATCGCGGCTTGGTCGGTAATATTTATTTGGGCATGGTCAAGCGGGTATTGCCCGGCATGCAAAGCGCCTTTATCGAAATCGGCCTTGAGCGCGCCGCGTTTTTGCACATTGCCGACGTCATCGAGCAGCGGCAAAACCCCAGCGAAGTGCAGCGCATCGAGCGGCTGATCCATGAAGGCCAAGCCATTATGGTGCAAGTGGTTAAAGACCCCATCGGCAGCAAAGGCGCACGGCTCTCAACACAAATCAGCATTGCTGGCCGGTTTTTAGTGTTTTTACCGCAAGACACCCACATTGGCATTTCACAACGCATCGGCAACGACCAAGAACGTGATCGTTTGCGGGATCGGATGGAAAGCCTATTGCCTGATAATCATCGCGGCTACATTATTCGCACCAGCGCCGATCATGCCTCAGACGACGAGCTGCGCGCCGATATTGAATACCTCAGCTTGATTTGGGCCGACATCAAAAAAAATTCAATCACCCTGCCGGCCCGCTCGCTGTTATTTCAAGATTTATCGCTGCAATTGCGCGCGCTGCGCGATATGGTCACCACCGAAACCGATAGCGTTTGGGTCGATAGCCGCGAAAACTTCGCCAAAATGACTGAATTTGCCGGCCGCTTTGTGTCCGACGTATTACCACGCATTCAACTGTATTCGGGCGATCGCCCCTTGTTCGAGCTGCATGGCGTCGAAGCCGAAATCGAGCGCGCCATGAGCCGCCGCGTCAATCTCAAATTTGGCGGCTACCTCATCATCGATCAAACCGAAGCCATGACGACCGTCGACGTCAACACCGGCGGCTTTGTCGGCACCCGCTCATTTGACGATACCATTTTCAAAACCAATCTTGAAGCCACGCAAGTCATCGCTCGCCAGCTGCGGCTCAGGAATTTAGGTGGGATTATCATCGTTGATTTTATCGACATGGATAATGAAGAACACAAAACCGCAGTGCTGAGCGAACTGAATAAAGCGCTAGAAAAAGATCGCACCAAAATCACCGTCTCCAATTTCACCAGCCTCGGCTTAGTGGAAATCACCCGCAAACGCACCCGCGAATCGCTGGCCCACGTGCTGTGCGAGCCCTGCCCGACCTGCCAAGGGCGCGGCGAAATCAAAACCGCCCAAACCATTTGCTACGAAATTTTGCGCGAAATTTTGCGCGAAGCCCGGCAATTTAACGCCAAAGAATACCGCATCCTCGCCGCGCAATCGGTGGTCGATATGTTTCTTGACGAAGAATCGGCCAACCTCGCGCAACTGGCCGACTTCATCAAAAAACCGATTTATCTGCAGGTTGAAACGGCGTATACGCAAGAGCAATTTGATGTGGTGCTGGTGTAGGGTATTCGTATCTAGCTTTTAATTAACAATGGCTAGAGCTACATACCTAACCAGTAGCTAATCAACTACTTCCGTAGGGTCGCCTTCAGGCGACGAACAAGTCGGCTAAAGCCGACCCTACAAGACGCCGCTTAGCATGACCAACGACTATGTAAATTCATGCAAATGATCGCGCACCGCTTGGTCGGGTTCAAAGCCAGACACGTAGCACTGTAGCTCCGATAGAGCAAAGCGAAATCGGAAGGATGGGCACATGCGTATGATTACGCTAAGCGTACCTACTGTACCCACAAACAAAAAGCGACCCGAAGGTCGCTTTTTCAATCTCAACAATTCAACAATTAGTTAGCAACAGATTTTTCTACTGGGGCCAAATTGATGACTTGACCAGTCGATGAATTCACTGCCAATGGTTGTACCAGCAATGAAGCCGTGCCGGCAGTAAAGGTCAATGCGCCATAGCCAGGTTTCACATTCGCTGCGCCAACTGCTGCTTTAATATCAGCTGGGCTGTATTGCACATGGGCACCTGCTTTGAGTACGGCACCAGCTTTCAACGCACCTGCTGCAGTTGCAACACCGTCTGGACCACGGTAGCTCACTTGAATCACAGAATCAGTCGTGCCAGTATTTTGAACGCGAGTATACGTTGAATACGGATCTGTCGCTCCCGATGATTCATAATACGAACCCATCGTTACTGACGCGCCATTTTCATTCAATTTATACAAGTCAGCTGTTTTCGTTGCTGCAACTTGGCTATTGCCTGCTGTACCAACAGCAGCAATAGTACTTGTCACAGCTGGCGTTGATGCAGCGATCACAGCAAGTGGTGATTTATTAAACTTGGCGCACAAGAATGGTGTTACAAATGGGGTTGTACCTGCTGCAACCAATGGCACACTCCACAGCGTTTTATCCGTTGCATCTTGCACCAAGGCCGTTGCTACAGTCGCACAAGTATTCGCAGCAGCAGTAAATACTTCACTTGCTGAGCTTAGTGATGCACCTTTAACCGAAACAGTCAAAGCACCGTATTTAGTATTCACAGCGGCAGCAGCGGTATCTGGAGCCAAAAGGCCACCATCAACAATTGAAAGCTGACCAAGCGCTAAAAGCGGTGCTGTCGCAGTACCACCTGTCGTTAATACCGTTCCTGCTGTTCCGGCGCTTGTCACATCAATTTTGGCCGTTTGCGTCGTTGGTGTAACAGTTGTTGTCACATTGTCTGCGATAGAAAGTAAAGCCGTCGCAGGGCCTGAATCAAGAATTGATGTGCCCGCAGCATTGGTCACTTGCCAAGTCACATTGACTGAAGAGCCAGCTTTCAGGCCTTTAATTGCACCACCCCCTAAAACTAACCCAGTTAATGCATCACCAATGGTCGCAACTTTAAACTGAAGTGTTTTAGGATTGCTAATCAAGACGCCATTATTATCAAAGGTGCCACCAGTGCCAACTTTAAGTAACGTTGATGTCGCAGGAACAACCCATTCGCCCTCACTGATTGTAATATTAATTAAAGAACCTACTGGCAACGCTTGTAAACCAGCAGCTGTGGCCAAAGTAAATGTAGAAGCACCAGCTTTCAACGTGGTATTAGTAGCTGTACCAGAATAAAACTCAGAGGCATATTTAGTTGTTTCTACTGAAGAAGTACCCGCATTCGCAGTAACAGCAACAAAAGCGGTGGCGAAAGCAGCAGCAAGCATTAAATTACGTTTCATTTTTGACATCCCTATAGAAAATAAAAAGTTTTTACTTCGCTTCAACTACAACAAGCTCGCCAACATGGCTAAGCCCGGATTAATTCAACACAAGCAAATACAAGGTAATTTACAAGAAAGCAATCAACCCAAATATTTACAATCCAAACCACATATCCACCTTAATACTTTCTCCAAAAATATCAAATAATTTCACAACCTTTCATCAAACTATTCAAAAAACAATAAAACTGACAAAAATAAGAAAACAAGGCACAAATAACATGCATTATGACGTATGGTTATTTGCTCTTTAGAAGTCATCAAAAAAACCACAAACTGCTGATTTAACAGCATTTCTTACAATTTAAAACGGCTAAAAACAGCACTTTTTCTGACTTTTTAAATTTATGCGAACTGAATTTAAAATTGCTGCACCTGCACATTTACAACAAGATTCACCGCTTGAATTACTGACAAATCGTACTGGCTGCTGATAGGTCCGTAGCTCCGTAGCTCCGATTAGCGCAGCGTAATCGGAGGCTTTAGCCGCGAATCACCAGCGCAATAGCATCACCCACCGCAGCGGCGTCATGGCAAAAAATTCACCCAACATCGCCAATCACCTGCGTCATGACCAACAATCACCCACATACCGCCGCCCTCATGCGTCCGATTACGCTGCGCTAATCGGACCTACACCACTCCACCTCTACCCACCGCATCACCCACCACATCAACAGGCATAAAAAAAGCGATTGATTCGTTAAAATCAATCGCTGGTAAAAAGATGTAGCGCAGCAATGGCGCTAATCCATCGCTGCCAATCGTGGATTGGCGGTCAACGCGGCTGTTTCGATTGCGCTATGGCCTCCAGTAGCTCGGGGTCGGTAATCATTTGTGCTTGGGGTAATGCATCCGGCTTCAATGTAGTCATAGGCTGCGAGGTAATACTCGTCTCATTAGGCAATAATGGCATGACCGCTACGCTGGTTTCCACCAGATTGACACTACTTGGCTGCATGATCAGCGGTGATAAGGCCACCGGCGTTGCCTTGATGCCCGCTAAAGTTTCTAAACCGCTACGCGGTACTTTTAAACTAGCGCCGATGTTTTCTCGCAAAGCACTGGTGATTTGCTCGGCATCTTCATCGCTCTCAATAATGTAGGGCGTCAATAATAAAATCAGCTCCGAGCGCGTTGAGCGGCTGGTATTGGTACGAAATGCTTGCCCGATCACCGGTATGTCTTTTAAATACGGAATACCAGCATCGCCCTCTTCATTGGCTTGATCCATCAATCCACCCAACACAATGGTGCGGCCATCCCGCGCAGTTAAACGGGTATCAAGGCGGCGGGTGGCAAACGTCGGCGTAGTGCTCACGCCCGTCGTAGTTTGCTGCGGCGAGCTGACTTCTTGCATTACTTCCATATCAATGCGCCCGCCAGCATGAATCACCGGACGAACTTTAAGCTGAACCCCGGTTTGTCGATACTGAATGGTTTGCAGCACGCCGCCAGTGGCAACGCCGGTATTACTATCGCTTTGCTGGCTGGTGACAATCGGCACTTCTTTACCCACATTAATGCTGGCGCTTTCACCATTGCGCGCCATCAGTCGTGGGCTAGAGATAATCTGAGCGCGGTTATTATTGGCCAAAGCGTTAATCACTGCTTTTACTTGGCCGGGCTTAATGTATTTGAGCAGCAAGCCCGCCGAGCCGATACCTAGGCCGCCCAGTGTGCCGCCAACCACGTTATTATTATCAAACGCCCATTCAATCCCCAGATTCAGATTGTCGCCCAGTGTGACTTCAGCAATAGTGGCCTCAATCAACACCATTTTGCTGGGGCGATCGAGCTCTTTGAGCAAACCCATCCAGCGGGTGAATTCTTCGGCGCTGCCTTGAATAATCAGCGTATTGGTGGGCTTATTGACGACCACGCGGCTAGAGCGAGGTGCGGCACCGCCACTGGTGGCTGCAACCGGAGCGCCGTTCATGAGTTCTTGTAATGTTTTGGCCAATAACTCAGCATCGGTATGCCGTACTGGATAAGAAAAATACCCGCCGCCCGCATTGGCTGTAGGTTGGTCAAGCTTGATCGACCAATCGGCAACATGCTGTAAAACTTTGTCGCTAGTAGCAAACACCACAATGCTATTAATTGGCCCAATCGGCAGCATCACAATCGGCGCGCCACCACTTGGGCTATTAGAAATGGCAAAGCCCTCAGCGGTTAAAATATCTGAAAGCCGCTTAACTAGCTCATCCACCGACCAATAGCTCGGATTAATCCGAATGCTCTTACGGCCCCGCATTAAAGGCTGGTCGAGAATTTGTAATGTTTCTAATACCGCGCCCATTTCACCCGATTGCGTCGAAATCAATAAGGCGTTTTTGGCGCTGTCTTCCCGAATTTCGATTCGATTATTAAAAACTTGTTTTAAGGTGGTGGCGACATCACTGGTTTTAACCGATTCAAGCTCAACAAAATGCCACACCGGCCGAAGCGATGGCGGCGTTTCGGGATTACTACTGCTGCGGCTAATCTCGGCCACGTAGCCTTGCTTTTCATCATCGGCCACCGCCCGATAAAAACCGCCCGATTCAAAAATCGCAATGCCATAGCTTTTGAGTAAGCTACGGGCAATTTTGTCGATTTGCGCTGCGGTCTGCGGCGCGCCGGTGCGCACAGAAACCAAGTCAGTTCGTTTTTGTAAATTGGCATCAATCACAATCGGTTTACGCAGCACCGATCCATACAACACCTGAATAAAGGTGGGTAATGGCACTTGATCAAAATTCAGACTCAATTCCGCCTTGGTTTGATCCAAGGTGCTGGGCGCGGCATCGGGTTTGACCGTGCTACTACGAGTGGGTAATGGTGGCTTTGGATTATCGCGGCTAATTTGCGCCGCACGCGGCGCTGATTCACCGGCAAATGGCTTGGCTGACGCTGACGCTGACGCTGGCGCCTGCGCCGATACCCCGCTGGCTGAACTGCTGGCAACACCAGAGGCAATGGCCGGACGTAAGCCGGCGGGCCAAATCGGCTCGGCACTGCCCGAATAGCTGGACACCGCAAATAGCGAAATGATGCTCAACGAAATAATGCGAAATCGATAATACATTGCTTATCCTATGTGTGATCGATGATCAACAGATCAGTCGCAGTCCAAATTCGCCCTTCTAAGCTATCGAGTCTCTAAAGCAGGCCCCGACAACGGTAAGCAAATCACGCCTTTGCTCGGTTGTAACAAATAATCTTGAGTTGCCAGCCGATCCCCCGGTTGAACAACGCTAGATTTTGATTTTTCTGCTTTAGCCACCACGCCACTGCGAAAAGAGACCTTTTCGCCATTCACGATAATGTCGCCCGGCGGCGTTACTGTTTTAACCGTATTCGCCGAGTTGGCCGCTTGCTGTGGCAAATCCAATGCAGCTGGCATCACCACAAAATAGGGTTTGAGCCCGACCTTAATCTCAGCCAGCACATTCCACTGCGCCACAACAGGTAGTGAAGCCCCAATGTTGCTCGGCCGAGCAACGCTGCCAACGACCGCCACCGCCGATGCCGGACGCCCTTGCGCCACCGTGATCGGACTTGACGCCGCTTTGGTCGCCTCCCGTGCAAAAGGCGCTATGCTCTTTGCCGCCAGTCGAATGCAGATTTCACTATCTCTAATTCGCACAATCTGACTGCCATCTGGCAATTCATCGCCTTGCTTTAGCTCTTGCGCCGGCAAATCAGCCACTTTGACTACGACATAGCTTTGCTTGGCACGCATAAAGCCACCCATAATGCGCCAGCTCTGTACTTCAATGCTTTTTTGCCCAAGCAATCCATCCCAAAAACCCAATTCATACAACGCTAAATAGCTGGCTTGCTGATCAACGGGAGCTGCGATCGATTCCAGCGCTGCCATATTAATCAGCTCGGTACGCGCTTTAGCTTTAACGATTTTTTTAGGCTGCGCTGGCAGCCAAGTATTCAAACCGATCACCAAGCCAATCAACACAAAAAGCAGAATGAGTAAGCTGCACCAATGCCGATTGGTCATTTTGCTGAGGAATTTATTCATGTTTTTCCTCGCTGCCGTCGCTTTCGCGATAATAAGCACTCACCACTGCCTCGACTCGGGCGGCAGATTGGCCTTTAACGGATTGGCCTTGTGCGGATTTTTTACCTGGGATAATTTTGAATGATTCAAAGCGCAGTACCGGTGAGCTGTCCATATCAGCCAAAATAGCGCTGAGCGCTGCATGCTCATAATCAAATGCCAAATTAGCGCGCATACTTTTATAGCCAGCGGGCAATTGCACATTCATCCCCCCCAAAATCGCCAATCCAGCATCTTGAATCACCCCACTATTGGGATTGCTGGGTTGTGCAGT